>DASTKC010000105.1:0-3528 GCA_035716085.1 Candidatus Eiseniibacteriota bacterium | reverse complement strand
GTGCCTTCGCCTTGGAGCTCGCGCCGCGCCGTACAGCGCGCCGCGCCGTCTCGATGGCCACCACCCGAGCCGTCTCGTTCCAGCGCGCGTCCTCCCCGAACTCCTCGAGCAGCGCCTCCGCCTGCTCGCGATTCACGCGCGTGGCGAGGCATCGCCGGCTCTTCTTCACCACGGCGCGCGCGATCGTCACGCACTGCGCCACGGTCTTTCCCTGGCCGAGGATGACTTCGGGGAGATGCTGCCTGAGGGCGCGGTGATGGTCGACGAGCGCGGGGCCGGCGGTTTCGAAGGGGAGCCGGGCCAGCTCGTCGAGGGCGCGCGCGGGACTCAGCGTCCCGCGGCGGACGTTCTCGAGAAGCTTACGTAGAGTCGCCGGATCCATTCCCGTTCGCCTCGTCGCCGTCCGGTCCGTGGCCGTTCCCGGGCGACGCTACGGCGAGGACGGGCTCAGGGTGACGCTCCAGCATGTCGAGATACTCGAGGAGGAGCGCCTCCGTCTCGGCGGGATTCTGCGCGTGGTTGATCTTCCGGCAAAGGGTGGAGTTGTCGTAGAGCCCGCGCACGTACCACGCCACGTGCTTGCGCATGAGCACGGCGGCGTAGTCCCCCTTCTTCCGCGCCAGATCGTGTAGGTGCGCGATCGCGGTCGTGATGCGCTCGCGAGGCGTGGGCTCGGGACCCGGGTCGAGCCCTTCGAGCAAACGCTGCGCGCGGCCGAAGAGCCAGGGATTGCCGAACGAGCCGCGTCCCACCATCACGCCGTCGCAGCCGGTCTCCTGGACCATCCGGAGCGCGTCCTCGGGGGTCTTCACGTCGCCATTCCCGATCACGGGAATCGACGTGGCTTCCTTCACGTGGCCGATCACTTCCCAGTGCGCTTTTCCCCCGAACTTCTCGGAGCGCGCCCGCGCGTGCACCGCGATCCAGCGGACGCCCGATCGCTCGAGCACTTTCGCCACGTCGGGGGCGTTGGTGGAGTTCTGGTCCCAGCCGATCCGGATCTTCGCGGTGACGGGAAGGTGCGGCACCGCGTTCACGACCGCGGTCGTGACGCGCTCGAGGCGATCCATGTCGGTGAGCATGGCCGCCCCCGCCTCGCGCGCGATCACCTTGCGGACGGGGCAGCCGTAGTTGAGGTCGAGCGTGTCGAAGCCGAGGTCGGCGCACATCCGCGCGGCGTCGGCCATGACGACCGGATCGGCGCCGCAGAGCTGTGCGCCGATGGGGCGCTCCTCGGGGCGGTACTCGAGCAGCTCGAAGGTCTTGGGATTCTTCCGGACGAGGCCGTCGGAGGAGGTCATCTCGCAGAAGACCATGGCGGCGCCATGGCGCTTCGCGAGCATGCGAAAGGGAGAGTCCGTGACGCCGCAGAGCGGCGACAGCAGAACTCTCCCTTTCAGTCGGACGTCACCAGCCTGCATCCGCTAGTGGACGCTCGGCGTCTTGTCCGGATTGCCCGACGCGCGCGACTTGCTCATCTCGTTCGCGAGCGCGAGGAGCTTCGGCAAGGTCGCCGCCTTGTCGATGAGCGAGGCCGCTTCGCGGACCTGCTGATCGTCCTCGAGCGCGACCCTGTAGGCTTCCTCGTCCCCGGCGTAGCGCCGCGCGAGCTCGCGCCGCATGCCGGTGTCGATGAACTTCTGCGCCATCGCCAGCGAGTCCGCCGCGACCTCGATCTTGTCCGCCTTGACCATGGTCATGAACTCTTCGCGCATGGCCGGCGTGATCGCGTAGTTCGCGGGCGGATCCTTGTGCTTGGTCGCGTACTTGACCGCGTACTTGAAGAAGGTCTGCTTGGACTCGAGGTCCTCGACCAGGTGCGGGTACTTCACTTCCTCGAGCTCGATGTCCGGAACGATCCCGCCGCCGCCGTACACGGTGCGCCCCATCTCGGTCTTGTACTCGGGGAGCGGCTTCTTCACCCGGAGCGAGTCCGGGAGGTCCGCGGTCTGGCTGTCGTCGTCATCGTCGCTGTCGGCCAGGGCGCCGTCCTTGAGCTGCTCCTCCTTCTGGATGCAGCGGCCGCTCGGCGTGTAGTACTTCGCCGTCGTCAGCTTGAGCTTCGGGCCGCGCACGCTGCGCGTGAGCGGGATCACGGTCTGGACGAGCCCCTTGCCGAACGTGCTCCGTCCGACCACGACGCCGAGGTCGAGATCCTGCACGGCGCCCGACACGATCTCCGACGCGCTGGCGGTCCACTGGTTCACGAGCACGATGAGCGGATACTTCTGGTGCGGCTCCGTGGACGACGAGTAGAAGTCGCGGTTCTGCGTCGCGTCCCGGCCGCGCGTGAAGACGATCTTCTTGCCGCGCGGCGCGAATTCCTCGGACACCTCGACCGCCTGCGACAGGAGACCGCCCGGGTTGTACCGGAGGTCGAGGATCAGCCCGCGTGGATTCTGCTTCTCGATCTTGGCGAGCGCGTCGTCGATCTCGTCCCGGCTCCGCTCGGAGAAATTGGAGAGGCGGATGTAGCCGACGCCGTTATTGAGGACGCCCGCGTAGGGCACGCTCTTGATCTGGATGATGTCGCGCGTGATGGAGAAGTCCATCGGCTTGTCGCGGCCCTCGCGGAAGATCGAGAGCTCGACCTTGGTTCCCTTGTCGCCGCGCATCTTCTTCATGGCGTCGTCGAGGGACAGGCCCTCCGTGGACGCTCCGTCGATCTTGATGATCCGGTCGCCCCCCTGGATCCCGGCCCGCCATGCGGGCGTGCCCTCGATGGGCGAGATCACCGTCACCCAGCTGTCGCGGATGCCGATCGAGATCCCGATGCCGCCGAAGGAGCCGTGGGTGGTCGTTTCGAGGCGCTCGGCCTCGTCCTTGTCCAGGTACTGCGAGTAGGGATCGAGGGTCCGAAGCATGCCGCGAATGGCCGAATCCATCAGCTTGTCCGTGGTGACCGGCTCCACGTAATGGTCGCGAACCTTGCTGAGGACCTGGATGAATCGTTCGATGTTCGCGTACGTGTTGTCGGAGGTCTCCTGGACCCTCCCGACGGCCCAGGTCCCGGCGATCAAAGCCGTGACCAGGACGATCACCGCGAATCCTTGCCTTGCGTTCATGTGGAAGTCCTCGATGGCTGAATGTTCCGGCTGCGGAGCAGCGTGAGCGCGTCTAATAGCATTTGACGCGCCAAATCCTCTCGGGAGTCAGTACCCCGTAAGAGCAAGATCCGCTCCGGATCTTCCATGGCCAGATCGACGTAGCGCCGGCGCACCGACTCGAAGAAGGCGGCGTCCTCGCTCTCGATCCGGTCGCGCTTCTGACCGGCGCGGCCGCCCGCACGGGCGACCCCGGTCGCGACGTCGACGTCGAGGAGGTAGGTCCGGTCCGGTCGGAGCCCCCCGGTGGCCGCCTCGTTGAGGCGTTCCAAGAGGTCCCGCGGAACGGCGCGCCCGCCCCCCTGATACGCGAGCGTAGCGTCCGTAAAACGATCGCACACAACGACCTGACCCGCTTCGAGGGCGGGCCGGATCCGCTCGGACACGTGCTGTGCCCTAGCCGCCATAAAGAGTAGCAGTTCGG
>DASTKC010000104.1:0-10383 GCA_035716085.1 Candidatus Eiseniibacteriota bacterium | reverse complement strand
GATCGCGAGGTAGGTGGCGTCGAGCGTGAACGCTGACGGCGGGCGCGGCGGCACGACCTCGGTCTGGAGCGTATCGGCCTCCTCGGGCTTCGGCGGCGGCGCAATGCCCGAAGGCGGCGGCATGCAGACGACCGTGACCGGGCGCGCCGCGACGTTCTGCGGCCACTCGACGATCACGTGGAGCAGGTGCTCGCCCAGCCGACGCGACGGCATCGGCCCGCGCGGCTCGATCGTGACCGGCCGCCCCGATTCCATGTAGCCGTTTTCCATCGCGACCGGATCGCCATCCATCGTCACGAGCACGCGGAAGCTGCCCGTCCCGAATCCCGTGACCACGGCGCGCACGCGCACGGTGTCCCCGGCGGCGTAAGCCGCACCCGGGAGCGGTCGCTCGAGCGCAATCGACTGGATCGCGAGATTCGACGCCATCGCCGGGACGACCTGAAGGGGCGCGACCGCAGTCAGTGAGTCGACCGGCGAACCGACGCTTCCCGAGATCGCCTGGAACGACACCGGCAAGCCCAGCTCGTCCGTGCCCTCGAAGACGAGCCCAAATCCAAGGATCCCGTCGGGCGTCTGCTTCGCGAGGTCAGGCGGCAGCGTGACGGGAACGTTGAGCCGCGCGGTGCCCCGGCGCGGGATTGACGCGTGGAACGGAATCGTCATGGAACGGAGTGGAGCGACCGAGAATCCGTAGTGACCCGGGGGGAGCGGAGCCGCGTAGAAATCCGCGCGGGCACTGGTGAGGGTGGCCGCGATGCCGTTCAGCTCCTGCACGTTCACGCCGACCGGCGTCGGAACCCCCGGCACGAGCGTGACCGACGAGAACTCGGCCCCGGGCGGGATCGGCTCGAGGAGCGCCTGAGCGAAGGCGGGACCGCATGCCAGAAGCGCCCCCGCGAGCGCGAGGACGACCGCGGCGGCGAGTGGGCGCGAGGCAGGCGAACGGAGCGCCGATGCAATTCGAGGGATCAAGCGGAGGCCCCGAGGAGTGGGAATGACGTTGCGGCAAACGCGCGGGGAACCGTATCATCCGAGGTCTATGCCGTCAAGAAAGCGAGCCGCCGCAACGAGTTCGGGGCGAAAACAGGTCGCGCCGCCCCCGCGCAGGAAGATCCCGGTCGCCGTGCTCGGCGGTACGGGAACGGTCGGGCAGCGGTTCGTCCAGCTGCTCGAAGGGCATCCCTGGTTCGAGATCGTCGAGGTCCTGGCCTCCGACCAGAGCGCGGGCAAGCCCTACGCCGAAGCCGTCGGCTCTCGCTGGAAGCTCACGACGCGCATCCCGCCCGGCGTCGCCAAGCTCCGCGTGCGCGCGCCCGGGGACAAGCTCCAGGGCCGCGTCCTCTTCTCGGCCCTCGACGCGTCGGTGGCGGGCGAGCTCGAGCATGAGTACGCGAGCCGTGGACACTTCGTGTCGTCGAACGCGCGCAACCACCGCATGGACCCGATGGTGCCGCTCGCGATCCCGGAGGTGAACCGGGATCACATGAAGCTCCTCGATCTGCAGGCCTACAAGAATGGCGGCGGCCTCGTCACGAATCCCAACTGCTCGACGATCGTGATCGCGATGGCGCTGGCCCCGCTCCATCGAGCGTTCGGCGTCGACGCGGCGATCGTCACCACGTTCCAGGCCACGAGCGGCGCAGGCTATCCCGGCGTCCCCTCGCTCGACATCCTCGGGAACGTCGTTCCGTTCATCTCCGGGGAAGAGGGCAAGATCGAGAGCGAGACGCAGAAGATCCTGGGGCGCATCGGCCCGAAGGGAATCGCGCACGCGGAATTCCCGGTGAGCGCGCTCTGCCATCGCGTGGCGGTATTGGATGGTCACCAGATGGCCATCAGCCTGCGCTTGAAGACGCGCACCACGCGGAAGCGGATCCTCGACGCGTGGGAGGGCTTCCGCCCGCTCCAGAAGCTCGGACTCCCGAGCGCTCCCGACCAGCCCATCGAAGCGCGTCCCGAGGAGGACCGTCCGCAGCCCCGGCTCGATGCCGAGCGCGCGGGCGGCATGGGCGTCACGGTCGGACGGCTCCGCCCTTGTCCCGTCCTCGAATGGAAGTTCGAGGCGGTCGGCCACAACACGATTCGCGGCGCCGCGGGCGCGGCCATCCTGAACGCGGAAATCCTCGTTCGGGACGAGCGGATCTAGTCCGCGACTCCATGTCGGCCGGCCGGGACATCGTCTTCGTGCGCCATGGCGAGACCGACTGGAATCGCGAGCGGCGCGTGCAGGGAAGCCAGGGCGCTTCCATCAATGACGCCGGCCGCGAGCAAGCCCGCGCGCTCTCGCGCCTCCTCTGGGAAGTGCCGCTCCAGGCCGTCTATTCGAGCGCGCTGCCTCGCGCCCTCGAGACCGCGTCGTACGTGGCCGGTCCGCACTCGCTCGGCGTGGTCACCGATCCTCGCCTCAACGAGATCGACCACGGGGACTGGGAAGGAATGCTCGAGTCGGAGCTGCCCGACCTGCCGCTCTATCTGAAGTGGCGCGACGATCCCACCGCCGTGACGCTCCCCGGGGGCGAGTCGCTTCAAGCCGTGCACGAGCGCGCGGTCCAGGTCATGCGCGAGATCCTCGCCAAGCACGAGGAGAAGGACGGGCTCGTCGCCGTCGTGTCCCACCAAGTCGTGCTGGCGCTCCTCAAGTGCTACCTTTTAGATCGTCCCTGGAGTCAGCTCCGCCGCCACGCGCTGAGCGTGGCGTCCTACGAAATCCTGACGGCGGGTGAAGGCTTCACTCCGCGCCCGTGAACGCCGGAACCGATTGGGCGCTCGCGGGTTCACGAAGAGGAACCCTATGAATCGTCCGCGTATCGTCACGCTCCTTCTCGCCCTTCTCGCCGTGCTCGGCGCTTCGTCCGTGCGGGCGCAAGCCATTCAGTACAAGCCCCTTCTCCAGAATCCGAAGGTCACCGACACCGATCCCGCCCCCTCTCCGGACGGGAAGTGGATCGCGTTCCAGAGCAACCGGAGCGGCTCGAGCCAGATCTGGGTGATGCCCGCCGGGGGCGGGACGCCGCGGAAGGTCACCTCGGAGCCCGATTCGGTGAGCTCGCAGGGACGGCGGATGCCGTGCCGCGTCATGACCCCGACGTGGTCTCCCGACAGCAAGACGATCCTCTTCGTCTCCACGCGCTCGGGGCCCTACAACATCTACGCGATTCCGTTCGCCGGGGGAGCGAAGCCCAAACCGCTCTCGCGCGCCGCGGGCAGCCAGCGGTTTCCGGTCTATTCGCCGGATGGCCAGCGGATCTGCTTCCCCTCGAGCCGAGGCGATCCCAATTCACTCTATGGATTCAATCTCTACATGATGACGGCGGCCGGAGAGATCAACGGGCCGCCCGCGCGCCAGCTCACGCACAGCAAGGGAAGCCCCGGGCACCCGGTCTGGTCGCCGGACGGCAAGTGGGTCGCCTACGTTGCCAAGGACTTCGACTCGACGCGCACGGTGAACGTGGGTAACGGCATGCAGACGAAGCAGAGCGCGCTCTTCTCGCAGTTCCGCGTCTACAAGATTCCCGCGGGTGGAGGCTCCGAGACGAAGCTCACCGGGATCTCGGCGGCCGAGCAGGGGACCGCGGAAGACACCTGGCCTTCGTGGTCTCCCGACGGAAAGTGGATCGCGTTCGGCCGGAATGCGAACGGCGTCCAGAACATCTGGGTGATCGATGTCGTGACGCGAAAGGCGTTCCCGCTCACGAACATGGGGGGATGCATGAAGCCGACCTGGTCGGCGGACGGCAAGTCCCTCTACTTCACCAAGCTGAACGAGCGGGACGAGGACCTCTGGGTCGCGACCAATCTGGGGCTCGCGACACGGCGCTGACGCGCGCCGCCGACGCCTACGACACGCCGCTGAAGACGAGGCATGCGTTCGTGCCTCCGAACCCGAACGAATTCGAGAGCACGGTTCGCACCGTCGCGCGGCGCCCCGCCCCCGGCACGTAGTCGAGATCGCACTCCGGATCGGGCTGGCGCAGATTCGTCGTCGAGGGAACCCATCCCTCGTGGATCGAGAGCGCCGCGATCGCCGCCTCCACGGCTCCCGACGCGCCGAGCGCGTGCGCATGCATCCCCTTCGTCCCGCTCACGGGGATTCGCCGCGCACGATCGCCGAACACCTCCTTGATCGCGAAGGTCTCGATCCGGTCGTTGAGTAGCGTCGACGATCCGTGGGCGTTGATGAGCTCGACCTCCTCGGTCGAGAGGCGAGCGTCGCCGAGCGCCTTCCGCATGGCCATGCGCGCGCCGAGCCCCTCCGGATGCGGAGCGGTCATGTGGTGCGCGTCGTTCGTGCTCGCGAATCCCCGGAGCTCCGCGTAGATCCGCGCGCCGCGCCGCACGGCGTGCCCCATCTCCTCGAGGATCAGGATGGCCCCGGCCTCGGCCATCACGAAACCGTCGCGCCGCGCGTCGAACGGTCGCGAGGCCTCGCCCGGCACCTCGTTGGCGGTCGACATGGCTCGGATCACCGTGAACGAGGCGAACGTGAGCGGTGCGAGCGGCGCCTCGACGCCCCCCGCGATCACGGCATCCAGCTCGCCGCTTCGAATCATAGAGAGCGCCGTGCCGATCGCGATCGCGCCGGACGCGCAGGAGTTCGAATTGCCGAGCGCAGGGCCGCGCACGCCGAACTCGATCGCCACGTTGCACGCGCCGGCGCCCGCGTAGACGCGGAGCGCGAGGCTCGCGGGAATGGAGCGTGGCCCCCGCTCGAGGAACTCGGCATGGTCCATCTCGGACCCGGGCAAGCCGCCGAGCGCGGAGCCAATGGCCGATCCCGCCCGGTCCGACGCGATGCCGTTCGGCGTGCCGTTCGTGCCGATCGTGAGGCCGGCATCCTCCAGCGCCATGCGCGTCGCGGCGATGGAGAAGTGGGCGAAGCGGTCGAGGCGGTTCTTCCGACGGCCGTCCACGTGATCGAGCGGATCGAAGTCGTCCACCTGGCCGGCGATGCGAGTGCGGAGCTCGGAGGCGTCGAAGCGCGTGAGGGGGCGGACGCCCTGGCGCCCGGTGGTCACCCCTTCCCAGAACGAGGACACGCCGATCCCGATGGGCGTGACCAGGCCGAGGCCCGTGACCACCGCACGTCTAGGATGGGGGCCTTCGCTCAAATCAGCTCCGCGATGTTCTTGAAGCTCCTGAGCGTGCGCCCCGCGATCGGCTCGATGAAGCCTCGCGAGATCACGTGGTCGGCGAACCACGGTCCGATCACCGGCCACTTGAGATCGAGATCGTGCAGGATCTTCGCCCGCGTCCCGTTCTCCTCGGGCTCGATGGTCCAGAGCACGTCCATGCCCGTCGTGATCCCGCGCACATGGCGGAAGCGGATCGTGCGGGTCGCCGATTCCGCCTTCTGCACCGCGTGCCAGAAGACGGGGATCGGCCCGCGCCAGGCGCTCATGGCCGCGCGCACGCCATCGCCGTCGCGGTCCAGAATCCGGACGTAGCGATAGTGCGAGAGCCATTGCTCCCAGCGGTCGAGGTCGGACACGAGCGAGTAGACGACGTCGGGCGGGGCATTGATATGGATGGAGATCTCGGAGCGCATGGTTCAAGCGTGCGCCCGGTCCCGGAGGGGGTCAAGCGCGTTGAAGGGGCTCCGGCGCGAAGCGTGTTACGACCAGCTCGCGCCCGATCGCGTCGATCGTGGGGCACCCACAGAGCGCCAAGGCCATCGCGAGCTCGCTCCGCAGCATCTCGAGCGCCGTCGCCACACCGGCCTGGCCAGCGGCCGCGAGACCCCAGACGATGGGGCGCCCGATGAGCACCGCGCGCGCTCCGAGCGCGAGCGCCTTCACGACGTCGGTTCCGCGCCGCACACCTCCGTCCACGTACACCTCGACGCGTCCCGCCGCCGCCTCGACCACGTTGGGGAGCGCGGCCAGCGTCGGCTCGCAGCCGTCGAGCTGCCGGCCTCCATGGTTCGACACCACGATCCCCGAGACGCCGGCCTCGATGGCGGGTTCGACGTCGGCCGCATTGATCACGCCCTTCACGATGATCGGGAGCTTCGTCCGGCCGCGCATCCAGCGCACCGTCTCCCACGTGAGCGAGGGATCCAGCAAGCGGCTCGCGCCGACGGCAAACGCAGAGCCCGTCTGCGTGCGGGGCATCCACGCGATGTCGCCTTCGAAGTTGGCGAGCGCCATGCCGGGATTGAATCGATTCCGGACGTCGCGCTCGCGCCGTCCGAGCAGGGGCGTGTCGACGGTGAGACAGAGCGCTCGATATCCCGCGGCTTCCGCGCGGGCGATCAAGTGCTCCGAGATCTCCCGCTCCGGAGCCATGTAGAGCTGGAACCAGCGAGGCGCGGCGGGGGCGGCCGAGGCGACTTCCTCGATGCTGGCGGTCGCGATCGTGCTCACGACCATGAGCGTTCCGGCGGCCGCCGCGGCGCGCGCGGTCGCGACCTCGCCTTCGGGGTCGGCCATTCGCTGATACGCGACCGGCGCCAGGAGCACCGGGAGCGAGACCGGGGTCCCGAGCACCGTCGTCGCCGTGTCCACGCGGGCCACGCCGACGAGCGCGCGCGGCCTCAGGTACACGTGGCGATAGGCATCTCGGTTTCCGTGGACCGTCTGCTCGTCTTCCGCGCCGCCCGCGTAGTAGTCGTACACGCCCTTCGGGAGCTTTTGCCGCGCGATCGCTTCGAGATCGGTCACGCACGCGCAGGCTTCTAGCTCCGGGGACGCCTCGGGCAGGCGCTTGGCGAGCGGGCGCTTGGGGGCGGGGCGCGTCTTCGCGCTCCTGACCGCGGGTTTTCGGCGGGAAGCCATGCCTACTTGTGCGGCGTCGGCTTGGGATTGACGTTCTTCTTCATGCGCGTCGTGACGTTGTCCACCTTGACGCCCAGCTCCTTGCCGATGTTCTCCCAGCTCATGCCGGACTGCCGCATCTCGACCACCTGATCGGGCGTCGCCTTTTTCTTGCTCGAGCGCGCGAAGCCGTACACCATCGCGATCTCGCCGTATCCGAGCCCCCAGTTCGCGTGCTGCGCCTCGAGCGTGTCGGGGGCGACGGCGTACTGCTTCGACATGCGCGCGATCACGTTGGCCTCACCCTCAGGCGTCGATGCCTCGGCGTCGATCTTCGCCACCATCTTCTGAATGCGCTGGAGCTGGGTCTCCTTGGTGTCGACGGGTTTGACGACGGTCGTCGTGGTCGTCGAGGGGACGTCGCCGGCGCGTGCGGCGGCCGGTGTCAGGGCGAGCGTGAGGAGTAGTAGTGCGGTCGCGGCCGTGCGATTCATGCGGTCCTCCTTGGCGGGGTCGTGCGGGCGGCGCGACTGCGGCCCGATCGGAACGGAGCGACTCTAGCCCCGCGCCCCCATCAGCGCAAGAAGGCCACCTTGCGGGTGGCGACGGCATCGTTCGCGTCGATGCGCAGGAAGTAGATGCCGCTCGGAGCGGCATGCCCGCGCTCGTCCCGGCCATCCCATGCGATCGTGTGCGAGCCCGCCTCGCGAACGGCATCGAGCATGGTGCGGACGAGCTCGCCCTTCGCGTTGAAGACGCGGGCGCGAACGCGCCCCTCCACGGCGATCTTGAAGGAAAGCGCGGCTCCTCCGCGCGCGGGATTGCCGGAGAGGAGGCGCGCTTCGAGCGTGCCGGCCGGAGCGCCGGCCGCGGACGCCGGGCCATTGCCCGCCGCCTTCCGGACCGCCGCACCCACCTGAAGGAGGCCGTATCCGTCGCGCGGATCCCAGCCGCCATGGTTGGGAACGAAGGGCTGCTTCGCGGTCGACTGCAAGATCTGCTCGATGAGTCCTTGGTTCTTCAAACCCATCGACTCCAAGAGGGCCACCGTGCCGGCTACCTGGGGCGAGGCGCCCGAGGTGCCGAAGAAGGGGAACACGCCGAACGAGTCGGGCTTGGCGAGCGAGCCGTCGGACCGGAACGGCTTGATGCTCAGGTTGAAGACCGCATCCTGCACGTGGTCGTTGTTCAGCTCCGTGAAATCGCCCCCCGGCGCCATGAGGTCGAGCCTCTTGCCGGACGACGTGTAGGACGTCGGCAGGTCATCGAAGCCGGTGGCGCCCACCGCGATCACGCCCTGGTAGCCGGCGGGCAGGCTGACCTCGTCGGCCTCGAAATTGCCGGAAGCCGCGACGATGATCGCGCCACGCCGCTGCGCATACTGGATCGCTTCCCGCAGGGGGCGGAACATGTCGTCCACTTCCTGCTTCGAGAGTCCCAGGAACTCGAAGAAGGTGAGGGGCGGGAAGCCGAGGCTCAGGTTGATGATGTCCGCGCCATGGTCGGCCGCGAACCGGATGCCCTGCACGATGTCGTCCGCATTGCCGTCGGCGCGGTAGTCGATCACCTTGACCGGCAGGATCGTGATGCCGAACGCGATGCCGGCGCTTCCCGCGACGTTGTTGGCGAGGCCTGCCGCGAGCGTCGCGACCATCGTGCCGTGGCCGTTGTCGTCGTTGGGATGCGCATCGTCGTGCACGAAGTCCCAGCCCTGGAGGAACGGTCCCGGCAGCTCCGGCGACTGACGATACGTCGAGATTCCGGGCCACACGAACGGGAGCTCGTTCGGCGGGATCGGGTGATCCTCGAACGCGACGCCCGTGTCGACGATCGCGAGCACGACGCTCGGATCGCCGCGCGCCACGTCCCACGCGGTGTAGGCGTCGATCGCGCGGAGGTTCCACGCGAGGTCGAACGTCGCGATCGTGGTGTCGTTGGGAACGAAGAAGCCGCGCGCCTGGAAATTCGGGGCCGCGTAGAGGACGTCGTTGCGGCGCATCCACTGCTTCATCGACTGCGGAACGTCGGTTCCCGGCGTGATGCGCACGCGCGCGAGACCGTCCGGCGTGACCACCTCGCGCAGCTCGCCGCCCTCTTCCCGCGCGGCGCGAGCCATCTCGTCCTTGTCCTTCGCATTCCGGAACTGCACCAGCACTTCGTCCGGGGCCCAGCCGGGGGCGCGGAACTCGGGCTTACGGGTCTGCGGGATGTTCTTGAGGAAGGACTGCGCGCCAGCCGGTGCGGCCAGGCACACTGCTAGAAGGAGCGACGTGAGTAGCGCAGGAAGTGTGAGTTGGCGTCGCGAACGGCCGGCCGCCCTGGAGCGGGCCATAAGGCCGCTATTGTATCACGATCTGCCCCGTCAGGGCCCCGTGGTGCCCGGAGGAATCTCGATCCGGCCAGGCTGGCCGGGGACGGGCTCGACCCGCGCCGGCGCGGTCTCGATCCGTGCGGTGGGGGGGTGGATTCGCCCCGGCTGGAACTCCGTGCGGTAGATGTGGAGCGCCGAGATCGCGAGCGACAGGACGACCGGTCCCACCAGGAGCCCGGCCGGCCCGAAGGCCAGGGTGCCCCCGACGACGCACAGGAACCCCGGCAGCGGATGGACGCGCGCGGTGCCGCTCAGGAGCATCGGCTTCAGGACGTTGTCGATGCCGCTGATGACGAACGTGCCGTACACGAAGAGCGCGATCCCCCTCCACGCCGGCCCCGTGAAGAAGAGGAAGATCGTGATCGGGATCCAGACGACCGGCGCGCCGAGGAGCGGGATCAGGCACGCGATGACCGTGATGCAGCCCCAGAGGAGCGCATTCGGCACGCCGAAGAGCCAGTATCCGACCGTGGCCAGCGCTCCCTGTGCGATCGGGACGACGAGGATCCCGAGAAGGGCTCCCTTGGTAGTCGCGGCCAAGTGCTCGATCACCCGCGCCTCCTGCTCGGGCGAGAGCGGCGACAGGGATCGCAGGAGCGAGAGGAACGCGCGGCCGTCCCGGAGCAGGAAGAAGAGGAACATGAAGAAGATGAAGAGCTCGATCGCGAAGGAGCCGACTCCGGTCGCGAGCCGCTGGATGACGAACTGGACCCACGCCGAGACCTGCCCGAGCAGATTCGATACGGCGGGCGCGAGGTAGGGATCGAGCGCGTCCCACGCGGCGCCGAACCAGGGCACGCGCTCCGGCAGGGTGACGCGAAGGAAGTGCTGCACCCGGTCCGGCTCGAGCTGCGGGCCCACCCAGGAGAAGAAGGTGATCGCCTGGCTCCCGACCAGGCTCAGCACCGCGGCGAGCGGAATCGCGACGAGGAGCGCGATCCAGATCACGAGGAGAATGGCGGCCAAGGATCGGCGCTGCCCCATGCCCGCGGCCAGACGCTCCTGCGTGGGGAAGAGGAGGAGCGCGATCGGCGCCGCGGTCGCGAACGCGAGCAGGAACGGGCTGAAGATGAGGAACGAGAGCCAGACGACCGCGAGAAGGGTGATGACGAGGATCGTGGTCCTCATCATCCCGGCCGGGCCCGGCCAGTACTCCCGCTCGTCGCTCATCCCTCTACGCTACACTGCGGCTTCCGTCCGGAGCACATGTCCCGGGGAGTGCTGCCATGACGATCGAGATGGTGCAGGAATGGCTCG
>DASTKC010000103.1:0-5097 GCA_035716085.1 Candidatus Eiseniibacteriota bacterium | reverse complement strand
GATGGTTGCATCCTGACCGAAGCGAGCGAGGGGCGCCTGATCACCGCGACCAAGGGATTCGCGTGGATCGAAGCGCGTACGGAGGGGCGCGCGGCGCACGGCAGCCGGTGGGATCTCGGCGTGAGTGCGATCGCGCGGATGGGGCGGATCGTGGCCGCGCTCGACGACCTCGATCGCCGCACCCTCCGCCAGAGGACCCATCCGCTCGTGGGTCCCGCCTCGCTCCACTGCGCCAAAATCGACGGCGGCGTGGGGCTTTCGACCTACGCTCCCGCGTGCACGCTCGTCGTGGAGCGCCGCACGCTTCCCGGGGAGACCCCCGAAAGCGCGCTCGAGGAGATCCGGTCGACCATCGCGGGCGCCGGCGAGGAGGCGAACCTGTCGATCGTCTTCGCCCGGCCCCCTCTGACCTGCGATCCCAAGGCCAAGGTCGCCCGCGCGGCGCGCGAGGCGATCCAGGCGGTCCATGGCGAGCCCGCGGAGGAGGCCGGCGTACCGTACTGGATGGACGCGGCCGTTTTCGGGCAGGCGGGCACCCCCGGCGCTCAACCGCCATCCCGGCTCCCGGAACCTCCCGTTCCGGCCGATGTTTAGCTAGCGGGGCGGGGTTCGGCGTTTTCCCCTCTGCTATCCTTAGATTCGAAGCCTGGAGCCCCAACCCCCCGGCGCCAGGCAGCGTCTCAATTCCCAGGAGAGGAATGGCGCCTTTCGGAACGGCAAATCGGTCGGTCGCCGCGCTTTGGGCCGGGAGTCTGGCCGCACTCTTGCTCAGTCTGGGACCGACGCACGCGTCCGGTGCCCCGGGCTCCGGGCTCACCCAGGACGTCTCGGGGGGCTTCACGCTCGCCAGGCTGAAATACACGGGGGGCGGAGACTGGTACTCCGATGAGAGCTCGCTGAAGAATTTGCTTCGCGCGCTCAGGGCGCGGGGCGACATCCGGGTCGGGCAGGACAAGGAAGCGGTGGTGACGGCGACGGATCCCGAGCTCTGGAACTATCCGCTCCTGTTCATGACGGGGCACGGCAACGTGAAGATGAGCGACGAGGAGCTTCGATCGATGCGGCGCTATCTCGATCAGGGTGGATTTCTCTGGGCCGACGACAACTTCGGCCTCGATAAATCATTCCGCGAGCTGATGCGCCGTCTCTATCCGGAAACCCCGCTCGTCGAGCTGCCGTTCAGCCACGAGCTGTTCCGGTCTCCCAACGCGTTCCCGAACGGCGCCCCCAAGATCCACGAGCACGACGGCGGTCCCGCGCGGGTCTTCGCCATCGTCAAGGACGGCCGAGTCCGCGTGCTCTACACCTTCGACTGCGACATCGGAAACGGCATCGAGGACGAAGGCGTTCACGACGATCCCCCGGACAAGCGCGCGGCCGCGATGCGGTTCGCCGTCAACGTGGCGACCTACGCGGTGACCAACTGATGAATCCCTCGTACCAGGCACTCCTCGAGCGGCTCCGTGCGGCGCGCCGCATCATCCTGCTCCGCGCCATCGAGCGCGCGGGCATCGCGACGGTCGTCGGGCTCCTCGCCGTGGCGCTCCTCGCGCTCGCGATCGCGCTCGTGGCGCCGCTCTACCGCGCGGAGTACGCGGCGATCCGGAACGCGCTCCTGGGCGCCGCGGTCCTCTTCGTGCTCGCGGCGGTCGTGCGGGTGTGGAGCACGAAGGCTGCGCTCTCCCAGGCCGCGATCGAGGCGGGACGCCTGGGCGGCGACCGCGAGGACGAGCTCTTGGCCGCGCTCGAGCTGTCGCAGGGAGCGGAAGGCGGCGATGCGTGGACCTCGTCGTCGCTCCGCGAGGCCGCAGTGCACGCCGCGGCGGAGCGCGCGCAAGGGCTCCCCATCGAGCGGCTCCGCCGCTGGGATCAGCGTGGGCGCTGGCTCGCGGCGAGCGGCGGCGTGCTCCTCCTCCTCGCGGTGACGGGAGTCCTCGGGGGATCGCGGACTCCCATGGTGATCCAGCGCATCGCGCGGCCGGCCAGCGCCCCGATCGCCCCGATCAAGATTCGCGTCGAGCCCGGAAACCGCGAGATCGAAGGCGGCGAGACCGTCTCCATCCGCGCGTACGTCGCGGGCACGCCGCGTCATCCCAAGCTCCTCATGCGGTCGGCCGACGGGTGGAAGGACGCGTCGTTCGACGATGCGCCCAGCGCCGAGGGGGCGCGCTCGGGCGAGCACGTCTACGCCGCGACGCTTCGGAACGTGAAGGAAGACGTCACGTACAAGGTCAAGATCGCCGATCAGGAGACGCCCGTCTTCGCCTTGAGCGTGCGCGACCTTCCGCGCGCGACGGGCTATCGCATCCGCTACGACTATCCGGCCTACACAGGGCTCAAGTCCGAGGAAGCCCAGGCCATCACGGCCGACCTCGCGGCGCCGCGCGGCACGCGCGCCACGATCGACGTCGGGACGAACCGCGCGGTGGACGACGCGGCGATCCTCTTCGACGGGGGCGGCCAGATCGCGGGATCGGGAGGCGATCACGGGGCGGAGATCACCGTTCCCATCCGGAGCGACGGCCGGTTCTCCATCCGACTCACCGACCGGCGGGGACGCCGCGCGGTCCTCGGCCCGTTCGAGCTCCGCGCCATTCCCGATCGGCCGCCGACGGTGACCGTGCTCGCGCCGGGCCCCGTGGACGACGTGGGGCACGACATGGGCACGACGATCCTCGCGGGCGCCACGGACGACCATGGCGTGCGGAAGATCCTCCTCCGCTACAAGGTTCGCGAGGAAGCGGTGAAGGTGGAGACGCTCCACGAGGAGAAGGCGGGGGCGCGCGAGCTCGCGATCCGCTACGGCTGGGCGCTCGGGTCCTATGGTCTTCTCCCTGGAGATGAGATCGAGTACCAGGTGGGCGCGGTCGACGGGAACGCGGTCGACGGACCGCAGACGACGTGGTCGGACACCCGGCGGCTCAGGTTCCCGTCCGCGACCGAGATCCTCGCGAGCATGGACCGGGAGCGGAGCGAGTCCATCGACACGCTCGAGGACGTGCTCAAGAACGTGCGCGACCTCCAGCAGAAGTCCGAGGACCTCTCGCGCGACGTCGGACGCACGAAGGAGCTGACCTGGGAGCAGAAGCAGGAGCTCCAGAAGAACCTCGAAGGGCAGCAGCAGGCGAAGGAGCAGCTCGACAAGGTGGCCGAGAAGCTGTCTCAGGACGCGGAGAAGCTCTCGCAGTCGCCGCTCCGGAGCGAGCTCGTCCAGAAGATCGAGGAGCTCCATCAGCTCCTGAGCCAGATCAAGGATCAGTCGCTCCTCAAGTCGATGCAGAGGCTCCAGGAAGCGATGAAGAAGATGACGCCCCAGGAGATGGAGCGCGCGCTCCAGAACTTCCAGCTCTCGCAGGACGAGGTCATCAAGAACCTCGAGCGCACCATCGAGATGCTGAAGCAGCTCAAGACGGAGGAGATGCTCGAGGCCGCGTCGCAGCGCGCTGCGGAGATGGAGCGGCGGCAGCTCGCGGTGAACGACTCGCTCTCACGCGCGCAGGGGAAAGATCAGAAGAGCACGCTGAACCAGCTCTCCAACAGCCAGAAGCAGCTCTCCGACATGTCGAAGGAGCAGTCGGCCGCGCTCGACTCGATCGCGTCGCAGATGAAGCCCGACGACGCCGAGACGGCCGAGCAGGCGAAGCAGCTCGCCGAGCAGTACGGCGAGAAGGGTGCGCAGCAGGACATGCAGCAGATGAGCGGCTCGATGGAAGCCGGGGAGCAGGACCAGGCGCAGCAGCAGGCGAAGCAGCTCTCGAAGAACCTGGAGCAGATGCGGAAGTCCGTCGACAAGATGCGCGAGGGCTTCAGCCAGAAGAAGAAGAACGAGCTCGCCAAGAAGATGGAGGATGCCGCGCAGGACCTGATGGACATCGCGTCCGTACAGGAGAAGCTCCTCGCCGACGACCAGAGCAGCATGAACGATCGCGCGGAGACGCAGAAGGGGCTCCAGGAGACCACGGAAGGGGCCACCGAGCGCATCGGCCAGATGGCGAAGCAGTCTCTCTTCATCACGCCGGACATCGCGCAGTCGCTCGGCCGCGCGCTCACGAATCAATCGAACGCGGTCGGCCGCTACTCCAATCAGGATCTCGCGGGCGGACTCAATTCCTCCAAGGAGGCGACGATCTCGCTCAATCAGGCTGCGACGGGACTCCTCCGGCAGAAGGAATCCATGCAGGGAGCGAAATCCTCGACCGGCATGCAGGAGGCGATGGAGAGCCTGCAGTCGCTCGCGGGCCAGCAGCAGGGAGTCAACGAGCAGACCATGGGGATGATGCCCGGCCAGCAGGACGGCATGGGGTCAGGGGATCAGGGACAGAGGCTCCAAGAAGGCGCGGGCCAGGCGCTCGGGCGCATGGCGGCCGAGCAGGAAGCCATCCGCAAGGGCCTGGAAGAAACGATGCAGAAGATGAACCAGAGCGGCGGGAGCACGCTCGGCAACATGGGCGACGTCGCCGAGGAAATGAAGAAGGTGGAGCAGGACCTGCGGTCCGGGCGCCTCGAGGCCGACACGGTCGAGCGCCAGCAGAAGATCCTGAGCCGGCTCCTCGATGCTCCGCGGAGCGTGGAGAAGCGGGACTACTCGCGGAAGCGCACGTCGCGTCCGGGCGTGGACGTCGTTCGATCGTCGCCGGAAGCGCTGTCGGGCGATCTCTTGAAGTCCAAGCCATCGCTTGCGGCGCTGCTCGCGCGCGGCAGCCGGGATCCGATCGCGCCGCGGTATCGCGCTACCGTCGATGAGTACTTCCAGTCGATTCTCGAGGGGAAGGCGCGATGAGCGCTCGTATGCGTCCCATGCGAGGGCTCGTCGTGGCTCTCGGAATCGGATTGGCACTTGCGGTCGCGTCACACGCGGCAGCGAAGCCCAAGCCGGCGAGCGACAAGGCCTCGAAGCAGGCGGAGACGCCTGGGCCCAAGAGTGCGATTCCGAACGTGCCGGAGCTCTCGAAGCCGGGGCAGCCGCAGCCTCAGGATCCGCAGGCGGTCGACGTCTATCGGGCAATCCTCCGGTCGTCGGCGTCGCGCGCGGCGGCGGATACGCTCGGGGACGGGATGTATCACGCGGCGCTCCAGGCGTTCTACGACGGGCAGATC
>DASTKC010000102.1:0-2997 GCA_035716085.1 Candidatus Eiseniibacteriota bacterium | reverse complement strand
GAGCGACAAGAAGCGTGTCGAACGCGGCCGGACCCTGGGCGGTTCCTGAGCCGGCGGCCCATGCCGGCGGGGAGCGGACCGGCAGAACCGACCAGCCGGCTGCCGCGGCGAGCGCGACGCAAGCGATACGAAGAACGGGTGCAGCCATGATGGAACCCACCTCCCGTGGGCAGGACGGCGCTCGAGGAGCGCGTGACGATCGTGGCTCGCCGGCGACGATCGGCCGGGGGCCGGAGACGAACGGCTAGAGGGAGGTGAGGATCAGTTTCGGAGAATGGTGCTGCGGGAGAGGCGTTCCGAGCCGGGCGGCCCGCCCGAAGGAATCCACGTGGCCTGGTGATCCGCGTCGAGCGCCATGAACGTGAACGACGCCGACTGCATCATGGAGGGGAGCGGGTCGTGACTCGAAGCGGCACGCGGTGCCGGGGCGATCGGTGTCGCCTCCGACGCGGACCGGGGCGTGACGCGGCAGCAGTCTGTGGCCCGAAGCGATCCGTTCGCCTCGCTCGCCCTCGGAGCGTCGCAGCGCGAGCAAGCCTCCGTGCGCGCCGGAACCTTCATCTTGCAGAGCATTCGCCCGGCGCGGGCCGGTGCCGCCTGCATGGCGAGGAGCGCGCCCAGAAGAACGATCGAGATCACGCGACGTAGGCTCATGTCACCCATAGTACACGGGGAAGCGGCTTTCGTGACGACGTCCCTGGGAGTATCGGCAGCCAAGGCCGTCTACTTCAACAACTTCGACAGCCGCCTATCTTTGAGCGGCACGCCCCCCGTCTGGCAGCCGGGGCAGTAGAAGGTGTCCCGTTCCGCGTACGAGACCCAGGCGATCGCGGTCCCGCAACGGGGACAAGGCTCCCCCTTGTGATCGTGAACCACGTAATGCTCCACCGGTTCCTTTTGCGGCAGGGCTCCGTCCGCGCTCTCGCGCAAGAGCGCGACCTGACGCTCGACCACCGAGAGCACGGCCGCGTGGAGGCGTGCGGCTTCCGCGTCGTCGAGCTGATCGGAGCGCTTCATGGGCGAGAGCCTCGCCTCGTAGAGGATCTCGTCGGAGAGGCCGTTCCCGATCCCGGCGATCGCGGCGGGATCCGTGAGGAGCGTCTTCAGCTGGCGCGACTCCGCGCGCACCGCCTGCAGAAAGCGGTCGGGCGTCAGCTCGCCTCGGGCGGGATCGGGTCCAAGACGGCCCAGCTCCGGGACGGAGTCGATGTCATCGGCCAGCCAGAGCCGCGCCTTCTTCTCCGTTCCGTGCTCGATCAGGCGAAGCTCGCTCCCGTCGTCGAAGCGGATCCGCGCGGAGACGTTCTTCGCCGGCGCACCCACCGCAGCCCGCGCGCCGCGCGCCGGACGACGGTCCGATGCCGCGGGCGCCACGGTGATCCGTCCGAGCCGCATGAGGTGGAAGACGAGCACACGGCAGGATTCCGTCTCGAGCACGAGATACTTCCCCACACGCCGGGGGAAGCTCACGAACTCGCCAATGAAGGACTCGGGCCTTGGCTCCGGGCGCTGGAGGAGCGCGGGCTGGCGCACGTCGAACGCCTCGATCCTCCGCCCCGAGACCGAGGACGCCAGGTTCTCGGCGAGGATCTCGAGGAACGGAAGCTCGGGCACGGCTACTCGAGGCGCGTGGCGATCAGGAGCCGCGTCTGGAACGGAGCCCCGAGCGGGCGGCTCGAGCGCACACCAAAACCCTCCTGGGCCAGCCACTCGGACACGCGCTCCAGGCTCCACGCCCGCCCCTGATCGAAGTACATGAAGAACAGGAGGGGCGCCATCCCCATGGTCTGGCTCTTGGTGCCGTTCTCTTCGGGCATCCATCCATGGATGAGAATCGTGCCGCCGGGGTTGAGGGCTTCCCTCGCCTTGCGTAGGAGCAGGATCGCGTTCTCCTCGCTCTCGGTCTGGAGGACGTTCGAGAGGAGAACCGTGTCCACGGGACCGGGGAGCGGATCCGTGCGGTAGTCGCCGGGCACGTACTCGATCGCGTCCTCGAGTCCCTCGGCGCGAAGGATGTCGCGCGCGGTCTCGATCGTGGGCGGAAGCTCGAAGAGCGTCGCCTGGAGATCGGGGGTGCGACGAGCGTACTCGGCCGCGTAGATGCCGGACCCGCCCGCCACGTCGAGGAGCTTCGATCCAGGGAGCGCCGGGGCCAGCTCGGTCAGACGCCGCGCGGCCTCGCGTCCTCCCGTGTGGACGGAGCGAATGTAGCGCCGCGCACGCTCGGGATCGCCCGCAATGAGCGCATCGCTCGAGAGGCGATGCCGGGGCGTGCCTTCGCGCACGGCGCGCGCGAGCTCCATCCACGCCATGTAGTAGTCCTGAGTTGCGTCGATCATGCCGGTCGCGTCGCCGTCGACGCCCGGCACGAGATACGGAGCGAAGTCGCGCGGAAGAACGAAGGTGGGCCCGTGGCGATGAACGACGCCGAGTCCCACCAGCGCTTCGAGGAGCGCCTCCATGCCGCGCCGGTCCGCGCCCGCGGCGCGCGTCAGATTGTCGAGATTCTGTGGACGTTGATGGAGGTGGCGGAACACACCGAGCGAATGCGCGGCCAGCAGGACCGCCGTCGATTGGTATCCCGAGAGAAGGGCGCGGATGCGACCCAGTGGGGCCTCCTCGGGAACCGGGACGCCGCGCGGTGGGCCTTCCCCCGCGCTCTGGACGCCGGTGCGATACGGACGGTCGCGTCTCGGATGGTGCGGCCCCCGGTCGGCGCCCGGCGCCTGCGGTGCTATGCCGCGACGGTCGGTGGACGGCGCGGGGCCGGCGCTCCGGTCGCGGTAAGGACGGTCGCCCTGGTGGCCCCGGTCGGGCCGGGGCCCGCGGTCGCCGCGATCCGGTCTCGGTCCTCGGTCGCCGCGGTCAGGCCTCGGTCCGCGGTCACCGCGATACGGCCGGTCGGGACGATCGCCGCGATCACTCCGGTACGGACGCTCGGGACGTGGTCCGCGCGAATCGCGGTACGGGCGTCCTGGTCCGGACGGCCCGCGATCA
>DASTKC010000101.1:0-14108 GCA_035716085.1 Candidatus Eiseniibacteriota bacterium | reverse complement strand
GTGAGGATAGGATTTTCGCCGGTGCCGAGATTCCCGGACAGCAGGTCGCTCAGCCCCGATCCGGACGCGAGCCCCAGCAGGGTCGAGGGCGATGAGCTCGAGACGATCGGCAGGATCTTCGCTTCGGCGCGGTAGGTCTTGGGCCAGATCAAGGAGACGGCGGCGGTTGCGAGGCCTGCCGAGGCGACGATCAGAATCGTTTGGATCAACCACCTCCGGCCCCGCCAGGTAGCGAAATGGCCGTTGCCGGTGGACTCGCTCACTTCGTCGCCTCGCTCGCGATGAAGATCGTCGTGACGGCCCCGGTCAGGATCGTCATGATGGTCGCCACGCCCTTCAGCGTGTCCTTCTTCTCCTCCGGCGGCTTGTGCGGCACCACGATGAGCGCGCCCGCCTCGGGCGAGGGATTCGACCACAGACCCTTCTTCGGCCGCACCTTTCCGTTCGGCTGCACGATCTTCACCCGCCCCTTATCCGACGTGTCCGTGTACCCGCCTGCCTGGTCGATGTAGTAGGAGAGGCTCTTTCCCTTCTCGAACAGCACGCTCGCGGGGAAGCCGACTTCCCCGACCACCTTCACGGTCTGGGGCTGCTTCGGGATGTTCAGGCTGTCGCCATCCTCGAGCGCGAGGTCGTAGCGCTTGTGATGCTTCGCCACGTCCTCCACGTCCACCGCGAGACGCCCGGCGTTCCCTTTCCGACGCACGAAGACAGCCGCGCGCGGATACGCCGTCTCCTTCAAACCGCCGGCGCGGAACAGGACCGAGGAGAGCTTTTCGTTCTGCTCCTTCAGGGAGTAGACGCCTGGATACCGCACCTCGCCCGTGACGACCACGTTCCGCTGCACCTGCCAGTCCGGAATCTGCCGCACGAACACCTGATCCATCCGCTGGAGCTTGAACGTGGGATCGGGCGAGTGGACGCCGTAGTTCCCCGAAATGGCCACGCGGTAGACATCGGCCGACTTCTTCGCCGCGATCGTGCTCGAGTCGATGCGCGCGACCTCCGCCTCCTGCTTGTACGCCGACTCCTTGAGCCCGCCGGCGCGGAAGATGAGGTCCATGACCGTCATGCCTTCCAGGTACTCGTAGGTGCCGGGCTCGCGCACGCTCCCGTTGATCGAGACCGTGTGCCGCTCCTGGATCTCCCAGATCGAGACCACCGTGATCTCGTCGAGCTTCTGGAGCGCAATGTCGTCGTCCGCGTCCTTCTCCATCGCTTCGCTGAGATTGAACGGCCGGATGCTCCGGGTCCCGTCCTCGGAGGTGCGGACGAGGGTCGCCCGGTCCATGTAGGCGTCGGCCTTCAACCCGCCGGCGTCCGACACGAGCTGGGAGATGGTCATCCCGGGACGGAGCTGGTAGATCCCTGGGCGAATGACGGCCGTCCCCGCGATGGACACGGTGTTCTTTCGCGTCTCCCCCACCCGGAAGATCTGGACGATGTCCCGGTCCACGACGTCGGGGTTGCTCGTCGAATCCGCGAGGATGTCCTTGAGCGGGATGTCGAGCGCGACCCGGTCCTCGTCGCGCATGGCCGCGCGCTGGTCGAAGGGCACGACGCGATCCACGAGCGCGCGGTCGATCACGGCGGTCGACTGGACCCCGCCCGCGAGCCTCAGGAGATCGCGGAATCCCTCGCCGTCCTTGAGCTCGTAGATGGCGCTGCGGTGCACCTCGCCCAGCACCGCCGCCTTCTTCCCCACGGGCGGCACGAACACCACGTCGCCGCTCTGGAGGCGCGCGTCCTCGGCCTTGCTCCCGGTGAGGATGTAGCTGTAGAGGTCGACCTCGCGCCAGACGTCATTGTGGCGGATGATTCGGATCGCACGCATGGAGCCGCGCGCCGTCGGACCGCCCGCGTTGTACAGCGCGTTGAGGACGGTCGAGACCGAGGAGATGGTGTAGCCGCCCGGACGCACCACGTCCCCGAGAATGAAGACCTGGATCGTCCGGATTTTCCCGAGCGTGACGTCGACGAACGTGCTCGGGCGCCGCGCGCGAATACCCGAGTAGACAGCGCCGAGACGGTCCGTGATCAGCCGCTTCGCCTGCGCGAGCGTGAGCCCGTTCAGCACGACCTGGCCGATATCCGGCACGGTGATCGTGGCCTCGCGGCTCACGACCGACGCGTGCGTGAACTCGTTGTCCCCCCAGACCTGGACGATGACCTCGTCCCCCGGGCCGATGGGATAGTCGGGATCGACGGGACCGGACGCGAGCGGCTCGAACGTCGACGGCGCGTAGCCGAAGATCTCGTAGCCGAACGGGAACACAGGCCCCGTATCGGGCACGCGAGCCTGGATCTCTTTCGTGAACTCGGGATAGTCCTCGGGCTTGAGCGGCGCGCGCTGGGGCGCCGCCATCACGGGAGCCGCGCTGGTGGTATCGGACTGCGCGCTCGGCGGCGTGTAGCGGGAGTCGGTCTCGGCCCCTGCGCCGCCTCGATCCACGCCACTGCCCGGCGCTTCGTTCGAGAGGACTTCGCGGACCTCGGTCTCGGTGTAGCCCGCTTCCTTCAGCGCCTGGAGGATCTGGTCGCGCGTGAGCCCCGACGCCTTGGCGCGACGGATGGCGTCGTCCTCCGAATGGATTCCGGCCTCGTCGGCCTTCTGTTTCAGCTCAGATGTGGACTGGGCGTAGGCGTGTGTGAAGGAGAGCGAGAGCAGAACGAGGGAAAGCGAGGTCCAGAGCGCTAGGGCGCGGGAATGGAGCGGTGTGGCCCGCAGCTTCGTCGTTCGACTCCATCCGTGGTGTGGACGATTCGCGCTGGCGTTGGAGCAGAGTCCGGCGCTTCCTCATCCGCACCCCGCATCCCACCGCATAGGTACCACGCGGCCGCGGAATGGCGCAAGGAATTTTGCCGGTCAGAAAGATTTCGGAGACGCCCGGCCGCCTAGGGGGTGACGTCCGCGGTGGGCTTGGCGACGTACCGGTTCACGCGCCACCAACCGCCGCTATCGGGGGGGATGCTTTCCCACCAGCCGCCGGCGGTGTCGGCCGAGGAGTCGGCATTGCCGCCGAGGTCGAGATTCCGGGAGGGCAGAGTCCACCCAGGTCAGGGCATGGAGCGGGCGGTCTGGCTCCACTGGGGACGCAGCCGCTGGACGTGCCACCAGCCGTCCCCGATCTCGTCGACGAGCGGGATGCTGTCCCAGAACCCGCCCGCGGTGTCGGCCGACGTGTCGGCGTAGCCGCCGATCGAGAGCGAGTCCAGGAGTCCCCGCCCCGCGGCGGTGATCGTCCGGATGGGCTGGCCATCGGAAATCGTTCCGGAGAAGTGATAGCCGAGGAAGGGCCACTGCGGATTGGGAAGGATCATGCCGCCGAAGAGTGCGTTCCCTTTCGTGACGAAGCTGAATCGACCGACTGCGGATCCTCCGCGAAAGCCCCAATCGCCGCCGTAGATGGCGACGGACGTATCGGTCCCCATCACGCAATGGAACGAGCCTTCGTGGGATCCCGTGACCCCGCCCGAGATGTGAGGCGGGAGGGACGTGTCGAAATACCGGCCACTGAGGGCGTAGCCGCCGACCGTGAGATAGATCGTGTCGGCATCCGCGTCGTAGACGCCGGTCACGGCCTGCGTGGTCACGCCGTCGAAGGTGAGGGCACCGGTGACCGGGCCCAGCGTGGCGCGCGCGGACGGACCGAGCATCCTGCGGCCGAACGAGGACCACGGAGTCGACGAACTGACGGTGAACGTGATCGCGCCCGTCTCGGCCGAGCTCGCGAACGTGCCGCTAAAGGCCTGCTGATATTGGTTGGTTGCCGGCGGGACTTCGTGATTGCTGTCGCCATCGTCGCTGCAACCGGCGATGAGTGCGACCGTCAGGGGGATCAGTAGCCAGGGGACGAGGGGATGCGTGCGCGTCATGAGCCCTCGCTGTCAACTCGAACCGGTCTCAAGGGGAGGGACTTCAGAATAACAGACCGGCGGGTAAGGTCAATCCGAACTTGGAGTTCCGAGATGCTTCAGCGGTACAGGATCTTGATCTTGCCCCAGGTGGTCTGGTTCACCGGTGTCGCGACCGAGTAGTGGATCGTGAGCTGGGGAGGCGCTCCGCCTTCCCGGGAGCTGAACTCGCGGACACTCCTGATGGTGACCTCGTCTCCGATGAGAATCCAGCCGTAGTTCGGAGACGTCTGCGAGGTCCATCCGTGGACGTCGCCGGCAAGCCCGGCCGAACGCCAGGTGTAGGTTCCGAAGCCCGCGACATCCGCGGAATCGCTGGCTGCCGCCGCGAAGTCACCGCCCTGCGTCGACCAGAGCGAGCTCGGAAAGAACGTGTTGGTCCACGTGGCGTCGTTGGTCTGCGCCGGCGCCCCCCTTCCCTGCAGGGAATTCGAGGCTCCCTCGCCCCAATCGGCAAGGACCCGGAAGACGCGAAAGAGCCGCGGCGTCGATTCAGGAGTCTGCGTCACCGTCAGCACGAGCTGGACGCTGTCGATGACGGCGCTGGCTGGTATCGAGGACACGTCGAACGCGAGGAGCGCGCGCCGGACGGGACCGGTGAGGATTTCTCCGGAATAGAGGCCGGTTCCCACCCCGCTGCTCAAACCGCCGTTCTCGCTGAAGATCGTGTTGTCCTTCGAGGGGGTGAGCGTGACCGTCTCCGCCCATACGGGCGTCGAGAGAGTCAATGCGAGGAGCAGGGATCCCAGGGCGCGTCTGTACATGGGACGGGTAGCGTACCGCAGGTGGCCTTGCCTGTGCTAGCGTGCGGGCCCATGGCCTCGATCCCCTTCCATCGCCCCTCGATCGGCCAAGGCGAGCTGGACGCGGTGGCTGCCGTCCTTCGCTCCGGCTGGCTCACGACCGGCCCCCGCGTGAAGGAGCTCGAGGCCGCGGTCGTGGCCTACGTGACGCCCCCGGCGGAGGCGATCGCGTCGGGCGGCCGCGGGGTCGCGCGAGGGCCGCTCCATGGAGTCGCGGTCTCGTCCTGCACCGCCGCGCTCCACCTGGCCCTCATCGCGGCCGGCGTGGGCGAAGGGGACGAAGTCGTGACAACGCCGTACACGTTCGTCTCGACCGGCGAGACCATCCTCTACCTCGGCGCCAAGCCCGTGTTCGTGGACGTGGAGCGGGACACGAAGAACCTCGATCCGAGGCTCCTCCCCGCCGCCATCACGCCGCGAACGCGCGCCATCGTATCGGTTTCGATGGCCGGCCATCCCTGCCGCGCCGCGGAGATCGCGGCCATCGCGCACGAGCACAAGCTCCCCATGATCGAGGACGCCGCCCACTCGCTCACCGCACAGATCTGGGGCGTGCCGGTGGGATCCCAGGCGGACATCACCTGCTTCTCGTTCTACGCGACGAAGGGCGTGACGGCGGGAGAGGGCGGCATGGCGGTCACCGCGCACGCCGACTGGGCCGAGCGGATGCGACGCCTCTCGCTCCACGGACTCTCGGCGGCGGCGTGGAGCCGTTACGACGAAGGCGGGTGGTGGGACTACGACGTCACCGAGCTCGGCTACAAGTACAACATGACCGACATCCAGGCGGCGCTCGCCTTGGCGCAGATGCGCCGCGCGGATTCCATGAGGGCGCGCCGCGAAGCGATCGCCGGGCGCTATTCAGAGGGATTGCGTGGCGTGGTGGGCGTGCCCTCGGTGGCGGACGGAATGCGGCACGCGTGGCACCTGTACCAGATCGCGGTTCCGTCGCGCGACGGACGGCCGGGACGCACGGCTCTGGCGCGCGCGTTGAAGGACGACGGAATCGGCACGAGCGTCCACTTCAAGCCGCTCCATCTCTTCCCGTGGTATCAGGAGCGCCTGGGTCTTCGGACGGGCCAGTATCGCGCGGCCGAAACCTGCTACGAGGAGAGCCTCTCGCTCCCCATCTGGCCGGACATGACCGACGCCGAGGTGGATCAGGTGATCGAGCGGGTGAAGCACCACATGGGGTAGGCGTCCCTCAGCCTACACCGAGCATCTCCCGGATGACCTTCACGATGCGCTCCGCGGCGTGGCCGTCGCCGTAGGGATTCACCGCCGCCGCCATCGCGCGATAGCGCGCAGGGTCGTCCAAGAGCTCCGAAGCCGCGCGCACGATCGCATCGCGATGCGGACCCACCAGCTTCACCACCCCCGCCTCCACCGCCTCGGGGCGCTCGGTCTCGTCGCGCAGCACGAGCACCGGCTTTCCCAGGGACGGCGCCTCCTCCTGAATTCCTCCGGAGTCGGTGAGGATCAACGTCGACGCCGCCATGAGATCCGCGAACGGCTTGTACTCGAGCGGATCGATGAGATGGACGCCCGCCACGCCCCCGAGCGCCTTCCGCACGGGCCCGTCCACGTTCGGATTCCGATGCACCGGATAGACCAGATCCAGATCAGGATAACGCTCCGCCAGATCGCGAAGCGCCCCCGTGATCTCGAGGAGCGGCGCGCCGAAGTTTTCGCGGCGATGCGCAGTGACCAGGACGAGCCGCTTGCCCCGAAGCGGGAGCTTGGGCGTGCGCTTGGGCTCCTGCTTCACGACCTCGAGGAGCGCGTCGATGACCGTGTTCCCCGTCACGAGGATCGACGCCGGATCCACGCCCTCGCGCAGCAGATTCGCGCGGGCGCCCTCGGTCGGCGCGAAGTGCCGCGATGCGATGACCGTGGTGATGCGCCGGTTCACCTCCTCGGGATACGGGTACATGTTGTCACCCGTCCGAAGGCCGGCCTCGACATGGGCGACCGGGATGCGAGCGTAGAACGCGGCCAGCGAGGCGGCCATCGTCGTCGTGGTGTCCCCCTGCACGAGGAGGAGCGACGGCTTCTCGCGCTCCAAGTACGGGGTGAGCGCGCCGAGCGCGCGCGTCGTGATCTCGGTCAGGGTCTGCCCGTCCCGCATGAGATCGAGATCGTGATCGGGGCGGATCTCGAACCAGCGGAGCACCTGGTCGAGCATCTCGCGATGCTGGGCGGTGACACAGACGAGGGAGCGGAGTCCGGGCTCCTGCTTCAAGCGCCGGATCACCGGGGCCATCTTGATGGCCTCGGGGCGCGTCCCGAAGACGCTGAGTACGGTCGGTTGGGAGGTCACGCGAGGGGATAGTACGGCCCGCGCCGGGGCGCGTCTACGCTGGGGGCTGGCGCGCGTCGATGCGCGGGAGGCGCGCGGCTAGGTCGTGGGAGAGCCGCCGTCCGCCCGGAACCGCGGCAGCGAGAAGGAGAACGTGGAGCCCTCGTTGAGGGCAGACTCCACCCAGATGTTCCCGCCGTGCTGCTCGACGATTCCCTTCGAGATCACGAGGCCGAGGCCCGTGCCGCCCGCCTTGCGCGTGGTCGAGGAGTCGAGCTGGGCGAAGCGCTGGAAGAGCCGGCTGATGTCGCGGGCCGAGATGCCGCGCCCGTAGTCCTTCACGGAGACCGTGATCTTCTCCGGATCGCCCGAGGCGAACACCTCGATCCGGCTTTTGTCGGGCGAGAACTTGATCGCGTTTCCGATCAGGTTCGTCGCGACCTGTCCGACGCGCATGGGGTCGGCCTCGATCTTGCCGACCGAGGCGTCCACCACGAGGTCGATCACCACTTCCTTCTGCGCGGCCAGGCTTCGGATGTTCTCCACGGCCTCGGAGAGGACGCTGTCCACCTCGATCGACTCGATGTTGAGCGAGAGCTTGGAGCTCTCGAGCTTCGAGAAGTCGAGGATGTCGTTGATGAGACTGATCAGACGCTCGGTGTTGGCCTGGCAGATGGAGAGGAGCTCCTTCTGCGGGGCCGGAAGCTTGTGGAACCGCTCGTCCGAGAGGAGCTCGAGCGATCCCTTGATCGACGTGATGGGCGTGCGCACCTCGTGCGAGACGACCGCCACGAACTCGGACTTGAGGCGATCCAGCTCCTTCGTCCGCTCGAAGAGGATGGCGTTGGTGATCGCGATCGTGGCCTGGCTCGCGAGCATCATGAGAACGTCCATGTCCTCGGTCGTGAACGAGCCTCCCTCATGATCGAGGCAGGTGATCGTTCCGAGCACGCTCTCGCTCGAGCGGAGCGGCACGATGAGGGCGCTCGAGGCTTTGAGCTTCGAGAAGAGCGGCTCCGCGCCCACCTTGCTCTCGAGCTCATCGACGAGGAGCGGCTTGTCGGTCTGGACGACCTGGCCGTGATAGCCGACGCCCATGCCGAAGCGAAGCGACTGGAAGCTCTCCCGCTTCACGCCAAGCCCCGCCTCCGCGGCGTACTCGTCCGTCGAGGTGTCGTGCAGGAAGACGAGGCAGGAGTTGGACGCGGTGAGCCGCGCCGCCTGCGCGACGATGACCTCGAGCGTGCTCTGGAGGCTGAGGCTCGTCGAGATCGCCTTGCCGGCCTCGTAGAGCGACGCCATTCGGTGGGTGGCGCGCTCCACCTTCCGCTTGAGTATCTCCTCGTGCTGCTGGAGCTCGGCGTTGGCATCGCCGAGCTGCTTCAAAAGCCTCGTGTTCTCCCGGCTCAGATTGCGGGACTCGAGGCCGCGCTCGATGGCCTTGGCCGTTTCCCAGAGATCGAAAGGCTTGGTGATGTAGTCGTAGGCTCCCTGACGAAGGGCGTCGATGGCCGTGGTCGTCGACGCGTAGCCCGTGATCAGGATGACGCAGGTGTCCTTGTCGGCGGCTTTGGCCGCGCGGATCACCTCGAGCCCGTCCACGCCCGGCAGGTTGATGTCGGTCAGGACCAGGTCGAACTTGCCGTTCGTGACCTTGAGGATGGCGTCGTCGCCGTTGTCGCAGTCCTCGACCTCATAGCCCTGCTGCGTGAGCAGGTCCCGGAAGATGTGGACGACCTGGATCTCGTCGTCCACGACGAGGATCCTCGCGCGTGGCGCGTCGGTGCCGGAGGACGCCGTCGGCGTCATCGTCCGTTCCGTCATCTTCTCCTCAGCTCGCGGCCGCTTCACTTGGGCTGGCGATGTCGACCGGCGGCGCCATCACGGCGTCGACCGCACGCTCGAGATTGGGCGTCGTGACCGGAGCCAGCGCGGAATCCGTCGGATACGTGGCAATCCCGATGTGCACCGTCGGACGGCGGCGGCGCGGGAATGCGTGCTTCTCCACCACGCCGCGGATCCGGTCGGCCGCGACCTTCGCGCGGGCCTCGTCGGTGTGCGGCAGGAGGATCCGGAATTCGTCGTAGCCGTACCGCGCGATGCAGTCCGTCGTACGGGCGGAGCGCTTCAGGAGGCGTCCCATGTCGGAGAGGACCTGCTCTCCGGCGGAGGCGCCGATCTTCGTCTTCGGCTCGCGGGGACGGTCCACGTCCAGCACGAGCACGGACACCTTGTGGCCATAGCGCTTGGCGCGCCCGACCTCGACCTCGAGCGACTGGTCGAAGTGGCGCTTGTTGTAGAGCGACGTCAGGGCGTCCGTCGTCGCCATCCGTTCGCGATCCTTGCGGAGCACCGTGCGCATCGCGACCGAGGCGATGAGGAGGCCGAACAGCGCCACGCGCGTCACCATCTCCTCCTCGAAGGCGCTGGGGCGGGAATGGCTCATGTTGATCACGCCCACCACCTCGTTCTGCACGAGGAGCGGGACCGAGAGGAAGGACCGGAGCGCCACCGCGTCCGGGCCCCCTTCGCGATGAAGGTCGTTCAGGAGAACCGGCTTTCGCTGCTCGGCCACCCACGAGGAGAAACCCGCGCCCTGGCCGAAGCGCACGTGGCCGATCAGATCCACGCGCGAGCCGACGGTCGCCGCCTCCTCGAGGCACTGCGTCTCGCGGCTCCAGAGGAAGAGGGTCGCGTTCTCGTACGGCACCACCGCGCGCATCTGGACGAGCGCCTGCTCGAAGGCGTCGGCAGGATCCATCACGGTCTGCGCGATGCGGCCGAGCTCCGCCAGCACGTCGCTCTCGGACACGGTCTTCACCGCCGCCGCGCGGGACTTGGACAGCACGCCCATGAGCTTCCGGTTGATCGAGATGGCGCTCGCGAACACGTCGGACGAGCGCTTCTTCGCCGCGGAGAGCGCGAGGTCCTTCGCGAAGTGATCGCATTCGGTCTTCTTGAGAATCCGCCGCCCACCGAGCACTTCGAGGAGCTTCTGCTCGGACTTGATGAACCGCTCGGTCGCCTCGACGAGCCGCTTGGACCCCGCACCGTTGCGCTGCTTCATGGCTCCCTCCCTGGAGTTAGCGGCCGACCGCGTTGTTGGACGACTGGGGAACGCCCGGGACCACGGCCGACTCCACCGTGGCGACGCGCCGGCTCGCGCTCCGTCCGTTCGCGCCCACCGGGGCGAGAACGAGCGGCGGACCGAGCTCCTTCACGTAGACCGAGAACGAATCCCCCACCTTCCAGTCGGGAGCCCCCTGCGCCATCAGCGTGAAGCCGTGATAACGGAGGAGTGAGCGGCCGCGGCCCAGGTTCTTGGCCACGGTCACGGCTCCAACCTCGCCGTCTCGAAGCGAGGCGTAGAGCGCGGCTCCCAGCCCGGGCTCGAAGCGAACCCGGATCTCGATGTCCCGGTCGTGTGCGGACTTGGTTGCGGCACTGCCCATGAACGTCAATCCTCCTGCGATCCGCGGAATTCGGCGAAGAGCTCCTGCTCCCGCTCCGTTTCGCGGACCACGTCTTCGACGAGCGTCTCGAGGAGGGCCTCGCGCTTCCGCTCGTCGGCATCGACCACTTCGAACGCGGAAGGAGCGATGGGTCGGCGCGCGACCCCCCGGGGCCAGGCGAATCCGGCCCGTTCCGCGAGTGACGTGGCCACGTGGACCAGAGCGGCGAGCTCGGGATTCCGTCTCGCCGTCTCCGGCCGGTGATGGCAGGCAATGGCTTCCACCAGATCGGCGGGAAGCCCCCAGCGCTCGGCCAGCCACGCGCCCACCTCGGCGTGGCAGGACCCGAAGAGACCGCGCTCGGCCTCCTCGATCGTTTCACCCTGGTCCCGCACCATCGCGATCACCGCCTGGAAGCGGGAGGGATCGGTCTGGCGCAGCACCACGGTGCCGATGTCGTGAAGCAGCCCGGCGGCGTAGGCCTCGCTCTCGAGGCGGTAGCGCGTGCGGTCCGCGAGGATCCGCGCCGCTACCCCCGCCGCGAGCGAATGGCGCCAGACGTCCTCCATGAGGGCGTCGGCCTCGCCGATGGTCCGGAACACGGACGCGGAGAGCGCGAGATCCCGGATCGGGTTCGCGCCCAGGACGACGACCGCGAGATCGACCGAGCCGACCCGGCGCGGAAACCCGTAGAACTCGGAGTTCGCGAGCCGGAGCGTGCGCGCCGTGAGCGCGGGATCGAGCGAGAGGATGCGGGCGATCTCGTCCGGAGTGGTGTCCGGCTGCGCCACCGCGCGAAGGAGCCGCGTCGCGACGAGCGGAAGCGTCGGGAGCGCCACCATGCTCTCGGTGAGCTTCAAGAGCGACGAGCGATCGAGCGTGCCGGGCGCGGCCGTGTTCGTGCGCGCGGGCTTCGCGCCGACGTTGCGCGGGGCGCTCGGGCGGGGAGCGTTCGTTCCGGTGCGGGAGGGGGTCACGATCAGAAGAGCCTGCCGAGGCGGCCCTTGAGGGTCTTCACGGCGCGCGTGTGGATCTGCGACACGCGCGATTCGGAGATGTGGAGCGCTTCGCCGATCTCCTTGAGCGTCATCTCCTCGTAGTAGTAGAGCGCGACGACCAGGCGCTGCTGCTCGGGAAGGCCGTCGATCGTCTCGAGGAGCACCTCGCGCGCCTCGTCGCTCTCGATCACCTCGAGCGCGTCCTTGTGGGACGGATCGTCGACGATGTCCTCGAGCTGGATGAAGTCCTGGTCCTCGTCGCTCGACACCGACTTGGAGAGCGAGAGGAGCGCCGTGCCGTGCACCTCGTCCATGAGCCGGGAAAGCTCGACCGGGCTCAGGTTGAGCGCCTCGGCCACCTCTTCCTCGGTCGCGGCGCGTCCCAGCTTCTGCCCCAGCTCGCGCGCGACTTCCTCGACGTTCCTCGCCTTGCGGCGAATGGACCGCGAGGCCCAGTCGAGCGAGCGGAGCTCGTCGAGGATGGCGCCGCGGATCCGCCAGATCGCGTACGTTTCGAACTTGGTCCCCTTCGAGGCGTCGTACTTCTCGAGCGCATCGAAGAGGCCGATGATGGCCGCCGAGATCAGGTCGTCCCGCTCCACCGATTTCGGCAGATGCAGCGCGAGCCGGTCGACGACGTACTTCACGAGGGGCGCGTACTTGCTGAGCGCGACCTCTTTCTGCCGCTGCTTGCGATTGCGCGAGCGCGGCGTGCGGTGAGCCAGCGAATGGAGCACGGACGGCGTGGGCATGATCGGAATCCTCCGCTACCGGTCCGCAGGGACGCGGCGGTCCGTCGGGACCGGGCGGTTCGAGGACACCGGGTTGGTTTGAAGCCTGCCGTCCCCGGAGCGGCGACCCTGCTCGTAGTACCGGCGCAGGGCGGTGCGCATGACGACGAGACCCACGCCAGCACCCGCGAGGAGCACGATGGTGAAGGCGAGGAGCGCTCGGAACATCACGACGTGCGGCTGCGTTCCCGTCGCGAACCCGAGAATGGTCGCGGCGAGTCCGGCGAGCACGGACGCGATGAGGGTGAGTCGGATCACGAGGCGTCGCACGATCACGCCTCCTCCGACGGATCGACGATCGAGAGGGTGGTTTCGGCCATGTCTTTGTGACCGCTGTGGCCGCCGTTTCCGCCGTGCGGAGCGGGGTTCCGGCCTTGCTGCCCCATGATCTTGCGGGCGAGCTGGTAGATGCAGCTCGAAGCCGGCGAGTACGGATACGTCGAGAGGAAGGGCTCCTGGCGCAGGACCGATTTCGGCACGGACTCGTCGTCCAGCACGTAGCCCCAGTAGTCGACGTCGAGATTGAGGAAGCGCTTCGCCACGTTCTTCACGCGGCGCGCGACGGCGATCGCGCTCTCCTCGGAGTCGGCCTGGTTCACGAGGAGCGCGGGCGTGCACTTGAGCGGGCGCCGCACGAGGACCTTGATCATGGCGTACGCGTCGGAGAAGGACGTCGGCTCCGGCGTCGTGACCACGAGGATCTGATCGGCGCCCTGAATGAGCGACGTGGCGTGGGTGCCGATGCCCGACGGGGAATCGATGAGGATGATGTCGACTTCGCCGTCGAGCTCGGCGAGGGACCGGAGGAGCACCTCGGTCCGGTACTCGTCGAGATTCGCGAGCTCCTCGACGCCCGAGGACGCCGGCACGACACGGATGCCGTCCTGTCCTTCGAGGACCACGTCCCGCACGTTGCGCCCGCCCAGGATCACGTCCTGGAGATCGAACTGCGGCGCGACGCCGAGGAGCAGGTCCACGTTCGCGAGCCCGAGATCGCCATCGAGCACGAGGACGCGGATGCCCTGGCGCGCGAGCGCGATCGCGAGATTGGTGACGATGTTGGTCTTGCCCACGCCCCCCTTGCCGCTCGTGACCGCGATCGTGCGGCGCCGCGGCCGGGATGGAGGCGGCGGGACGACCGGCTTGGACGAGCGCTTGGACTTTCCGCCGGGTGCGCGTCGGGACGCGCTCTTCGATCCGCCAACCGGGCGGATCGTGGGCGCCGCCTTCGCGGTCGGCGTGGACTTCGACTTGTTCTCGATGTCACTCATCGGGAGGACTCCGGATTCGGGTTGCGGGCGGCGCGTGCGTCGCGCGTCGTCGTGCATCCCGGGCAAAGCAAGGCCGGTGCCTGGGAGTGAGTGCATTGAGCCGCAACGAGTTGGAGCGTTTCGTCGGGCGATCCAGCGACCAAATCCCGGTGGACCGACGGCGGGGTGCTCAAGATCTGGCCGGTACGGGCGAGAGTGACGAGGGCGCTGCGCACGGCTAGTTGTTGCTCCGCTTGGAGCGCGAGGCCTGGATGGCGCGCGCCAGCTCGGCGTCGATGGGGCCGAACGGATCGTCCGAGACGGCGACCGTCGCTCCGACCGGACCCAGATCGGCGAGGGCGGTCCATTCGGACGACGTGGATCCAAGCAGGAGCCGCTTTCCTTCCACTTCGACGACCACCAGCGTGCGGCCGCGGCCGAGCCGCACCCGCGAGAGCACCTGGATCTCGCACGGCGGACCGAACGCGACCTCGTCGCTCTCGGCGTCCCGGCGGCCGAGGGTGCGCGCGATGCCATAGAGCGTGGCGGCGGCGATCCCGACGGCGACGGCATAGGCGAAGGTTGGGTTCATCACGGGAT
>DASTKC010000100.1:0-9526 GCA_035716085.1 Candidatus Eiseniibacteriota bacterium | reverse complement strand
ATCTCGCGCTCGTCGTGCCGAGCCAGGAGACGCCGCGCGTGCAGGAAGTCCACCTCGTGGTGGGGCACCTCTGCTGCGAACGCGCCGAGCAGGCCGTCCGATCCCGCCCTCGAAAGCCGCGCCGGCGCTGATGAAGCCGCTCCTCGCGTCGATGCGGGTCTATCAGTGGACCAAGAACCTGGTCCTCTTCGCCGGGCTCGTCTTCACGCTGAAGATCCTCGACCCGACCTACGTGATTCCCGCGATCGCGGGATTCCTCACGTTCTCGCTCGCGGTCTCGGGGATGTATCTGCTGAACGACGTGCTCGACGTCGAGCGGGACCGGCTCCATCCGGAGAAGCGCCGCCGCCCCGTGGCGTCGGGAGCGCTCCCGGTTCCGGCCGCCCTCGCGGCGGCCGTCGTCCTCCTCGCGATCGGGCTCGGGGGCTCCTACGCGATCGGTCCCCGGTTCGGCAGCACGGCGCTCGCGTACGTGCTCCTCACGCTCTCCTACTCGCTCGTCTTGAAGCGCGTCGTCCTTCTCGACGTGGTGTCGATCGCGCTCGGATTCGTGCTCCGCGCCACCGCGGGCGTGGAGCTCCTCCGCGATCGCGCGCCGGGCGGAGCCGAGTCGATCGAGCTCTCCCCGTGGCTCCTCGTGTGCGCCTTCTTCCTCGCGCTCTTCCTCGCGATCGGAAAGCGGCGGCACGAGCTCGCGGTGCTGGAAGGGGACGCGTCCCGGCATCGCGCCGCGCTCGGCTCCTACACGACGAAGCTCCTGGACCAGCTCGTCGCCGTCGTGACGAGCGCGACCGTGCTCGCCTATTCGGTCTACACGATCGCCCCCGAGACCCTGGCCAAGTTCGGAGGCCGTCCGCTCTATCTCACGATCCCGTTCGTCCTCTACGGCATCTTCCGCTACCTCTACCTGATGTACGCCGAGGAGAAGGGAGGGAATCCCTCCGAGCATCTCCTCAGCGACAAGGCGACGCTCGTGAACGTCATCCTCTGGGGGGCGGCCGTGCTCGCGATCCTCACGTGGCCGCGCCCCTGACCGAGGGCGACGCCGCGCCGCTTCGCGTCCGCTGCCCGGCGAAGATCAACCTCGGTCTCTGGATCCTCGGAAAGCGCCCCGACGGCTATCACGAGATCGACACCATCCTCCAAACGATCGCGCTCGAGGACGAGATCACGCTCGAGCCCGCGCGCGAAGGCCTCGCGCTGACCACGCGAGGGATTCCGATCCCGGGCGACGCGCCGAATCTCGTGACCCGCGCGTGGGATCTCCTCGTCGAGCGGGCGGGCGGGCGGCTTCCTCGAGGGATCCGGGCCACGCTCACGAAACGGATCCCCGTCGGCGCGGGGCTCGGCGGAGGGAGCAGCGACGCCGCGGGATTTCTGCTCGGCGCGGATCGGCTCCTCGGCCTCGGTCTCGCAACGGAAGAGCTCCACGCGCTCGCGGCGCGTCTCGGCTCCGACGTTCCCTTCTTTCTAAGAGGAGGAACCGCGCGCGCGACCGGGCGGGGAGACCTGGTGAGACAACTTTGTCCCATTGACCCGCTCTGGATCGTCCTGGTCTCTCCACCTGTCGCAATTTCAACGACTTGGGCGTATGGGCAGGTCAAATTGGGATTGACACGCCATGACGATCGCGCTAGTTTCCTGGAGTCCGCACTCGCGGGCCGCAATTTGGAAGCGGCCTGGAGCGAGATGCGAAATGATTTCGAGGACGTTGTCCTTCCGGGGTTTCCTGTACTAGCCGCGCTCCGACACGCCCTCATCGGCGGCGGCGCGGTGAAGGCGCTGCTTGCCGGGAGCGGATCGACTCTCTTCGGCATTCAGCGGACTCGAGAGGACGCGCTTCGGCTCGCGAAGGGACTCGCGGGACGGGGCGCACAGGTTCGCGCGGTTCGCACTCTGGAGCGTGGTGCCGTCGTGGCTCCTCTCACGTAGCGGGAAGGCGGCGGGGTCACGGCGGGGCGAGTACCAGAGTCCTGGTGTGGGGGTCAGGGGACGCCGAGGGATCGGCCTCCGAACTCGAGGTGGAGTGACGCATGACACTCGAGATCACTGAAGTGCGGATTTCGCTCAGGGAAGACGACAAGCTGAAAGCGTTCGCGAGCATGACCTTCAACGACGCGTTCGTCATTCGAGGCCTCAAGATCATCGAGGGGACGAACGGGATGTTCGTGGCCATGCCGAGCCGCAAGCGGCCTGATGGGACGTATCAGGATGTCGCTCATCCCATCAACAACGAGACGCGGAAGTTCATCGAGGATCGAATCCTCGATGAGTACGAGCGGGAGCGCTCGAAGCAGCAGCCATCCCTGATCGGGACGACGCTGTAGCCCTGTTGGGGCGTCGGCAAGTGGTAAGCCAGGAGACTTTGGATCTCCCATTCGGAGGTTCGAATCCTCCCGCCCCAACCAGGAATCGGGGAAAGATGCTCTAGGCTTTACCCGCGGGCCGGTTGGCCGGCCGCGGTTTTCGACCCAGGACCATCGTGACATCGATCACGGGCCCCGGAGGCGAGTCCTCCGGTCCGTCGAGCGCCGCGCGGCGCATCGGGCCCGATTGACGAAGTCGTCAATCGGTCTTTGGGTCGTTTTCATTTTGGGGTCGTTTTCATGGGTGAGCAAGAACCCGGGAGGAGGCGATGACGGTGAAGCTGGCTACGGATCGACGCGCGACGCCATCGGCCAAGGCACTGCCGGAAGCACCGCGGATGCGCTCCGCGGAAACCCAGCTGCGCCTCTTCACGGGCAACGCGAACCGCCCGCTGGCGGCGGCGATCTGCGACTACTTGCAGATCGATCTGGGCGACGCGACCGTCGACCATTTCGCCGACGGCGAGACGTTCGTCAAGATCAACGAGAACATCCGCGGATCGGACATCTTCATCGTGCAGCCGACCTTCGCGCCGGCCACGAACTTGATGGAGCTCCTCGTGATGATCGACGCGGTGCGCCGCGCCTCCGCGCGGCGCGTCACGGCGGTCATCCCGTACTTCGGGTTCCAGCGGCAGGACCGGAAGGACCAACCGCGCGTCCCGATCACGGCCAAGCTCGTCGCGAATCTCATCACGACGGCGGGTGCGGACCGCGTGATGACCATGGATCTGCACTCGCCGCAGATCCAGGGCTTCTTCGACATTCCGTTCGACCATCTCTACGCCGCGCCGGTCCTGGTCGACCACTTCATGCGCCACCAGGTCGATGACGTGGCGGTGGTCGCGCCCGACATCGGCAGCGTGAAGATGGCCCGCGCGTACTCGAAGCGCCTCAGCGGAACGCTGGCCATCGTCGACAAGCGGCGGCCCAGGCCGGACGCCGTCGAGATGATGAACGTGATCGGCGAGGTCGAGGACAAGAACGTCATCATCTTCGACGACATCGTGAGCACCGCGTCGACCCTGGTCGAGGCGGCGCGCGCGGTCCGGGAGGCGGGCGCCCGGGAGGTCTACGCCGCCTGCACCCACGGGGTGCTCTGCGGCGACGCGGTGGAGCGGATCGTGGCCTCGGACGTGAAGGAGCTGGTCATCACCGACAGCATCCCTCACGCGCCCGGCACGCTCCCCCCGAAGATCCGCATGCTTTCAGTGGCGGCGCTGCTCGGCGAGGCGATCCGCCGGATCCACGACGAAGAATCGCTGAGCTCGCTGTTCGTTTGAGACCGGAACGGAGGTAGCAGCACCATGGCCATGCATGCATTGAAGGGCGCGCGCCGGAGCGGAGTCGGCAAGGGCGTCGCGCGCAAGCTCCGCCAGGCGGGGAGCATCCCGGCCGTCTATTACGGCCGCGGGGAGGATCCGATCGTTCTCACGGTCGGATTGAAGGAGCTCGAGGAAGTCATCGTGAAGGCGGAGGGCTCGAACGTCATCGTGGACCTCAAGGTCGACGGCGACGGCGTGGGCGACCGCAAGGCGCTCATCCGCGAGATCCAGCGCGATCCGGTGGGCGGGCACATCCTCCACCTCGATCTCCAGCACATCTCCCTCACCGAGCGGATCACGGTCGAGGTGCCGATCGTTCTCACCGGTATTCCGATCGGCGTGAAGGACGGTGGCGGCATCCTGGAGCACCTGCTTCGCGACGTCGAGGTGGAGTGCCTCCCGACCGACATCCCGTCCCGCCTCGAGATCGACGTGAGCGAGCTCAACATCGGCGACTCCCTCCACGTGAGCGATCTCAAGGCCGACAAGGTCACGATCCTGACCGAAGGCGAGCGTCCGATCGCGGCTGTGGTGCCGCCGACGGTGCTCGAGGAGGCCAAGCCGGCGGAGGAGGGCGAGGCGGCCGCCGAGCCGGAGCTCGTGAAGGAGAAGAAGGAGACGGAGGAGTCGGGAGGCAAGGAAGGTTAACGAGGTCCGGGTGGTCGTGGGGCTGGGCAATCCCGGCTCGGAGTACGCCGACACGCGTCACAACGCGGGCTTCCTCGCGGTGGACGCGCTGGCCGCGAAGCTTCACCGCCCTTCGGGGTGGAAGCGGACCCAGGGCTCGCTCCGGATGACCGGACGGGCCGGCCGGCACGACGTCACGCTCGTGAAGCCCCAGGAGTACATGAACCGGAGCGGCGCCACGGTGCGCGCGCTGCTCGCAGAAGGATGGGCGCTTCCGGAGCTCCTCGTGGTGTACGACGAGGTCTACCTGCCCCTGGGAACGATCCGCATCCGCCCGCGCGGCGGGTCGGGCGGGCATCAGGGGCTGGAGTCGATCCTGGCGGTCACGGGATCGCAGGAGTTTCCGCGGCTTCGGATCGGCGTGGGACCGGCTCCGCGCGCGGAGGATTTACCCGATTACGTGCTGGCTCCGTTCGCGGAGGCAGAACGGGACGAGGTGCCGCGCGTGATCGAGGCGGCATGTGATTGCGCGTTCGAAGCGGTGGCGGAGGGCCTCACCAAGGCCATGAACCGCTGGAATCGATTCGGACGCGACGACTTGGACGAGTGAGGAGACGATGAAACTGTACGAAACGACGGTCATTTTCGATCCGGGCCTCGAGGAGGCGCGGGTGAACGAAGAGTTGGAGCGCGTGACCCAGCCCATCGCGCAGGCGGGGGGCGAGGTCATCGAGGTGCAGCGCTGGGGCAAGCGCAAGCTCGCGTACATGATCGGCAAGCGCCGCGACGGTACGTACGTGCACGTGAAGCACAAGAGCCCGCCCACGCTGGTCGCCGAGATGGACCGCCGCTTCCGGTTGAACGAGAGCGTGCTGCGGCACCTGACCGTGGTGGCTCCGAAGGAGAGCCCGAAGGAAGAGCCGAAGACGGGCGAGGAAGGCGAGAAGGCCGCGGCGGCGACGCCGGCGGTCGGAGAATAGCGTCCCCCCACGGGGTACGACCGACACCGAACAGGAGGTTTCATGGCACGCGACGGCGAATCGCGTTCGTTTCGACGGAAGTTCTGCAAGCTTTGCTTCGACAAGGTGGATCGGATCGACTACAAGGATGACCGCCGCTTGACGCGCTTCATCACGGATCGCGGGAAGATCGTGCCGCGCCGCATCTCCGGCACGTGCGCCCGGCACCAGTCCCAGATCACCGAGGCTGTGAAGCGCGCGCGCATCCTGGCGCTCCTACCCTTCACCAGCGAACAGTACCGCTGACCTGTGACCAGCACGGTTGAGCCGGCGCGGCCTCTGGCCGTGCTCGAGGGGGTCCGCGTCCTCGGAGCGCTCCTTCTCGGCGCGGGGATGATCGCGATCGCTTCGAGCGACATGCCGGCTCCGCTTCCCTGGGCGTACGGGCTCCTCCCGGTCGGCGTGCTCTGGCTGGCGCGGCGGCTCGGACTCTTGCTCGGCCTTCTGGCCGCCACGTCCACGCTCGGCGCGGTCTACGCGGCCGGCGTCACGGAGCCGTCGCAGCTCTTCTTCGTGGCGGTCCTCGCGGGGTCGGGACTCTGCCTCGCCGCGTGCGCGCGGCGCGGTGTGAGCGCTTCCACGGCGCTCGCCGTGGCGGCGGCGCCGGTGCTCCTCGTGGCGGCGGGCTATCTCGTGTTCGGCGGACTGGACGAGCTGAGCCGGATGCTGACGGAGCGGATGGAGAGCCTGCGCCACTACGAGATGGAGCACCGGGTCTCGCAGACGATCGGCATGTCGGCGGTCGAGTTCGAGCAGGCGCTCGAGCGAACGGGGAAGGTCTGGGCGATGCTCCTGCCGTCCCTCTTCGCGATGAAGTGGGTGATCGTGCTCGCGGTGAACTGCTGGCTCGCCTCGGTGCTCTTCCAGGATGCGGACGGATTTCCCGCGTTCGCGGAGTTCTCGACGTGGCGGGTGCATCCGGCGGGGGCGTGGGCGGCCGCGCTCGCGCTCGCGCTCATGGCGATCCGGCTGAGCCCGGCGCTCGAGGCCGGCTACAACCTGGCGTTTCCCCTGGCGATCGCATACACGATCCAGGGGTTCGCCGTGGCCCGGTTCATGGGGATCGCGTTCGAGATGAAGGCCATCGTGCAGCTCGCGGTGCTCTTCCTGGTGGCAATGCTGCCGATCCTGCTCGTGGTGTTCCTGGGGATCGGATTCTTCGATGCGTGGTACGACTTCCGCCGCCGCGCCGTGGCGGGCCTGACCGGCCCGTGGGGCGAGGGCGACGGGAACCAAGGTTAATAAGGAGGAACGATGGAGGTCATCCTGCTGGAGGACATCACCGGTCTGGGCAAGCGCGGCGCGGCGGTCAAGGTCGCCGACGGCTACGCGCGCAACTTCCTTCTGCCGCGGAAAAAGGCGATCTCGGCGGTGGGGAATTCGCAGGCCGTGTTCCGCGATCGCGAGCGCTCGCGGGTCTCGCGCGAGCAGAAGCAGCGCCAGGCCGCCGAGGCGCTCAAGGACCGGCTGGCGCAGGTCTCGCTCCAGTTCAGCGTCCAGGTCGGCGAAGAGGACCAGCTCTACGGCTCGGTGACCGTCGCCGACATCCACCAGGGGCTCGAAGCGCAGGGCTTCGCGATCGAGCGCCGGAGCATCCGCCTCCCGGAGCCGCTCAAGGCGCTCGGGATGTTCGAAGTCCCGGTCCACCTGTTCCAGGACGTCGAGGCTCCTGTGAAAGTGTGGGTCGTGCGCCAATGACGTCGTCCCGCGCCGCTTCGCTCTCGCTCAAAGCAACGCTCGTTCTCGCGGCGCTGGCTCTCGGGGGCTGTTCCGGGGGTCCGCATCCGGAGAAGGGTCCTGGCGCGTCCTCCAAAGCCGGCGCCAAGGTCTGGCAGCCGGGGCACCCCGACACGCTCGGCCCGGTCCTCGCGATCGTGGGCACGCGAAGGATCACGCGCCATGAGGTGGACTCGCTCATCGCGACCGCCCCGAGCGCCATCCAGGCCGAGCTCCGCAAGGAGGAGGGGTACAAGGAGGCGGTGAATCGCCTCGTGACTCAGGAGATCTTCCTCCAGGCCGCGCAGCGCGCTCACGTGGACCAGGATTCGATCTACCAGGCCCAGCTCAAGCAATCGTCGAAGGATCTGATGCTGCGCCGCTACTACGAGTTGAAGCTCGCGGCCCTCCCCCCGATCCCGGACTCCTCCGCGCAGGCCTACTTCAACGCGCACGTGAGCGACTACACCCTGCTCCCGCGCGCACGCGTGCGCCACATCGCGCTCCCGACCAAGGCGAAGGCGGCCGAGGTGCGAAGGGCGCTCGTGAAGGGGGCGCTCTGGGACGACACCGCCCTCAAGCGGTCGACCGACAAGCAGACCAGCGACAACGGCGGCCTCCTCGGCTGGGTGACGAAGGATTCCGACATGATCAACGGGGTCGGAAAGGCGCCCGGGATCCGGGACGCGGCCTTCGCCCTCCCGATCGGCGACGTGAGCCAGCCCATCAAGGGGCCGAAGTCCTGGCACCTGATCCGCGTGGACGAGCGCGAGGACGCGACGGTGCAGCCCTTCGAGAGCGCCAAGGATCGCATCGTGTCGCGGCTCAAACAGGAGCGGCGCGAGTCCTACGGCAACGCGCTCACCGATACGCTGAGGCAGTTCTACAACGTCACCGTCTTCGACGATTCCATCAAGGTCGCGCTCTCGCCGAACAAGACCGCGGCCGACATGTTCAAGGAAGCCCAGGCCGCGGCCACGCCGCTCCAGCGCATCGACCTCTACCGGCAGCTCGTGAAGCAATTTCCGTCCGACTCGGTATCGGTTCAGGCGCGCTTCATGATAGGCTTCACCTATGCGGAGGAGTTGAACGAGTACGACGCCGCCCGCAAGGAATTCCAGGAGTTCATCAAGACGTACGGCGACACGGAGCTCGGAGCGTCGGCGAAGTGGATGCTGGAAAACATGGAGAAGCCGGCTCCGCCGCTCGAGGACGACGACGGCACCGGCAAGGGGAGCGACAAGAAGCAGGCGCCTCCGCCGCCCGCTCCGAAGTCGGGGTCGTCCACGAGGTCTCCCTGAGCCGATGGGCATGATTCCGGTCCGCGTGGGCGGCATCGCGATCGACGAGCGATCCAAGAGCCCCGTGGTCATCCTCCAGGAGATCGAAGGCTCTCGCGTGCTGCCGATCTGGATCGGGCAGAACGAGGCCGTGGCGATCCACATGGAGCTCTCGGGCAAGAAATACGCGCGGCCTCTGACCCACGACCTCTGCGTCTCCATGATCGAGACCCTGAAAGCCAAGATCTCCCGCGTCGTCATCACCGACCTCAAGGACACCACGTTCTTCGCGAACATCTACGTCGACGGGGGCCACGGCGCGGTGGCCGTCGACGCTCGGCCGAGCGATTCCATCGCGATCGCGCTCCGCTCGCGCGTGCCGATCTTCGTGGTCGACCAGGTCTTCGAGAAGTCCTCGCAGACCCCCAAGGAATCATCGACGCCCGAGAAGTCTCCCGAGGAGAAGGCGGAGGAGCTGCGCCGCTATCTCGAGGAGATGAACCCCGAGGATTTCGGGAAATGGAATCCCGAGGACCTCTGACCCCGCGCCGGATGTCGGCCCGCCCGTGATCGCCCCGTTCGGGGGAAGGACGCCGGACGTGCCCCGATCGGTCTTCGTCGCGCCCACCGCGGTCGTGGTGGGCGACGTCGTTTTGGGCGAGGATACGAGCGTCTGGTACGGCTGCGTCATTCGCGGCGACGTCGGCCCGATCCGCGTCGGCGCCCGGACCAACCTCCAGGACGGCTGCATCCTCCATGTCACGCGCGGACGCCGCCCCCTCACGGTCGGGGATGACGTCACGGCGGGGCACCGCGCGGTTCTCCACGGCGCGACCATCGGCGACCGCTGCCTCATCGGCATGGGGGCGATCGTGCTCGACGACGCCGAGATCGGCGAGGAGACGCTCATCGCGGCGGGGAGCGTGGTCCTCGAAGGGACGCGTGTTCCGCCTCGCTCGTTCGTCGCCGGCGTGCCCGCATCCGTGCGCGGCCCCATTCCCGACCCGATCCGCGCGACGCTCCTCACCTCGGCCGCCAACTACGTGGCGCTCGCGCGCGAGCACGCGCCCCTCCATGCGTCCCGCTGACCGATCCCGCTTCGTGGCCGCGCCCACCGCGGCACTCCTCGCGATCGCGCTCGCGGTGTGCGCCGTGGCGACCGCAGGCCCCGCGAAGCCGAAGGACGCGAAGTC
>DASTKC010000099.1:0-2264 GCA_035716085.1 Candidatus Eiseniibacteriota bacterium | reverse complement strand
ACCACGCGATCCACGCGCAGCAAGGCGGAGCGACGGTGCGTCGCCAAAAGAATGGTCGGCTTGGTCGGCAGGCCGAACAGCGTCTCGAGAATCTCTTCCTCCGTGCCCGGGTCGACGCTCGCGAAGGCGTCATCGAGGATCAACGCGCGCCGACCCAAAGCGAGAGCGCGCGCCAGGGCGACGCGCTGCTTCTGTCCGCCCGAGAGCGTGATGCCACGCTCGCCGATCAAGGTTTCGAGACCCTGCGGGAACTGCGAGAGATCGGAACCAAGCCCTGCTTGCCTCGCAACAGCTTCTGCGTCCGGTGCGGCCTCGCCGTCGTCGAAGCCGAAGCCGATGTTCGCTTTGATGGTGTCGGAGAAGAGGAAGCTCTCCTGCGGCACGATCCCGAGCGAGCGCCTCAAAGCGCGGCGCGGCCACTCCGCGGCGGGAACGCCTCCGAGCAGCACGACACCTTCCGTCGGCTCGAACAGTCGCTCCACCAGATGCAGCAACGTGGTCTTGCCGGCGCCGGTCCGTCCTACGAGGGCCACGGACTCGCCGGGCTTTACGCGAAGATCCAAGCCGCGCAGGACCCAGCGCTCGGTCTCCGGATAGCGATAACCCACGGCGCGAAACTCGATCGAGCCGTCGAACGCGGGCGGAGCGCCCACGGCCACCGCACGCGGCTGCCTCGCTCCCGGCACCGGCTCCACGCCGGGCGGATCAACGTCGCCTTCGATCGGTAGATCGAGCACGACCTGGATCCGGGTCATCGACGCTGCGCCGCGCTGGAATAGGTTCGAGACCCAGCCGAGCGCGATCATCGGCCAGATGAGCATGGCGAGGTAGATCTGGAAGGCGACCATCTCGCCCAGGGTGATCGTCCCGCGCACGACGAGGGCGCCGCCCACGGCCAGGACGATCGCGCCGGCGATCCCGCCCAGGAGCGACATCATCGGCCACATCATGGACCAGAGCCGGATCATCTTCCGGTTCTCCTCGAGATAGCCCACGTGGATCTTCCGGAACGCCTCGTACTCCCCTTCCTCCTCCACGTGTGCCTTCACGACGCGAATCCCGGACAGGGTCTCCTGCGCCTTCGCGGTCATCGTCGAGAACTGTGCCTGGATCGACTCGTAGAGCTTGTGGAGCGAGCCGCCAAGCCGCGCGACCACGAAGGACAAGATCGGGAGCGGGATCAAGGAAACGAGCGTCAGCTTCACGTCGATCCGGAGCATGAGGGTCACCGCCATCACGAACATGACGAGCGTGTTGGCGAAGTACATGATGCCCGGGCCGAGGAAGTTGCGGACGGCGTCGAGGTCGTTGGTGGCGCGCGACAGGAGATCGCCCACCTTCCACCGCCGGTAGGTCTCCGCGGGCAGCCGCGCGACGTGGGCGAAGAGGTCGTTTCGGAGCTCGTACTCCATCGTGCGCGACGCGCGGATGATCGTCATGCGCATGATGAAGAGGAAGATCCCCTGGAGGGTCACCGCGAGCAGGATGAGTCCCGCGTCCACCAGAACCGCGTTCTTCGTGATCCCGTGCTGGAGATGATCCACCGCGCGGCGAACCAGCCACGGCGACCAGACCTGGAAGAGGTTCGTGAGCAGAACGCAGACCGCGCCGGCCACGAGCGCGATCTTGTGGCGCTTCAAATACGGCAATAACTGGCGAAGAACGCGAATGGCCGAAACTCCGTAGCGGGTGGGGGTCTGAAATGACGACCGGCCGGGGCCATGGGCGCCCGGCGGCCGGGGAGCGAGGCCGGGACGGCCTACGTCACCGGCGCCTCGGTCAGTATTAGGATGCGGCCGCAGGCCTCGCAGACCTTGATTTGATCGCCGCGGCGGGCCTCCTGGAGGGCGTGCGGCGTGAGCCCTTTGAAGCACGCCCCGCAAGCGCCCTTCTTGATCTCCGCTACCGCGACCCCGTCCCGCGCACCCAGGAGTCGATCATACCGGCTGAGGAGCGCCGCGGGAACGCGCGGCTTGATCGCGTCGCGGTCGACGGTCATCGAATGGAGCCGCTGGTCCAGTTCGGCCCCCTCGCGCACCAAATCCTCCTCGCCCTGCTTGAGCTTCGCTTCCTCACCGGCGACCTTCTTCTCCGCCGCCTTCACCCCGGCGGTCAAGGTCTCTTCGCGCTCGAAGGACTCGAGGATCCGCGTCTCGTAGTCGGAGCGCTTGGACTTGATCCCTTCGATCTCGTGGAGGATCGCCTGGTATTCCTTGTTCGTCTTCACGTCGTGGAGTTGCCGCTCGAGCTTCACGGAGTCGGCC
>DASTKC010000098.1:0-4367 GCA_035716085.1 Candidatus Eiseniibacteriota bacterium | reverse complement strand
TCTCGGAGTTCATCGCCGCGCAGGCGCCGCCGGAAGCGCTCGGATGGTCGCGGTGAAGCGCGCCGTGGCCATGATTGCGGCCCTCCTTGCCTGCCTGCCCGTGGCGCGAGCTCGCGCGGCGGAGGGTGGAATCGTCGTCGGATCGAAGGCGTTCCCCGAGTCATGGATCCTCGGAGAAGCGCTGACGAGGACGATGCTCGGCGAGGGGATCCCCCGGGTGACGCACCGCCACAATCTCGGCGGCACCGAGATCGTGGCGCAGGGCCTTCGCTCGGGAGCGATCGACGTCTACCCCGAGTACACGGGCACGATCCAGGAGGTGCTGCTCCATCAATCGGGGACGGTCGGCGCGGACTCGATGCGCGCCGCGCTCGCCGCGCTCGGGCTAGGCATGAGCGACCCGATCGGATTCAACGACGGCTACGCGATCGCGATCCCCGAGAGCGCGGCGGCCCGCCTCGGCGTGCGCACGATCTCGGACCTGGGGCGCCATCCCGATCTCAGGCTCGGGCTCACGCACGAGTTCCTCGGACGCGCAGACGGCTATCCGGGACTCGCGCGCCACTACGGGCTCTCGATGCGGCACGTGGTCGGCATCCAGCACGAGCTCGCGTACACGGCGCTCGCGAGCGGGCGGATCGACGCGACCGACATCTACACGACGGACGCCCAGATCGCGCGCCTCCGCCTGCGCGTGCTCCAGGACGACCGCCGGTTCTTCCCCCGCTACGACGCGGTCTGGCTCTACCGGCTCGATCTCCCGGCGCGCGAGCCGCGCGCGCTCCAGGCGATCCGCTCCCTGACGGGGCGGATCTCGGAAGAGGCCATGATCCGCGCGAACGCGCGCGTGGTCCTCGACGGGATCTCCTACGCCGCCGCAGCCGAGTCCCTGCTCACCGAGGTCCGGCCATCATCGGCGGGGCCGGCGGCTCTGGAACGCGAGGGCGTCGCTTCGTCCATCGCTCGGAACACGCTCCGACACGTCGAGCTCGTGCTCCTCGCGCTCTTCCTTGCTATCGCGATCGGGCTCCCGCTCGGGATCGCGGCCGCGGGCTCGCGACGCCTGGGGGGCGCGATCCTCCTGGCGACCGGCATCCTCCAGACCATCCCATCGCTCGCGCTCCTGGCGGTCCTGATCCCGCTTCTGGGCATCGGCTTCCGGCCCGCCCTGGCCGCGCTCTTCCTCTACAGCCTCCTCCCCATCGTCCGGAACACGGTGGTGGGGCTCTCGACCCTCCCCGCCTCCCTCCGGGACGCGGCCGAATCGCTCCCTCTCTCCCCCTGGGCCCGCCTGACCCGGATCCGGCTCCCCATGGCGGCCCCAGCGATCCTGGCGGGAATCCAGACGAGCGCCGTCCTCTGCGTCGGTTCGGCTACCCTGGCGGCCCTGGTCGGGGCCGGGGGGCTAGGAGAACCGATTCTCTCCGGCATCCAATTGCGTCAAACTCATTTGATCCTCGAGGGCGCGGTTCCCGCGGCCGCGCTCGCGCTCCTCGCCCAGAAGGGCTTCGACCTCCTGGAACGGGTGGCGGTACCGCGCGGGCTTCGACGACCCGAGGAACCGACCCATGGCGACGACCACGCGTGACCGTTCCGAGCCCACGACCCTGGCCCAGCGGCTGGCCGACGCTCGGACTCGTACCGATGACCTGTTCTCGATCCTCCGTGCCGGCGCGCTCCTCGAGCGCCCCATCCCCGAGCGGCACCGGCTGATCTTCTATCTGGGCCATCTCGAAGCCTTCGACTGGAACCTGATCGCCCGCCAGGGGCACGGCCTCCCGGCGTTCCGCGAGGACTTCGACAAGCTCTTCGCATTCGGCATCGACCCGGTCGATGGCGGGCTCCCCAACGAGCCGGCATCCGCATGGCCCGCGGAAGCGGAGGTGCGCGCGTACAACCGCGAGGTGAGGGAGAGGGTGGACGCCTGCGTCCTCGGCGCCCAGGAGCCCCGGTCCGAGCACGACCGGCAGACGCTCGTGTCGATGGCCAGCGAGCACCGCCTGATGCACGCCGAGACCCTCGCCTACCTCCTCCATCAGCTCCCCCACGCGCTCAAGGACCCGCGCCAGGACCCGCCGGCGCCGCGAGGGACCGTCGGAGCGAAGCCGCACCTGATCGCGATCCCCGACGGAGCGGCGACCCTGGGCCAAGAGCCCGGCGCGTTCGGATGGGACAACGAGTTCGACCAGCACGTGGTTCGCGTCCCCGGCTTTGGTATTGAGGAGCACAAGGTGACGAACGGCCGCTTCCTCGAATTCGTGAAGGACGGCGGGTACGTCGCGCGTGAGCTCTGGGGCGACGAGGACTGGGGCTGGAAGGAGCGCCACCTGGTCCGGCGCCCCGCGTTCTGGAACGAGCGGGACGGCGTGTTCTCCTATCGCGGCATGTTCGCGGAGCTGCCGCTCCCGCTCGAGGCGCCGGTCTACGTGAGCCAGGCGGAGGCCTCGGCCTTCGCGCGGTGGGCCAAGGCGTCCCTTCCGACCGAGGCCGAATTCCATCGGGCGGCCTACGGAACTCCCGACGGTACGGAGCATGCCTATCCGTGGGGCGCGGACGCGCCGGACGAGCGGCATGGGAACTTCGATCTCCGGCGCTTCGATCCGACTCCGGTCGGTTCCCATCCGGGCGGTGCGAGCGCCTTCGGCGTGCAGGAGATGGTGGGCAACGGATGGGAGTGGACCCGAACGCCGTTCGCGCCGTTCACCGGATTCCGTCCGCATCCCTTCTATGCCGGCTACTCGAAGGACTTCTTCGACGGCAAGCACGTCGTCATGAAGGGGGCATCTCCGAGGACGGCCGCCTGCTTCGTCCGGCGCTCGTTCCGGAACTGGTTCCAGCCGCGCTACCCGTACGTGTACGCGACGGTCAGGCTGGTGCGACCGTGAGCGGGCGCGTCGTCACGGCGGGGGTTTCGCCCGGCCTCGACGGGCAGGACAACGCGCGCGCGGTCCGTGCGGGGCTCTCGGGCGCCGGTCGGAAGTCGCTGCCGTCGCGGCTCCTCTACGACGACCTCGGCTCCGCGCTCTTCGAGGCCATCACACGCCTGCCCGAATACGGACTCACGCGGGCCGACGAGCGGCTCCTCACCCAGCACGCCGCTGAGATCGCCACGTTCGCGCACCCACCACTCGCGCTGGTCGAGCTCGGCTCGGGATCCGGGCGGAAGGCCCGCCCCATCCTCGAGGCGATGGCGAGGCGCCAATCCAGTGTGACCTACCGACCCATCGATCTCTCGGAGGCGGCGCTCGACCAGAGCCGGGTCGAGCTCGGCGGAATCGAGGGAGTCGTGGTCGAGCCGATCCTCGCCAGCTATGGCGATGGACTGAGCCACGCGGTTGGCGCCAGCAGGCCGGGTGAGCGGCTCCTGGTCCTGTTCCTGGGAGGCACCATCGGCAATTTCGACCGCGACGAGGCCGTCCGCTTCCTGGCGGACATCCGCTCGCGGCTGCGGCCGGGCGACGCACTCCTGGTCGGAGCGGATCTCATGAAGCCGGCGCCCCAGCTCATCGCCGCCTACGACGACGCGCTCGGCGTGACCGCGGCCTTCAACAAGAACGTCCTCGTGCGGCTGAACCGGGAGCTCGCGGCGGACTTCGACCCAGCCCAATTCGACCACGAGGCTCGATGGAACGAGGCCGAGCGGCGGGTCGAGATGCACCTCGTCTCGAAGATCGCGCAGAGCGTGGCGCTCGGCGCGCTCGGATCGATCATCCACTTCAAGGCGCGGGAGACGATCTGGACCGAGAGCTCCTACCGGTACGAGAAGGAGGAGCTTCCGGCCATGGCGGCGCGCGCGGGATTCGACTGCCTCGCGCAGTGGGTGGATGCGACGTGGCCGTTCGCGGAGACGCTCCTCACCCCTCGCTGACGCGGCGCTTCGCCGCGACTACAACCCGCGAACCGCCTCCCCGAGTAGATCGATCGCCGCCGTGAGCTGATCGTCGGAGAGGTACGGCGCCGGCCCGAGACGTAGCCACTCGGCGCGATGATCGGTGAGCATCCCGCGCGCTCGAAGCGTGGCCGCGATGCGCCCCGCTTCCGGAGCCCGGAAGGCGAGGAAGCCTCCCACCGCCTCGAGCGGAACCTGTCGGTCCCTCGTGATGCGCCTCGGATCCAGACCGAGCGCGTCGAACGATTCCGCCAGAAGTCCTATCTGGTGCCGGCTCACCGCGCGCAGGAATTCCGGATCCAGCTCCATCTCCTCGAAGAACCGGAACACGGAGGCCGCGCGGTAGTGGCTCGTGGGATCGTAGGTGGCGCCGCTCCAGCGCGCGGGTCCCGCGCCATAGGGCACGCGGCCGGGTGTGCGCTCGGTCAGGTGCGCGAACTCGCTGAACCACCCGGTGAGGAGTGGGCGCAGCTCCTCC
>DASTKC010000097.1:0-4129 GCA_035716085.1 Candidatus Eiseniibacteriota bacterium | reverse complement strand
ATGGCGACCGATCTCACGGCGGCGCGCCTCCTCGTCTATCGCGCCGCGTACGAGGCCGACCGCGGCGCCGAGCGCGTCACCCTGGAAGCGGCGATGGCCAAGGCGTTCGCGACCGAAGCGGCGCAGCGCGTCATCGATGACGCCGTGCAGATCCTGGGAGGCGCGGGGGTGCTCGCCTCGAGCCCGGTGGATCGCCTCTATCGCGCGGTGCGGGCGCTCCGGATCTACGAGGGGACCACCGAGATCCAGCACCTCGTGATCGCGGGGCAGCTCGTCAAGGAGGCCGGGTGAAGGCGGCCGTGAGCGGCGGCGGGCCGGCGGGCCTCTTCTTCGCGCTCCTCCTCAAGAAGGCCGATCCCAAGCACGAGGTTCAGGTCTACGAGCGAAACCGGCTCGAGGACACGTTCGGCTTCGGCGTCGTCTTCTCCGACGCGACCGAGGAGGCGCTCGCGCAGGCCGATCCCGAGGTGACCGCCGCGATGGGATCGCGGGCCCACCGGTGGGACGACATCGAGATCCACTACAAGGGGACGGTGCTCCGCTCGACAGGCCACGGATTCTCCGGCCTCTCGCGGAAGACGCTGCTCGCGCTCCTCGCGGAGCGCTGCCGTGCCTCGGGCGTGCGCCTCTGCTTCGAGCGCGAGGTGAAGGATCCCGAGGAGCTCCTGCGCGAGGCGGACCTCGTTCTCGCCGCCGACGGGGCGCAGTCGGTCGTGCGCGAGCGCTATCGCGACCACTTCCGTCCCTGGGTCGACGTGCGTCCCAACCGCTTCGTCTGGCTCGGCACGACGAAGCCTTTTCGCGCGTTCACGTTCCATTTCAAGAACGACGCGCACGGGCTCTGGCGCGTGCACGCCTACCAGTACGAGCCGGGGGCTTCGACGTTCATCGTGGAAGCACGCGAGGCCACCTGGCGCGCGGCCGGGCTCGACCGCGCGGACGAGGCCGCGACCATCCGGTTCTGCGAGCAGCTCTTCGCCCAGGAGCTGGAGGGGCATCGCCTCGTCTCCAATCGCTCCATCTGGCGCGCGTTCCCGACGATCCGGAACGAGCGCTGGAGCCATGGGAACGTGGTTCTCGTGGGGGACGCGGCCCATACGGCGCACTTCTCCGTGGGATCGGGGACGAAGCTCGCGATGGAAGACGCGAGCGCGCTCGTCCGCGCGCTCCGGGCCAACGCCTCGGTGCCCGCTGCTCTCGAGGCGTACGAGGCGGAGCGCCGCCCGGCGGTCGAAAGCCTCCAGCGCGCGGCGCAGGCCAGCCTCCAGTGGTTCGAGGACACCGAGCGCTACATGGACCTCGATCCCCTGACCTTCGCGTTCACGCTCCTCACCCGAAGCCTGCGCGTGACCCACGAGAATCTCCGGGTGCGCGATCCTAAGTTCATCGAGACCGTGGACGCGCGGTTCGCGACGGAAGCCGCGCGCCGCGCCGGAACCAAGGCTCCGGCGGGACCCAAGTCGCCGCCTCCCATGTTCACGCCGTTCAAGCTCCGCGGCCTCCTGCTCCCGAATCGCGTCGTGGTCTCGCCCATGTGCCAGTACACCGCGGTCGACGGCACCCCGAACGACTGGCACCTCGTCCATCTGGGGGCGCGGGCGGTCGGCGGCGCCGGGCTCGTCTTCGCGGAGATGACCGACGTGAGTCCCGAGGCGCGCATCTCGCCGGGCTGCACGGGTCTCTACAAGGAGGAGCACGCGCCGGCGTGGAAGCGGATCGTGGACTTCGTGCACGCCCAGACGCCGGCCAAGATGGCGATCCAGCTCGGCCACGCGGGACGCAAGGGCTCCACGCGGCTCCTGTGGGAAGGGGACAATCAGCCGCTCGCCCAGGGGAACTGGCCGGTCCTGGCTCCGTCCGCGATCCCGTACTACCCGCACAGCCAGACCCCGCGCGAGATGACCCGCGCGGACATGGACCAGGTGCTCGGCGAGTACGAGCGCGCCGCCCATCTCGCGATCGAGGCGGGCTTCGATCTCCTCGAGATCCACATGGCGCACGGCTATCTCCTCGCGACGTTCATCTCGCCCCTCACGAACCGCCGCGACGACGAGTACGGCGGCCCGCTCGCCAACCGCATGCGCTTTCCGCTCGAGGTGTTCGACCGCGTGCGGCGCGCGTGGCCGGAGGAGAGGCCGATGTCGGTCCGCATCTCCGCGGTGGACTGGCATCCGAAAGGGCACGGCCCCGAGGACGCGGTGGAGGTGGCCCGGCTCCTCAAGGAGCACGGCTGCGACATCGTGGACGTGTCCGCGGGGCAGACGATTCCGGATCAGAAGCCGGTCTACGGGCGGCTCTTCCAGACCCCCTTCGCGGATCGGATCCGCCATGAGGTCGGGATCGCCACAATGGCGGTGGGGAACATCTCGTCCTATTCCGACGTCGACACGATCCTCGCGGCGGAGCGGGCGGATCTCTGCCTCCTCGCGCGCGCGCACCTGTGGGACCCGTACTGGACCCGCCACGCCGCGCACGAGCTGGGCTATCCTCTGCCATGGCCCGACCAGTACGAGTCGCTCGCCAACTACAAGCCGCGGTTCACGTGATCGGAGGTCCGGCGTCTTGGGCGTGACCTATTCCACCTATCTCAGGCTCGACGAGCTCCTCGACCAGCAGAAGCCGATCTCCGACGAGCACGACGAGATGCTCTTCATCGTCATCCACCAGGTGTACGAGCTCTGGTTCAAGGAGATGCTCCACGAGCTCGACTACCTGAAGGGGCTCCTCGAGCGGCGCGACGACATGCGCGCGCAGCATACGCTGAAGCGCGTCCTCACGATCCTCAAGGTGGTCGTGGCGCAGATCGACGTGCTCGAGACGATGACCCCGCTCGAGTTCCTCACGTTCCGCGAGCGGCTCGAATCGGGGAGCGGATTCCAGTCGTTCCAGTTCCGGGAGCTCGAGTTCCTCCTCGGCATGCGGAACTCGGCGGCCCTCGCGCGCTACCCGGAGGGCAGCCCCGCGCGGCAGCGCCTCGAGCGTCGGCTCGGCGAGCCTTCGCTGTGGGACGCATTCCTCCAGTACCTCGTCGCGAAAGGGCATGCGGTGCCGCCGTCGGTCCTCTCGCGGGATCGGAGCGGCGCGGTCGAATCCGCGCCCGAGCTCCATCCGCTCCTCATCCACGTCTACAAGACCGATCCCACCGTGCGCGCGCTCTGCGAGCGTCTGGTCGATCTCGATGAGGGATTCCAGGAGTGGCGCTACCGGCACGTGAAGATGGTCGAGCGCACGATCGGCACCCGCAAGGGAACCGGCGGCTCGATGGGCGCGGCCTATCTCAAGACCACGCTCGACCACCCCTTCTATCCGGACCTCTGGGCCATCCGGACGGAGCTCTGAGCTCCACGGCTCCGAGCGCTCGATGAGCCCCGACACCGCGGCCCGACTCGACGCGCTTCGCGTAACGCCCAACGGGCTCGCACCCCATTACTCGCGCTTTCGCGTGGAGGAACGGCTCCTTCTAACCGGCCACTCGCACCAGGCATGGCCCGACGTCTCCTTCGACGGACAGCTCGAGGCGTGGGCCGACGCCGCGGAGGGAGTCGACGACAAGTGGGAGCGCGCGGAAGCGAAGGCGGAGCGCGTCCGGCGCGGGTTCGCGCGGCTCCTCGGCGCGCGACCGGAGGAGATCGCGCTCGGCCAGAACACGCACGAGCTCGTGGTCCGGTTCCTCTCCGCCCTCCCACTCGCCGCGCGGCCGCGGCTCGTCACCACCGACGGCGAGTTCCATACGATCCGGCGCCAGCTCGACCGCCTGGCCGAGGACGGCCGGCTCGAGGTGGTGAAGGTGGCGGCCTATCCGGCGGCGACGCTGGTCGATCGACTGGTCCAAGCGATCGACGACCGAACCTCCGCCGCGCTCGTGTCGAGCGTGCTCTTCGAGACGGCGCACCTCGTGCCCGGCCTCGACGGGGCGCTCGCGGCATGCCGCGCGCGCGGCGCCGAGCTCCTCGTGGACGCCTACCACCACCTGAACGTCGTGCCCTTCTCGCTCGCGGGCATCGGGGACGCGTTCGTCGTGGGGGGCGGCTACAAGTACTGCCAGCTGGGCGAGGGGAACTGCTTCCTCCGCGTGCCTCCCGGACGGGACGGCCTGCGCCCGCTCCTGACCGGTTGGTTCAGCGAGTTC
>DASTKC010000096.1:0-18984 GCA_035716085.1 Candidatus Eiseniibacteriota bacterium | reverse complement strand
CGGCCTTTGTACGATTTTGGCACCCGTCTTGCTCCCTCGGCTCCCCGGTTGGATGGACCCGCTTCGTACCGAGACCCCCGACGAGGTGAACACGATGCATAGCGGCATCACGCGGATCGGCACCCTCCTGGCGGCCGCGGCGTTCCTTGCCGCCGGCACGACCGGGTGTGCGAGCCTCAACAAGACGCAGAAGGGCGCGATCGTCGGCGCCGCGGGCGGCGCGGCCGTGGGCGGCGTCGTCGGCAAGTACGCCGGCTCGACGACCAAGGGCGCGATCATCGGCGCGGTGGTGGGCGGCGCGGCCGGCGCGGTGATCGGACACCGGATGGACGAAAAGGCCCAGGAGCTCGAGGCGAAGCTCCCCGGCGCGAAGGTGGACCGGGTCGGCGAGGGGATCCTGGTGACCTTCCCCTCGGGCCTGCTCTTCGACTTCGACTCGGACGCGGTCCGCGGCGAGGCGAGTCACAATTTGAACACGCTCGCGGAGAGCCTCGAAAAGTACGACAACTCCGATCTCCTCATCGTGGGACACACGGACGACGTGGGGACGGAATCGTACAACCAGGGACTCTCCGAGCGGAGAGCCGACGCGGCTGCAAATTATCTCCGCGCACGCGGCGTGCGGCGCAGCATCCGGACGGTGGGGCGCGGCGAGGACGAGCCGATCGTGTCCAACGCGACGGACGAAGGGCGGAGCAAGAACCGGCGGGTGGAAGTGGCGATCTACGCGAGCGAGGAGTTCCGCGATCAGGCGGCCTCGCAGGCCGCATCACGGTAACGATGGTTTAGGCGGGAACGGGAGCCTCGCTCGCGGGGCTCCCGGCCTCGACCGGCTTCACCTTACCCGCGCAAAGCTTGGCGCGCACCCTCGCCTCGTTCACGTCGTCGCCCCACGCGAGCGCGACGCCCATGCGGCGCCGCGTGAAGGACTCCGGCTTGCCGAAAAGACGGAGGTCCGTCTGTGGAACGCGGAGCGCTTCGTCCACGCCTTCGAACGCGATCCCTCTGGCCTCGAGCCCGCCGTAGATCACCGCGCTCGCTCCAGGGGATCGGAGCGCGGTGCTCACCGGGAGCCCGAGCACGGCGCGGGCGTGGAGCTCGAACTCGCTCTGCACCTGCGTCGCCATCGTGACCATGCCCGTGTCGTGCGGGCGCGGGCTCACCTCGCTGAACCAGACCTGATCTCCCCTCACGAAGAGCTCGACGCCGAACACGCCGCGTCCGCCCAGGTCGTCGGTGACCCGCTTCGCGATATCCCGGGCGCGGGCGAGAGCGACGTCGCCCATCGGCTGCGGCTGCCAGCTCTCGACGTAGTCGCCCCGCACTTGCACGTGGCCGATCGGCTCGCAGAACGAGGTCCGGCTCGCGCCGTTCTCGCCGGCGGATCGCACGGTGAGGAGCGTGATCTCGTACTCGAACTGAATCATCTCCTCCACGATCACGCGGCCGTGCTTCACGCGCCCCGCGCTCTCGGCGTACTCCCACGCGCGCGCCACGTCGCCCGGGCTCGACACGACGGACTGTCCCTTGCCTGACGAGGACATGACCGGCTTGACCACGCACGGGAAGCCGATCCTCGAGGCGGCCGCGGCGAGCTCGGCCTCGCTCTCGGCGAACTCGTAGCGCGAGGTGGGGAGGCGGAGGGTCTCCGCGACGAGGCGGCGGATGCCTTCGCGGTTCATCGTGAGACGCGTGGCCCGCGCCGTCGGGATCACGGTCGCGAGGCCGTCCTCCTCGATCCGGACGAGCTCCTCGGTCGCGATCGCCTCGATCTCGGGGACGACAAGATGCGGGCGCTCGGCCTCCACCACCGCGCGGATCGCGGCGGGGTCGGTCATGTCGATCACGTGCGCGAGGTGCGCCACCTGGTGCCCGGGCGCGTTCGGGTAGCGATCGACCGCGATCGTCTCGACGCCGAGCCTCTGGAGCGCGATCAGGACTTCCTTGCCGAGCTCGCCGGCCCCCAGGAGCATGACCTTCGTGGCGCCGGGTGCCAGCGGGGTGCCGAGACGCATGGATCCTCCGGGATGAAAGCGAAACGTCGAGGGACCGAATCTAGACCGTCAGACCTTGCGCGTCCACGCCCCGAACATGAGAGGGAGCATCTGAACCGCGCGGTGCTTCATCGCGTCGTCCTTGAGCCGCGCGCCCAGCGTGTCCACCTGGATCTCCTCCGGCTTGACGCCGGTGATCTTCTCCAGCATGGGGAGGAGGCTGCGCGCGGTCTCGGCCACGTATTCGAAGCCGGGCCATTCGGGCCCGCCGCCGAGCGGGGCCTCGAGGCGGAACTGGGGCGCGGGAAGGCCCGCGTCCAGATAGGTGGTGTAGAGCTTGGTGCCCATCTGCATCTCGGGACCCCGGCCGCCCGGCGGAGGCACGAGCCAGCGTCCGACCTGGATGTCGACCGGTGTGGGCGGGAAGGTCGTGGGCGGGTAGGTGAAGTCGTTCTCGTGGAACGCGACGATCCCTCCGACGCGAAGCCGCCCCGCGGCATTCCGGACGAGAGTCACCGGGTCGGGCACGTGCATGAGCACCCAGCGTCCCACGACCGCGTCGAAGTCCTTGTCCGTCACGACGGCCGCGAAATCGCCGGCCAGGAACTCCACGTTGCTCCAGCCGGCGACCATGGCGCGCTCCCGCGCGGTGTTCAGGATCTCGGCGTTCATGTCCACGCCGACGACGCGCCCCGAGGGGCCCACCAGATCCGCGACGAGCAGCGCGACGTCGCCCGCCCCGCTCCCGATGTCCAGCACCTTCATGCCGCGCCCGATTCCAGCCGCCTCGAAGAAGCGGCGGGTGATCGGTCCGTAGATCTGGTGCTGCAGGATGAGGCGCCGGGTTTCGTGGTCCGAGTGGCCGAGGATGTAAGGATTCACGGAGGGGAGACTACCACGCACCCCGACCCGCCACACTCGTTTGACGCCCGCCCGCACGGGGCGTAGGCTTAGCGTGGAAACGCAAGTCCATCCGGCACCCACCTCGTGAGATGAGCCCATGCGCCGGACTCTCCCATGGCTTCCGCTGACCCTCCCAACCGTAGCCGGACAGGAGACCTGATGCGAATTCCCGTTCCGCCGTCCGTCGTCGTTCCCGTTGTCTCCGCGGCGCTCGTCCTTTCGCTCGCCGGTCACGCTCTCGCGCAGCAACCTCCCGCCTGGGATTGGCCGGACAAGCCGAAGAACCTCAAGGTCCTGCCCAAGACCACGTCGAAGGAGGAGCTCCGCGGGGCCATGATGGCCTTCACGCGATCGCTCGGCGTCCGCTGCAACTACTGCCACGAGGGCGAAGAAGGGAAGCCGCTCTCTTCGTTCGATTTCGCGTCCGACAAGAACCCCAAGAAGGACATCGCCCGCGACATGTTGAGGATGACCGGCGATGTCCGTGCCGATCTGAAGAAGATGAAGCTCCAGGGCACGCATCGCGTCACGGTGGGATGCATCACGTGCCACCACGGCCGTCCCACTCCCGCCACGCTCGTCGAGGAGCTCGGATGGACCTACGAGACCTCGGGGATCGACAGCACGCTCGCCTCCTACCAGGCCCTGCGAACGCGCTTCTATGGTCGGAACGCCTATGACTTCGGGGACGGGAGCCTGATCGAGCTAGGCACGAGTCTCTCGGACAAAGGGAAGTTCGAGGACGCGGTCCGGGTGATGAAACTGAACGTGGAACAGAACCCGAATTCCTCGCGCGCCCTTGACGGTCTGGGCGGGGTCTACCTGGCCGCGGGGCAGAAGGACAACGCGGCCGAGGCATTCCACAAGGCGCTCCAGCTCGACCCGAAGGATCGGCTGGCCGAGGAGGGCCTCAAGCGGCTGGAGGGCATGAAGTGATTCGAAGCGCATCGATCCGCGGCGGCCTCATCGCCGCGGCGCTCCTCGCATCATCGCTCACCCCGTCCGCGGCGGTCGCGACCGACGACGGAGTGTGGTCGTTCCTCTCGTTCCCGCCGCCCGCGGCGCGGGTGCAGCATGCCGCGATCTACGATCCCGTGCGAAACCGAATGCTCGTCTTCGGCGGGCTCGCCGGATCGTCGCTCAAGAACGACGTCTGGGAGCTGAGCCTCGCCGGAACGCCGACCTGGAAGCTCCTCGCGGTCGCAGGAACGCCGCCGAGCGCGCGCCGCGGCTCGAGCGCGATCTACGATCCGGTGCGCGACCGCATGCTCGTGTACGGCGGCGCGGCGCCGGGGGCGCTCGGCGACGTGTGGGCGCTCTCGCTCGGGGCGAGCCCCGCCTGGACCCAGCTCTCGCCCACGGGGAGCCCGCCTCCGTCGCGATCGGGGCACAGCGCGATCTACGATCCCGTGCGCGATCGCATGGTGGTGTTCGGCGGCCAGACGGGGCTCACCTACCGGAACGACGCGTGGGCGCTCGCCCTTGCCGGAACGCCGGCGTGGTCCAACGTGGCTCCGTCGGGCGGCCCGCCCGATCTCCGAGCGCGCCACTCCGCGATCTACGACTCGGTACGCGATCGCCTCGTCGTGTTCGGCGGTGTCAACAACACCGGTCTCTTGGGCGATCTCTGGTCGCTCTCGTTCGCGGGGACGGCCACGTGGACGCTCGTCACGCCAACCGGAACGCCTCCGCCGCCGCGCGCGGGGTCCAAGGCGATCTACGACGTCACGCGCGACCGCATGGTTGTCTTCGGGGGCGATGACGGAAGCGGAGAGCCGCCCGGGACGACCTGGGCGCTTCCCTTTGTGTCCTCCGCGTGGACGCAGCTCACGCCGTCCGGCAACATCCCCGCGGGACGCTACGATCACGTGGCGGTGCTCGACACGGCCGGCGACCGGATGCTCGTCTTCGGCGGTCTCGCGGATCAGCCGACGAACGAGCTTCTCTCGCTCTCGCTGTCCGGCGGCACCGCGTGGGCGACGCTGGCGCCGCTTGGCGGGCCGGCGCCTCCGCGGACCGACCACGCCGCGGCCTACGACGCGGCGCGCGACCGCATGATCGTGTTCGGGGGCCAGGCCGCGAACGGACTGCTTCAGGATGCGTGGGCGCTCGTGCTCGGAACCCAGACGTGGGTCAATCTCAATCCCTCTGGGACCAAGCCGGACGCGCGGGACGGGCACCTCATGGTGTACGACTCGACCCACGACCGCATGCTCGTGTTCGGCGGGTCCGACGTCGGGAACCATCAGCTGAACGACGTCTGGAGCCTCACGCTCGGCGCGTCACCCGCGTGGACCAAGCTCACTCCGGTCGGTACTCCGCCTCCCGAGCGCTTCGGCGCGTGCGGCGTCTACGATCCGGCGGGAGACCGCCTCGTGATCTTCGGGGGTTTGGGCGACCTCCTCTACAGCGACGTGTGGGCCCTCTCCCTTTCGGGCACGCCCACGTGGAGCCAGCTCACACCCTCAGGCACGCCGCCGGCCGCCCGGTTCCTCGCAGCCTCGACGCGGAATCCGGTCACGAATTCGATGGTGCTGTTCGGGGGCACGGACAGCGCGCTGTTCAATGACGTGTGGTCGCTGTCGCTCTCGGGGGCGCCCGCCTGGACCTCGATCAGCGCATCGGGCACGGCTCCCTCGCCGCGCTACCAGCCGACCGCGATCTACGATCAGTCGCGCGACCGGCTGGTCGTCTTCGGCGGATTCGACGGCACGACCTTCTGCGGTGACACCTGGGGCCTCTCCCTCACGGGTACGCCGACCTGGACGGCGCTCCAGCCAACGGGACTCTCGCCGTCGTCTCGCAGCGGCCATGTGGCGATCTACGATCCCGTGCGCCAGAGCATGCTCGTCTACGGCGGGCTGGACGGAGCCGTCCAGAATGACACGTACGAGCTCCTCTTCGGCCAGGTGACGGCGGTGGCCGAGGCTCCGGCCGGGAGCGCGCCTGCGGCGATGACGCTCCATGCGGCCTACCCGAATCCCTTCCGTTCCTCGGCCGCGATCGATTTCGATCTCGCCCGTCCGCGCGAAGGGCGAATCGCCGTGTACGACGTCCACGGGCGGCTCGTGCGGGAGCTTCGGCGCGGACTCCTGCCCCAGGGATCGAGCTCGCTTCGCTGGGACGGCACGGACGGACGGGGCGTGCTCGTGGCGGCGGGAGCGTACTTCTATCGCATCGAATCGGAAGGCGCGTCCCTGACACGCAAGGTGGTGCTGCTCCACTGAAACGACGAGAGCCCTCCGGCCGCGTGGCCGAAGGGCTCCGTCGCATCGATGAGGCGGTTTCCTAGCGGGAGCCCGCCATCTGCTTCATCCACTCGTCCTGCCCCTTCTTGATCTCCTCGGGACTCAGGTCCTTGATGTGCGTGGAGAAGTTCCACTTGTAGCCGTACGGGTCGGAGACCGCGCCCATGCGATCGCCCCAGAACATGTCCGCGACCGGCATGATCTCCTTGCAGCCGGCGGCGATCGCCTTCTTGTGCGCGCCGTCGGCATCTTCGACGTAGAGATAGAAGTTCACGGGCGAGGCGCCGAGGGTCTCGGCCGATCTCGAGCCCATGATCTCGTCGTTCATCATGACGTGGGAGTTACCGACCTTGATCTCCGCGTGCATGATCTTGCCGTCCGGCCCCGGCATGCGCATCAGCTCCTGCGCCCCGAGGGCCTTCTTGTAGAAGTCGATCGCCTTGTTGCAGTCCTTCAAACAAAGGGACGGCGTGACCGTGGTGAAGCCATCGGGAATGGGTTTGGTCGATGCCATTAGGGTGTACCTCCCAACAACGGGGTGAATGCCGGCGCCGAGGATCGGACCCTGGTCCGAATCGAGACATCGATTCTACCGGGAGCCCCCCGGGGCGCAACCCCCTGTTTCGGGGCCCCGGGGCTGGACATTTGCCCTTGGCGTGGCGCTGGCGCCCGGCGCATCATTGACGGGAACCGTCCGGGCTCCGAGGTGACGCATGGACCGAATCCAATGCCGGTGGCGGGTCTCCGCGCTCGCCGTCCTACTGCCGATCGCAGCTCTGGCCGCCCTCGGGCGGCCGATGCAAGCCAGGGCCACGCCCCCCGGCTATTTCGTCGATCAGGCCGAGGCGGAAGGCTACGGCGATCGTCCGTTCAGGCTCGACGAGACGGCATACGCGTTCAGCGTGTCCGTGGATCGCGCCGCCAGCGACACCCTGAGCGCGCGCCTTCTCGCGATCGCCGAGTCCACGTACCCCGAGAGGGATCCTCTGGTCGTGAATGCGCTCGACCATCGCTGGGAAATGGGGGCCGACACGGCGCACGCGGTGGTGTGGTGGTCCCGTGGCGTCGGGCCCAACCGGATACCGCAAGCCGCCACGTGGCGGGCCGTGCGCTACTACGCCGATCTCTGCGCGCACTACCGGCGCAACCTCTATCTGAACACCGGAACACGAGCCCCCATGAAGAGCGAGCTCACCTACTGGGCGACGATCGATCACAAGGATCGATTCGGTCTGGAGGGGTCCCAATTCAACGATGTCTACGTGGCCAACATGAATCTCTTCTGGGGCATCGACGATGGGGCCTTCGACATGATCACGACCGCGCACCGCACGGTCGTGATCGATCCCTCGGGCGAAGTGCTCCAGGTCGTGGGGGACGCGCCGGGGGACGAGAGCGTCATGATCTCGGGGTGGCGGGATCGGTGGCGCGAATCCGCGAACAGCGCCCGGAGACCGCATTGATGGGCGCACGGAGAGGCTCCGCCCTCGCGCTGATCCTTGCGGGGATGGCGGCGTGGGTTCTCGCGGCCGGACCCGCCCGCGCACAAGTTCCGACGCTCACCACCGTGCGCGTCGCGAGCGGTCTCAACACCCCGCTCTACGTGACCGCGCCGCCCGGAGACACGACGCGGATCTTCGTCGTGGAGCGGCGCGGCTCCGACCAGCGGGGGCGGATCAAGATCGTGAGGAACGGCGCCGTGCTCCCGACGCCTTTCCTCACGACTGACGTCCTCTCCTCGAGCACCGAGCAGGGCCTCCTCGGGCTAGCGTTCGCCCCAAACTACGCGCAAACGGGGCGCTTCTACGTCTACTACACAGACGCGGCGGGCAGCACGCAGATCGTGCGCTACCAGGTGAGCGCCGATGCCAACGTGGCCAACCCCAATGGCACGGTGATCCTGTCGATCCCGCATCCCTACGCCAACCACTACGGCGGCTGGATCGGATTCGGACCCGATGGATACCTCTACATCGCCATGGGAGACGGCGGCGACGAGGGGGACCCAGGGGACCGCGCGCAGGACCTGAACACGTTCTTCGGTAAGATCCTCCGGATCGACGTGAGCGGATCGGGCTATACGATTCCGCCCGGCAATCCGTACGCGGGCGCGACGCCCGGGCTCGACGAGATCTGGTGCTTCGGCCTCCGGAACCCGTGGCGCGACAGCTTCGACCGGCAGACGCACGACTTCATCATCGCCGACGTGGGGCAGTCGTCGAGCGAGGAGGTCGACTTTTTCCCGGCCGGCACGGGAGCGGGCGCGAACCTCGGGTGGAGGTGTCGCGAAGGGTCCCTCCCCTACGCCACGAGCACGACCACGCCGTGCGGCTCCTGCTCGAATCCGTCCTGTCCGTTCATCGCTCCAGCGACGGAATACGGGCACACCGGCGGCAAGTGCTCGATCACCGGTGGCTACGTGTACCGCGGCTCCAAGATCCCCGCGCTTCAAGGCAGCTACTTCTATGCCGACTACTGCTCGAAGCAGATCTGGTCGGGGACATTCCAGCAGGGCTCGCTCACCAACATCGTGGATCGCACCGCGGAACTCGCTCCTGTAGGGGGCGTCGGCCAATATTCGATCGGGTTCGTGACCAGCTTCGGCGAGGATGCGCGTGGCGAGCTTTACATCTGCGATCAAGACGGCGATGTCTTCCGGATCGTCACCAAGGCCTCGGTCGTCGGTGTTGATACTGGAGGACCTCCCGCAAGCGTGCAGCTCCGGCTCATGGGACGCCTCCCGTTCTACGGCCAGCTCGTGCTCGAGGTGGACCTGCCGGCTCCAGCCGATGCGAGCGTCGACGTGTTCGACGTGAGGGGACGCAAGGTGCGGACGCTCCACCGCGGGACCATGCCGGCCGGCCGGACCCCTCTCGGATGGGATGGACGGCTCGATGACGGAGCGCCCGCTCCGTCCGGCGTCTACTGGGTCAGGCTCCAGGCCGCCGGGGTGGTTTCCAGCGCCCGGACGGTGCTGCTCCGCTAGCGCGCCGGCCCGGCGCGCTCAGCCCGGGCTGAAGAAGGGCTTGAGGACGAGGAGCCCGAAGAGCACCGCCACGATCGCCGCACCGGCCACCGTGGCCCAGTACTTCCGCCGCACGCGCCGGAGTGTGGGTCCCGCCGCGAGCAGCCCGAGGAACGCCCCGATCACCCCCACCGCGTCATAGCTCGCCCGCTGCCAGTATTCGTCCTCGAGGTGCAGCCACATGCCGAACTCGTCGAAGGTGAGCCCGAGCGCCACGCCGTAGAGGACGGCCGCCGACCGAAGCTCGTGGCCGCCGGGGCGGCGGAAGAGGAGGTAGCCCCCCATCGCGGCCAGGAGAATGATGCCGACGTTGAGATGGTGGAGATGCGTTTCGCCCACCATGATGTGGAAGTCGGTCCGGAGGAGCGCGATGGACCGGGCGATGACGAACGTGATGATGAACGCCACCCAGGTGAGCCGAGCCAGGTGGTGCGTGAGGATGGCACGTCGAAGCTCTTGTGGATTGAGATCGTGCACGGGAATGGGGCCTGCTCGGTGAAACGCCGTTTCGAACGTCGGGTTCCATCCGTAACATCGGTACGAGGGGCGAAAACCTTGAATCGGGAGTCCTGCGGGGAAGGCTAGGGGAGCCCGCCCATGAGGATGGTCGCGAGCTTCTGGGGGTCGATGTTCCCTCCGGAGACCACGCAGGCGAGGCGCCCCTGGCCGGCGCGCCCGGCGAGTGCGGCCGCCACGGGGACCGCGCCTGCCCCTTCGGCCACGATACGGGCGCGTGCCACGAGGAGCCGCACCGCGGCCGCCGTCTCCTCGAGCGACACGACGATGGGTCCTTCGATGACGCTCCGGATGAGGGCCCACATCTCGGGTAGGACGCCCTTCCCGCCGATCCCGTCGACGAAGCTCGGGATCCGGTCGACGGAGGTGGGTACTCCCGCCGCCCACGACGCCGCGAGCGGAGCCGCCGTCTCGATCTCGCACGCGTAGACCGGCACGCCCGGCTTCTCGGCGCGAATCGCGGATGCGATGCCGCTGCTCAGCCCGCCCCCTCCGAACGGGACGAGGACCGCGTCCACGTCGGGGAGATCCTCGAGGATCTCGAGGCCGATCGTGCCGTTGCCGGCGATCACTCCCGGGGCCGCGACGGGATGCACGAAGAGGCCCTCGAGACCCGGATAGCGGTGCTCTTCGAGGACGGTCCACCAGTCCGCGTAGGGAACGAGAAGCGCGCGCGCACCGAGCCGCTCGATCGCATCGAGCTTGGCTCGCGGCGCGTCGTCGGGCACGACCACCGTGCACCGAATGCCCATCTCGCGCGCGCACCACGCCACGCCCTGCGCCATGTTCCCTGCGCTCGCGGTGTAGACGCCCCGAGCGAGAAGGTCCCGGGGCGCGCTCCGCATCGCGTTTCCCGCGCCCCGAATCTTGAACGAGCCGATGGGCTGGAGCGTCTCCAGCTTCAGGTAGATCTCGGCGTCCTCGAGAGGAAGGCGGAGGAGGGGAGTGCGGACGGCCAGTCCGCGAATCCGCTCGCGCGCGGCGCGGATCTCCTCCTGGCGCGGCGGGTCGAGCGCTTTCACACGAGGGGCGGTCACTCGTCGAAGAGCACCGTGCTCTCCTCGTAGAAGCGCACGGAGCTCGTGGCGGTGCGGTCCGCGATCCACTGCTCGAGCCATCGGTTCTTCTCGTCCAGCGTGCGGTCCGGGTCCGCCATCAACGTCAGGGGCAGGTTGAGCCGGAGAGCCCGCCACGCGATCACGTGGCGCGTGATGCCAGCGGGGAGGCGGGCACCGCTGAGCGCCACCTCGAGGATCTCCTCGGGATGGAAGTGGGGGAACACGAGCAGCGATTCCACGTCGGGATAACGCGCGCGCGCGTCCTCGAGCGAATCCCGGGTCACGCGATAGTAGGGCACGCGCGAGCGGTAGCGATCGACCACGGCGTTCAGGAGCGCGTTCCGCTCGTGGAGGTCCTGTCCACCGTGCAGGGAGAGCACGCACGCGCCGGCCCGGACCAGGAACGCGATGGCTTCGCGCCGCGCGAGGAGCGCCCGCGCATGGGTCAGATCCATCTCGCGGAGGGTGAGCCCGGGGATCGACGCGATGGCCTTCTCGATCTCCGTCCCGAGATCGTGGGTGAGCGCGTGGTGCCAGGTCGTGAGCCGTACGCCGGGATCGTCGTAGTCCACGATCTGCACGACCGCGTGGGGAAAGCCGGCCGCTTGGAGCGTGGCCACGCGATTGGCTCCGTCCAGAACGACGTATCGGGGATCGCCGATCGCCTCGGCCGAGGTCACGACCGGCGGATTCTTGAGAACGCCGGAGTCCTTGAGCCGGGACCTGAGCGCCCCCGTCCGCCGGTCGTCCTGCTGCTCGTGCGGCACGAGCTGCTCGACCGGAAGAAACCGCAGACGCGGCAGACGGAACGACGATGGATCGGCGAAGGACATGGCTCGGGAGCCTAGCACAGCGGGCTCCCCGGCCTTCGCCGAGGAGCCCGGACCACTCGCGTTCGCGATGGGTCGATCAGCGCTTCCTTCGCCTCCCGGAGAGGATCAACCCTGCCACTCCGATGCCTGCCAGGACGAATCCGCTCGGCTCCGGAGCAGGTGGCGGACCGCCCGCGGGTCGATACGACGTCGAGATGGGCTGCGTCTCGAAGGGTGCATCGATCGTCTCGGGCGGCTGACCCCCTTCGGTGCCGCCGCCGATCCACCCGCCCCGAGTGCCATCATGGCCCTTCGAGCGGTCGATGATGTCCCCGATCGTTCTCTTCTTGATCAGGTCCTGGCGCAACGAGTAACCGTGATCCCGAATCTCCTCACCCACCCCGATCCTTCCGCGATGCTCGCTCTTCTCGAACGTCGGGACGATCGGGGCGATGTAGGGCTGGGACGACTTGGAAACGGCGTCGCCGGCGCGCGCGGGTCCCACGCCCCACGTCATTGCTCCGGCCAGGGCGCCGACCATCGCCCACAGCGTGAACGCCATCCTTGTCGGTGTCTTCATTGACCCCCCTTCCCTGTGTCCATGGGGTTCGGATTCGCTCAGAACCCCAGGCACTGGCAGCTAATGCAGCTTGAGTGCCAAGGGTTGGACGTTGAGGAGGAATGGGGGGCGAGCCAAACGCGCGAAAGCCAGAAGGGCGAGGTGCCTTCTGGCTAGCGTGGTACAGCGCTTTGACTTGTCTTACGCGGAACGGCGGCGCTGGAAGATCGCGATCGCACCCGCGGACAGGACGAGCACGAGCGTGCCCGGCTCCGGAGCGTCCGGAACACCGGAAACTTTTTCTGTCGTTGTCAGATCGGATGGCGACAGGTCCGGTGGCGGAGTCTGCTTGGCCGGCTTCGACATATCGCCTTTGTGAAGCTCCATGACTTGCGTCTTGGATCCATCGGGGCGAGGTGAAGGGCGACCGCTCGAAGCGCTGCACTCGGAGGCGTACGACAAAACCAGAAACGCGAGTGCGACTGCTGGGACGAGGATACGCATGCGAGGCTCCAGGGAACGTTGCGTCGTCGGCAGGTTACGATTTCAATGAACGATGCATTCGGGACCGCGTGCTAACTCTTTGGTCCGCCGACGTACAAAGGAGTATACCAGCCCCGTTATTCATGAGTAAACAAATATTTACTCTGAGACAAAAATGTCTGTGACATCAGGGTTCCGACAGGAGTGTCCGGCGTAAGTTGCTATTCGACCAGGGATTCCGCCACTAGTGAACGGCGGGATCCTCCCCCGCTTTGGCTCCCCACAAATCTCGAAGTCTGCGGTCACGTCCGCACCCTTCCCGGTAGCGGTGATAATCATCCGGGTTCTTCCGGAAGTAGTCCTGGTGATATTCCTCGGCGGGCCAGAAGCCGGTGAACGGAAGGATGCGCGTCACGATGGGCGCGTGCAGTGTCTTGGCCTTCTCGATCGCGCTCTTCGAGCGCTCGGCCTGCTTGCGCTCGTTGTCGTCGCGGACAAAAATGGCCGAGCGATATTGAGCGCCTCGGTCGCAGAACTGCCCGTCTCCCTGTGTGGGATCGATGTTGTGCCAGTAGATCTCGAGGAGGCGCTCGTAGCTGATCTCGCTCGGGTGGTAGACGACCTCCACCGATTCCATGTGCCCCGTTCGACCGGCGGACACCTCGTCGTAGGTCGGATTCGCTTCCTTGCCGCCGGCGAATCCGGAGATCACGGCGACGACTCCGGGCCTTCCCTCGTAGGCAGTTTCCATGCACCAGAAGCACCCTCCCGCGAACGTGGCATGCTTCACTTCGGGCTTGGCCATGGAGCTCGCGGCCGGGGTGGATGGCGCGGACCGGACGGGGCACGGAGCGACCAGGACTAAGAGGGCGAGGATAGCGGCGAGGAATCTCATGCTTCGGCCTCCGGTTCGTGGTATCTGAGGACGCGCGGGCGCGATCGCCCACTCGAACGAGCATACGCGGAATGGGAGGCATCGTGACGGAGGGGAGCTTGTGATGGCTTCGGACCGGCGGCCGTCCGTGCTGGCCATCCAGCACGTCGAGCCCGAGACGACCGGACTGCTCGGCGAGGCCCTGGCGGAAGGAGGGGCGCAGCTCACGACGGTGCGCGTGTTCGCAGGGGAGCCGGTCCCCGCCGACATCGCGCCCCATGACGCTCTCGTCGTGATGGGCGGCCCCATGGGCGTCTACGAGGCGGACCAGCATCCCCATCTCGCCGATGAAGTCGAATTGATCCGCCGCGCGGTCGAGAACGAGGTCCCCGTTCTCGGAGTCTGTCTCGGGAGCCAGCTCCTCGCGGCAGCGCTCGGCTCGAGCGTGCGTCCCGCGCACAAGGAGCTTGGGTGGCTCCCCGTGACGCTCACGCTCGAAGGGACCGCCGATCCGCTCTTTGCCGGCTTGCCACGGACCCTCACGGTCTTTCACTGGCACGGCGATGCGTTCGATCCACCGCCGAGGTCCGTCGCGCTCGCGTCCTCCGACCTCACCCCATGCCAGGCGTTCCGCCACGGCGCGCACGTCGGGCTCCTGTTCCACATGGAGATGAGCGAGTCCATGATTCGCGCCCTCGTGGAGCAGGATCTCGCTTCGGGCTACGCCGACGCCTTGACCGCGCGCCGCGCCCTCGAGGAGATGCAAGGCCGCCTGCCCGCCATGCGCGCCTTCGCCCGCAAGGTCTTCGGCCGCGTGAGCGACGCGATCGCGGGGAAGCCTCTCCGCGCGTGACGCACGGGCGCTCGTCCTATACTCTAGGCACGCGATCGATGATCCTGTGAGGAGGGGACTGATGCCGACCGACGTCAAACAGGGAACTGCCGAGACCGCCAACCTGACCTACAACGGAACCTCACTCTCGCTTCCGGTCATCAAGGGCACGGAGGACGAGGCCGCGGTCGACATCGAGAAGCTTCGCTCGGCCACCGGGCTGATCACGCTGGATCCGGGCTACGGCAACACCGGCGCCTGCCGGAGCGCGATCACGTTCATCGACGGAGAGAAGGGAATCCTGCGCTACCGCGGGTATCCCATCGAGGAGCTCGCCGCGCGGAGCACGTTCCTCGAGGTGGCCTACCTCCTGATCCACGGCGAGCTTCCAACCCGGACCGAGCTGGACGGATTCACGCACGAAGTCACGATCCACACGATGCTCCACCAGGACTTCGGGCGCTTCTTCGATGCGCTTCCCAAGGATGCGCATCCGATGCCGGTCTGCGCCGCCGCGGTGGGCGCGCTCGCGACCTTCTATCAGAAGCCGGAGAGCGAGCTCCAGATCCACGAGACGATCATCCGCCTGATCGCGAAGATGCCGACGATCGCGGCCAGCTCCTACAAGCACTCGATCGGGCAGCCGTTCATCTATCCGCAGAACCGCCTCGACTACACGTCGAACTTCCTCAACATGATGTTCTCGGTTCCCAGCGACACGTACGAGGTCGATCCCGTGCTCGCGCGGACGATCGATCTCCTCTTGATCCTCCACGCCGACCACGAGCAGAACTGCTCGACCAGCACGGTCCGCATGGTGGGGAGCTCGATGGCGAATCTCTACGCGAGCATCGCGGCTGGGATCAGCGCGCTCTGGGGACCGCTTCACGGCGGCGCCAACCAGCAGGTGATCGAGATGCTCGAGCGGATCGCGGCGGAGGAGGGGAGCGCCGACAAGTTCCTCACGAAGGCCAAGGACAAGAACGACACCGCGCGGCTCATGGGATTCGGCCACCGCGTGTACAAGTCCTACGATCCGCGGGCGGCCATTTTGAAGAAGGCTTGCAGCCAGGTCATCGAGCGCGTGGGCCAGTCGAGCCAGCTCCTCGAGATCGCCATGCACCTGGAGGAGATCGCGCTGAAGGACGAGTACTTCGTGAGCCGGAAGCTCTACCCCAACGTCGACTTCTACTCCGGCGTGATCTATCAGGCGCTCGGCATCCCGGTGAACATGTTCACGGTGATGTTCACTCTGGGCCGCCTGCCGGGCTGGATCGCGCAGTGGCTCGAGATGCGCCGAGACAAGGATTTCCGCATCGGACGTCCGCGCCAGATCTATGTCGGCTCGCCCCAGCGCCCCTACGTGCCCATCGGCAATCGCGCCTGATCGCACCGCGCCGCTAGGCTCCGGCCGCATGGGACTTTGGTCCCATGCGGCTTCTTCGTGTTCGGGTGGTAGCCTCATCGGTGCCGGACATCCAGGCGCTGCTTCCCGATCCCGGAGCGTGCACCGTGAACGCCAGATTTCACCCCGTAGTGGCCGCGACGATCCTTGCGCTTGCCATGGCCGCCACCCCGGTGCCGGCCAACACTCAGAGTCCGCCGCCCGCGTCGAAGCCCCCGAAGGTCGCGGTCGTTCGCGGCGAGCTCCTCGATCTGAGCTGCTGGCTCGCCCGGGGACTCTCGGGCCCCCTCCACCAGGACTGTGCGAAGCGGTGCATCGCGTCCGGCGTTCCCATGGGGATCATCACGGCGGACAGCACCCTCTGGCTCCTCACGCAGGAGCACGGCCGCTCGATGGCACCGGGGAGTTATGCGGGATCGCCCGACCCCTTCGTTCAGTGCAAGGACTGGCCCTCCTATACGGTCGAGGTGAAGGGGCTCGCATCGACCCGGAACGGCGTCCACGTGGTCGAGGTGGCGCGCGCGACACTCATCTCGAAGCCGGCCGCCACGACCCCCTGAGCCGCGCATGCGTCCCGCTCCGCTCAACCCCTGCGAGCTCGAGATCGATCTCTTCTGCCGGGGCATTCGCATCGATTCCTCGTGCGCTCTCCCCGAGGACGGCCGCGGCCTCGCGCGGACGCGGGCCGGCCTAGGATCCGGACTCGAGCTCACCCTCCCGGGGCCGCTCAAGGACGTCTGGGTGAACGTGCCGGTCGAGGAGGACTTCGCGCGCGCATCCCCCTATCGACTCGTGAAGTCCCGCGGGAGCTACCGGATCCTGGACGAGCGCTCCGAGCACCGCTATCCCGTGCGAGTCCCGCCGGAACCTGCCTGGTACGGGCGCCGCACGTCGGCGGGAACGCCGATGCGGCGCGTCGGCGTGCTCCAGGGGACGTACCTCGGCGTCTACATCTCGAACTCGTGTCTCTTCTGGTACTCGAATCCATCGATGCATTGCCGCTTCTGCACCACGGGCGCCAACGTCGGGGTGAACGAGGTCGCGCTCAAGGGACTCGAGGACGTCGTCGAGGTCTGCCGCGCGGCGAAGGAAGAGAGCGGCGTCACGTTCTTCCACTTCAACAGCGGCTACTCGAAGCGGTGTCACGAGGAAGCGATGCCGTTCGTGAAAGCGGTGAAGGAGCGCGTGGGCGGCCTGGTCGGCCTCCAGCTCATGCCGAGCCGGGATCTCACCGTCTACGACCGGCTCATCGATCTCGGCGTGGACCACTTCTCCTTCTGCTATGAGTTCATGAATCCGGAGTACTTTGCCCGCTATCTCCCGGGTAAGGAGGCGGTGCTCGGGCAGCGCGCCTTCTTCGACGCGCTCGAGTACACGGCGCGGAAGCTGGGGAAGGGGGCGGTGTCGGGGGAGATCATCGCGGGCGTCGAGCCGATCGAGGACACCCTTCGTGCGATCGACTACATCACGAGCCTGGGCGCGTTCCCCACGGTCTGCATCTTCCGCCCGGTGATCGGCTCCGACATGGAGCGCCATCCGTCTCCGCGATACGAAGACATGCGAACCGTCTTCGAGCACGTGTACGAGGCTTGCAGGCGAAACCGGATCCCCATGGGGCTCGCGCCCAATCTGGAGGTGAGCCTGGTCTGCCAGCCCGACGACACGCGATATCTCGCACCCTCCGGCTTCGCGACCTGGATGTACGAGGCTTGGCTCTCCGCCATGCGTCGACTCGCACAGCCGACCTTCCGGAAGCGCATGGCTCCACGCATTCCGGCGCGCTCTACCGGGCCATGCTGATCCGCTGGGGGGCGCCCGAGGTCACGCCGACCGATCTGGATCCGACGATGATGCGCGTGGTCCACGCGTTCGAGGATGGGCTCGAGCCCTTCGAGCTCGAGATCGGTCCTGGCAGTCTTGATATCGCTCCGCTCGAACGGGGCAAGCCGCGGCGATGCCGGCTCAAGCTGTTCCGGCCTCGCGAGGGGAAGGAGCGGCTCTGCGCGTTCTTCTACAAGCGGAGCAATCTCGCCTGGAGCCGGGACCGGTTCAGCTATGGCGGCGTGGAGTTCCGCCCGGAGCAGGCGACGGACGAGGACGTTGCGAGCTGGCGCGCGTGGCTTCTCTCGGGCTTCGATCCGGAGCGCCGCCCGCCGGGATGGCGCCGCGCCTTCCTCTTCGACATTCCGGAGTAGTCCGCTACTTCTCGCGACCCTCGGCCACGCGCTCGAGGCGCTCTCGCGAAGGAATGTGGAAGCTCTTTTCGCCTGTGATGACGATCTTCTCGTGCCCCCAGCGCGAGAGCGTGCGGATCGCGGTCTCGACCGTCGTTCCGGTCAGGTCCGCGATCTCCTGCCGCGACAGATGGAGCGGCACCTCGATGCCCCCTTTCGACTCGATCCCCATCCGCTCGGCCAGGCTCAGGAAGAGCTGGGCGATCCGCACCTCGACCTTCTGCCCGCGCATCTCCTCGAGCTTTCGGGTGAGCGAGACGACCAGCTTGGTCAGCTCGCGGATGCAGGCGCGCGCAAAGTCGGGATGGCGGTCGAGGAGCTCGAAGTAATCGCGACGAGGGACCACGAGGAGCGTCACCGGCTCCATGGCGATCGCGCCGGCGGGGTAGGGCATGTAGTTGTAGACCGCGATCGCTCCGACCGGCTCGCCCTCCCCGAAGATCTCGAGGATCACGTCGGACGACTCGCCCTCCTTCACGATCTTCACCCGGCCGCGCACGATCACGGTCAGGGATTCGGACGGATCGCCCTCGCTCCAGAGCCGGTCGCCGCGCTTGAAGTCCTTGATCGTCGCGACGGATGCGATGCGTCCCTGATCGTCGGGCGACAGGCCGCGAAAGAGCGGCGTCATCCGCACGGCCTGGAGCACGCGCTCGGGCTGCGTTATGGCCATGGGGACTCTCGAGGGAGCATATGACGGGCATCATACCGTTCCAGGCCCCTCACCCTCAACGTAGGGTCCCGGCTCGGGTTGGCGCCTCCTGGGGGATCCCGGAAATCGCAACGCGCCATGATTGCGGTCATGGGCGCTTCGCCTCCAATCTCCGACAATTCATCTCGTGATCCACACGGGAGGAACGATGGAAACGATCTTCGAGCGAATGAGAAACGACCACCGCCGGGTGCTCGACGAGGTCGCGGCCATGGAGGAGGCGATGACCAGCGGCAAGGACGCGACGCAGGCCGTGTCCCGCCTCCTGGCGCTCCTCGCGCGGCAGTTCGGGAGCCATATGGCGGCGGAGGACGAAGTGCTCTACCCCG
>DASTKC010000095.1:0-3648 GCA_035716085.1 Candidatus Eiseniibacteriota bacterium | reverse complement strand
GATCTCGTCCTCGATCGGGTCGCCGAAAGCGGGGAACTCGAGGCGGTGTCCGCGACCGAGGCCGCGGCTCGCATCCCGCGCGCGGCGGAGGGGCGGCTCTTTCCGTCGAGCTGGGGTGCGGAAGGGTACTCGAGTGTCTGGTTGGATCCTTCGAACGATTGGATCTACCGCCATCTGCTCCGCGCGTCGGAGAGAATGGCGGCGCTCGCCCGGGAAGGGGACCGAGGGGACGTTCTGCGCGGCCGGGCCCTCCGCCAGGCCGGCCGCGAGCTCCTCCTGGCCCAGGCGAGCGACTGGGCGTTCATCATGAAGACCGGGACCCTGGTCCCGTACGCGTATCGACGCACCGAGGAGCACCTGGACCGCTTCGGACGCCTGGATCGCGCGCTCACCCAGGGGCCCCTCGAGGAGCCGGAAGTGGCTGCAATGGAAGCAAGGTACCCGATTTTCCCCGACCTCGATCCGGGGCTTTTCACTTGACAGAAAAGCGACCCGATCGGTAACGTACCGCCCGATTCCCCCCCTACAGTCCGAATGATCCGAGGACGATAGATGCCATCTGGGAAGATGCTCCGAACAGGGATTCTTTGTGCCGTGCTCGCCGCCACGAGCCTCTCCTGCGGCGAAACTCAACCCACCGAACCCAACCCCGTCAGCGAGATCACAGCGGTTCGGGGCAACGAGAAATTTCTGAATTCGCCTCAGAAGGAGTCGCGCGAGCTCCTGATCGACGGCCGGGTGACGGACATCGAGTGGGCCATCACAGGCGATGCGTCGGTGATCCGCATGCACAACGAGGGGGGTGAACGCGGGGGGACGTACTACCTCTCCGTCCGGAGCCTCTGGACCGTGGACCAGTTCAACGCACCCTCCGGCATCCTCTTTCTGCTCCAGTGGCCGGATCGGACGGAGAACCGCCTTCACATGCCGCTCGTGACGAATGCCGATGTCCTTGCCGACAACGGCGACACGCTCATCGACTGCACCACGGGGAACACGGACCTCGTGAACCCGGCCCTGTGGACGATCAACCGGAACATTCAGGAGGACGAAGTCTCGATCGAGATCTTCTCGAGCGATGCCGGCGCCTATCCCAAGGATGTTTGGCGCTGGGGCGCGGAGACGACCGACCCGGCGAATCCGGTGAACGGTACGGAGTTCAATAATGCCGCCCAGGACAGCGCCGGTTCCCTCGAGCACCCCGGCGGCTCCTACATGGAGGACTTCTTTGACGTGGGCGCGGGGCCGGTTCATGACGCGGGTAACTACTCGTACATGCTGGCCAATCACAACTCGACCGATTTCGTCCCACTTCGCATCGCGAGCAAGGGCACGCGTGACACGCGCCTCAATCGAGGCAAGCCAACCAACATCTCGATCTGGGATACCGTGGCCAAGGATTTCGGCCCTTGCGAAATCATCAACCCGATCCGCTTGGACGACGCGACCGCGGCCGACAAGACGTGGAACCCGGGGGATTACGTTCCCTCGTTCCGCCTCATCCTTTCCACTGGGAGTCAGGCGGATGTCGTTGCCCGCGGCGCCTGGAACATGGGCAAATGGGGGCTCGAAATACGACGCGATCTAATCGCGCGCTTCCCCCCGGATTCCGCCAACCCGATCCTGGGCATGCCGAGGCCGGACGACCTCCAGCTCGTGCCGGGAGGGCATTACTCCGTGCGGTTCACCATTGTGGACGGGACGACGAAAGCCCGGAGCGTCTCCGACCTGATCCCGATCTACTTACGGCCCTGATCGCCCGATGACCACTCCCCGCATCGTATCAGTCCCGGAGTACGCCATGTCCTCCTTCACGCGCTCTGCGCGAACGCTTCTCGTTGTATCCGCGATCCTCGTCCTTCCCGCGATGGCCGGTCCGGCCCGAGCCCAGGTCATCGACGCCTGGCTGAACGGCACGCCGGTCGAGCCTTTCACCGGCAATCAATCCGCCCGGCTCAAGGCGATGGGAGGGATCAAGGTCGCCATTCCGGACGATCAGAGCCGCCTCGATCCCTACGGCTACTCCAACAACCCTGCGGGGCTCCGCGAATCCCGCGACAGCTCGTACGTCGAGGTGCCCGTCACGTATCAAGGGCACGATCACACCGACTACGGCTACGCGAACAGCGCCGTGCTGCACGGTGCGGGCCTCCGCGGCGAATTCCGGCCCGGCAGGAAGTGGGCCATGGCCGCGAGCTTCGACTACGCGAACGTGGACGCGAGCCGTCACGACGAGTGTCCCTCGCCCGATGACTGCCGCTTCATCCGCGACTTCGATCTTCCCGTTGCCCCGGAGCTGACTCCCGTCACGACCGACCGGACGTTCAGCGCCGGTGTCGAGTCGCCGAGGATTTCGGCGATCTACGCGCGCGAGTTCCTCGAAGGGCTGACGCTCGGGGGGCGGATCGGCTATCAGACCGAAAGCGAGAACCGACGCCTTCTCATTCCGTACGATCTCAACGTCTCGAGCGCGCGGACGGAATTCCAGGGCGGCGCCATGTATCGCCCGCACGCCCTCAACTCCGAGATGACGGTCTCGGGGTGGGGCCAGTACTCCAAGGCGAACGTGACCGGCATCAGCGAGTCGCCGCTCAATCAGGACGAGTACGACTGGGACCGCCCCGAGGTCGCGTACGGTGGAGCGATCCACTTCAAGAACATGTCCTGGCTCGAGGCGATCGTCGACGGACGACACCGCTCGTTCGACGGTGAAGAAGTCGCGCGGGTCAACTGGGCGCCCCAGTTCTTCATGAACCCGCTCCCGGGCGACGCCGATCCGGACAATGTCTTCAAGAAGCACTGGTCGGCGTTCTTGAGCGGGCTCCGCCACAACGAAGTCAGCACCCGTTGGCTCGTGGGACTCCCTGGTCGTCCGGTGCACCTGGGGGCGCAGTGGGGCTACTACCGCGAGTACGAGTGGATCCGCGCGAACGAAGTCGTCATTCCGAGCGTGAACGAGCTCGACGTGAAGCGCCAAGGCTATCGCTTCGCCGGCGGGCTCTCCGTGGATCTCCCGAACAAGCAGGGCGTCCTTGGCGCGGAGATGCAGCTGGCGCGGGAATTCCGCGAGGATTTCACGAACGAGCTCCCCGACTTCAGCCGGATGAGCTCGACGTTCAACATCGGTGGTGAATACCGCTTCAAGCCTGCGCTGCCGCTTCGCGCCGGGGTGGAGCTGATTCGCCTCGATCCGAATCGCCAGGACGCGAGCGCGCCGGTCAAGGGGGCGGGGCTCACCTTGGGGCTCGGCTACTTCTGGAATGCGCTCCAGTGGCGCATCGACGCTTCCTACGTGCACTACCACTTCGACTCGGCGCCCGACGATCCGGCCGATGAGATCGGGTTCGGAGATCAGGGCTACCTCTTCATCCAGCGCGCCTTCTAGCTTCGCCTCCAGCGTGCGCTCCCTCGCAGAGCAGGCGCTCGACACCGCGCGGAAGCGCGGCGCCGACTACGCCGACGTGCGCCTCCTCGAGACCGCGCGCGAAGACCTCCAGGTCAAGAACGGACAGGTAGGATCCGTCGACCGCTCCGATTCGGTCGGCCTCGGCGTGCGCGTGCTCGCCAAGGGGGGCTGGGGTTACGCGGCCACCGGATTCCTGACGAAGGACGCGGTCGACGCATGCGCCGCCGAGGCGGTCGGCATCG
>DASTKC010000094.1:0-2595 GCA_035716085.1 Candidatus Eiseniibacteriota bacterium | reverse complement strand
AAGGCCTGGAGGGCGTCCTGGCTCTTTCCGGCCCGACGGTACGCGGTCCCCAGTGCGAAATACGCGTTCGGGTCCTTGGGATTCTTCTTCACGAGGGCCTGGGCGTCGGCCACGTTCGAAGCTGTTGTCGGAGCGGCCAGGGCCCGGCCGGGGGCGGAGGCCCCGGACAGGAAGAGACAGGTGACGAAGGCAAAAGCTGCCGTGGCGAGCGCGAATGCCCGCAAGTGCCTGGGGCCGTATCGATTCATTGGATGGCAATCTCGCATGGGAGAAGAGCGAAGGGAACGCTAATCAGTCCATACCCCGAAGTCAACCTGCTTCTCCCTGTGGGTTGGCGCCGGACAGGGGCTTTATCGGCAAGTCGGGGTGATTCTGAACCGGGTCAAGTCAAAGGGGCCGATGATCGTCGATCGGGGCGATCGGCATCTCCCTCCGTGCCGAAGTCGAAGCTCGCGAGCATCTCGCGGAGGCGAGGCGGCTCGAGCGGCTTGGTGATGTGCCGGTCGAATCCCGCCTCGCGCGAGCGCTGCTGGTCGTCCTCGCGTCCGTATCCGGTGAGCGCGATCAGCTTGAGCTCCGCGCCGTGCTCCGAGCGAAGCCGCTCCGCGACTTCATAGCCGTCGAGCCCCGGGATCCCGATGTCGAGGAGGACGATCTCGGGCCCGAAGCTCCGCGCGGCGTCGAGCGCCTGGTGGCCGTCGTGCGCGATCTCCACATGGTGCCCCCAGATCTGGAGCAGCATGGCGAGGCTCTGGGCGGAATCCGAATCGTCCTCGACCACCAGGACGCGGCGGCTCTCCGCTCGTACGTCCACGTCGCGCCGCTCGTCGTCCCCACCGATGTCGCTCGGGGACGCGATCGGGAGGGTCACGGTGAACTCACACCCGCGGCCGAGCCCGTCGCTCGCCGCCTGCACGCGGCCTCCGTGCATCTCGACCAGGCGCTTGACGAGCGTGAGTCCGATGCCGAGGCCGCCCTGCGATCGGGTGAGCGAGCGGTCCGCCTGCACGAAGAGATCGAACACGCGCGGCAGCACGTCCGGGGGGATCCCGATGCCGGTGTCGCGGATCCGGATCACGATGCGGTCCTGGTCGCGTTCACCGCTCAGGAAGATGCTGCCCCCCTTGTCGGTGTACTTCACGGCGTTCGAGAGGATGTTGCCGATCGCCTGGGCGATGCGAACCTCGTCCGCTTCGAACCGGATCGGCTCTTCCGGAAGGGCCACGATCAGCTCCTGCCCTTCCACCTCGACCTGGGCGCGTATCACGTCGACCGCCCGCGTGAAGACCGACCCGAGCTCGATCGGCTCCTTCCGGAGCGCGACCTTGCCGCTCATGAGGCGCGACACGTCGAGAATGTCGTCCACGAGCCGGACGACGCTGTCGAGCTGTCGCTCCATGATCGCGCGGGCCCGCTCGGCCACCTCCCGCTCCGGCTCGGTGCGCAGGAGATGGAGCGCGTTTCGAAGCGGCGCGAGCGGATTCCTGAGCTCGTGCGCGAGGACGGCGAGGAACTCGTCCTTCCGCCGCTCCTCCTCGCGCAATTCCGCGTAGAGCCTCCGGTATTCGGCGTCGGACTCCGAAAGGCGTTTCCGGGTCTCGACGAGATCCTGGATGAGACGGCGCGGGCCGAGATCCGTGATCACGAAGCAGGAGATGGCGCGGATCGGCGAGGGGTGGATGACGATCTCGATCGGCTGCGGGCTGGCCCCCGGACGCTGGACCAGGACCTCGACGCGTCCACTCGTGCGCTCGGAGACCTCCCGCATGGCGTCGGCGAGCCGGAGCGCGTCCGGACCGGAGAGGTAATCTCTCCAGTGGGAGCCCGTCACTTCGTCGCGCGAGCGGCGCAAGAGCTCGGCGAGCGACCGGTTGCAGTAGGCGATCCGGCCGTCCACGTCCACGACGGCTGCGCCGTGCGCCATCGACTCGAGAAGGAGCCGGTAGGGGCGGTCGATCCGCTCGAGGACATAGAGCTCCTCGCCGGGCTCGGCCGACACCACGAGCGCGTCGACCTGCCCCGCACGGACCGCGGCGATCGTCTCTTCCACTTCATCCAGCCGCTCGCGCAGATGGTGGAGCTGCGCCTTCAAGCCCTCGTTGTCGGCCAGGAGCTGGCGATACGTTCTCGGTTCCATCGATGTCCTACCTGGTTCAAGCGTTGAGGTTCTGGTCCAGTCTCAAGCCCACGATGACGCGCTGCTGGTTCGAGAGATCCCCGATGATCTTCCGGATCGGCACGGGGAGCTTGCGGACGAGCGTGGGGACCGCCACGATCTGGTCGGTGCGCGCGAGTCGTGGGTTCTGTGCCAGATCGATGACCTCGATCGTGTACTTCCCTCCCAGATGTCCCTCGCAGATGGACTTCAGATTCTCGAGCGCGGCGATGGACCGTGGGGTCTGGCCCGCCACGTAGAGCTTGAGAACCCACTCGTCCTCCGGTGCGCCGGTGTCCTGTTCGGCTCGTGCGTCGTGAGGTGTCATGGCACTCCGTTCCCTCCCGGGCCCTCCGAGGGCCCGTCCTCACCGCGTCTCGCTCCCATCGCCTGTCGATCCAGAGCGAGCTCGCGAAGCCGCGACGACTCCTGATCGATGC
>DASTKC010000093.1:0-6874 GCA_035716085.1 Candidatus Eiseniibacteriota bacterium | reverse complement strand
CAACGACTATCCGGTCGCGCTCGACATGCGGCACTCGGACAACCGCTTCGACGACGGCCGTTCCGGGAACTACTGGGGCGAGAACGAGGCGTACGACCTGAACGGCGACGGCCTGAGCGACGTGCCGTACTCTCCGGTGAGTGCGTTCGCCTTTCTGTCGAAGCAGTATCCGGACCTATCACTCCTCGCGAAGAGCCCCGCGGTCGCCGCGATCGCCGTGGCGGAGCGGGTGTTCCCTAGCCTTCGGCCCAGCGACATCGTGGACGAGCATCCGCTGATCCGCCCCGCGGCCGAAGCGAAGGCTCCTTCCATGACCGCGCACGCGGCTGGCCCCTCCTGGGGGTCCGCCGCCGCGTTCGGCGGTCTCCTGGCCGTCGGCATCGCGGGGCTCGCCGTGCGGGGGCGCGGATGATCCGGGTCGAAGGCATTCGAAAGCGCTTCGGCGCGATCGTGGCCGTCGACGGGCTCGACTTCGTCGTGGAGCCCGGAGAGACCTTCGCGCTCATCGGGCCGAACGGGGCGGGGAAGACCACGACCCTCAAGATGCTCCTCGGCCTCACGCGCCCCGATGTCGGACGCGTCCTCCTCGGGCCGGACCGCCTGCCGCCGCACGATCCACGCGCGCGTCGCGCGCTCGGCTACGTGCCGCAGCGTGTCGAGTTCGCTCCGGCGCGCACGGTGCTCGAGGTGCTCCGCTTCTTCGCGGACCTGAAAGGGCTCGAGCGGAAAGCGGTCGAGCAGGCGCTCGAGCGCGTCGGTCTCGAGAGCCACGCCGCGCGTCGCGCTGGCGAGCTCTCGGGGGGATACACGCAGCGGCTCTCGCTCGCGCAGGCGCTCCTCGGCGATCCGTCGCTCCTCATCCTCGACGAGCCGACGGGGAGCCTCGATCCCGAGGCGACCTGGGAGTTCCGATCGCTCGTCGAGCGGCTGCGCGAGGAAGGGAAGACCATCGTGCTGAGCTCGCACCTCCTGACCGAGGTCGAGCGGATCGCGGACCGCGTGCTCATTCTCCTGGATGGCCGCGCAGTCCAGATCGAGAGGCTCGACGATCTCCGACAGCGCCAGCTCCGCGCGAGCCGGCTCAAGATCGAGACCAAGGGCGAGGCCGACGCGGCCGAGCCGGTGCTTAGGCGGCTCGAGGTTCCCTTCGAGCGGTCGGGTTCGCGCGAGCTCCTCGTCGGAGCGTCGAACGGACGGAGCCTCGAGGTGCTCGACGCACTGCGCCTGGCCGGCGTCGAGCTTCGCTCCTTCCACATGCAGGGCCCGACGCTCGAGGAAACGTTTCTGTCGGTGGTACGGGGAGGGCGCCGCGATGCGTAGCGGTCACCGGGCGCTCACGGGGTGGCTCGTGACGGCGGCGCTCTTCCTGACCATCGGTTGCGACCGGAGCGAGCCTCCGCGGGTCCACGTCGGCGCGCCGTGCGCGTCGTGCGGGATGAGCATCCGGGACACGCACTTCGCGTGCGTGCGCGGGAGCCGCGGACACTACCGCCAGTTCGACTCGATCGAGTGCCTGCTCCGGGAAGGTCCCGCGCGTCCCGGCGAATCGATCTTCCTTCCCGACTACGATCAGGCGCAGCTCTGTCTCGCCGACACGGTCTGGGTGGTGCAGGGCTCGTTCCCGACGCCGATGGGCGGCGGCCTGGCCGCGTTCGCCACCGAGGCATCGGCCCGGGACGTCGGCGCCCGGACGAACGGCCGCGTCGGGCGCTTGCACGAGTTCATCGGGAGGGCCAAGTCATGACGCGCCGCTATCTCGTTCTCCTGGGCTCGGCGCTCGTGCTCGGGATGGCGCTCAGCGTCCTGGCTCACTCGGGATGGATGCGCCCGGGCCAAGCGCCCGCCCCGGCGACCACCACCGTGGCACGCGTGCCCGTGTCGATTCGCGTTCGAGACGGAGTCGTCACGCCGGGCGAGTCCGTGGTGCCGCTCGGCGCCAAGGTCGCGATCGAGGTCGTGAACGACGGGCACGAGGACATCGAGCTCGCGCTCTCGGGCTACGAAGGTCGTCTCTCCACGCTCCACGTGGCGGGGGCCACCGCGGCGCGGGCGGAGTTCACCGCCGACCGGCCGGGCGAGGATTTCGCGTGGCTGGTGGACGGCCGCCCCGCCGGACGCCTCCGGGTCGCGGGATCCCACCTCATCGAGGGGCACCGGTGATGCGCACCGACGGATCCATGCATCGCATCCTGGTCATCGCGCGCGAGGAGTACCGGCGCACGATCGAGTCGCGCTGGCTCTTCCTCTTCTCGATCCTCTTCGCGCTCGTCGTCCTGGCGCTCTCCTTCTTCGGCCTCGCGCAAAGCCAGGAGGTGGGCTTCCAGGGATTCGCGCGCGTCACCCTGAGTCTTCTCAATCTCTCACTCTTCCTCGTCCCGCTCGCCGCGCTCCTCCTCGGCGTGACCAGCTTGAGCGGGGACGCAGGGTCGCTGTCGCTCCTCCTGGCCCAGCCCGTCGCCCGCGGGGAAGTGCTCGCCGGGAAGTTCCTCGGGCTCGGGGCCGCCCTCACCGTGGCGCAGGCGGTCGGGTTCGGAGGAGGAGGGCTCGTCGTGGCGTGGAACGCAGGCGTCGCGCAAGCGCCCGCGTTCCTCGTGCTCACGTTCCTGTCGATCGCGCTCGGATGGCTCTCAACGTCCGCCGCCCTCCTCGTCGCCGCGATCTGGCCCGATCGCTTGAAAGCGATGTCGGCCGCGCTCACGCTCTGGCTTCTGATGGTGGTGGCCTACGATCTCGTCATCCTGGGCGCGACCGCGCTCCTCCACGGTCTGCCGCTCCAGGCCGTGCTCCTGCCGGCGCTCCTCGTCAATCCCGTGGACCTCGTGCGCGTCCTCACGACCCTGGCCGTGGGATCGGGCGCGCTCCTCGGCCCGACCTCCGCCGTGCTCGTCGGGTTCTTCGGAACGGCCGGAGGCGCGGCCCTCGGCCTCGCGGTTCTCCTCGTCGAGACGGCCGCGCCGCTCTGGATGGCGGGGCGCATCATCCACGCGCGGGACTGGTGATGGGCACACTCGCGCGCTACGTCGCGGAGCCCTACCGGCCCCTCTTCACGCTCGGCATTCTCGAGGCGGTCGCCGCCGCTCTCGTCTGGCCGCTCCACGCCGCGGGATGGATCGCGTATCCCGCGCCGCTCCACTGGACGCTCATGGTCCAGGGATTCCTCGCCTCGTTCGTGCTCGGGTTCATGCTCACGGCCTACCCGCAGTTCCATCACACGAGAAAGACGGAGCCGTGGGAGACGCTGGTCGTCGTCGCGCTCCTGCTCGCCGTAGGAGTGTCCGCGGGGTTCGGCATCGCGGCCGTGCCGCAGGCCGGGTTCCTTGCAGCGCTCCTCTTCCTCATAACCTCGATCTTGCGGCGCATGCCCGACCGGCGCGGCGCGCCTCCGGAGGAATTCCTGTTCGTGCTCGCGGGATTCCTCTTCGGCGTCGTCGGGAGCGCGTGGGGGCTCTTGGTCGCGCTCGGGATCGCTCCGGAGCCCACGCCGCGCGCGCCGCTTCGGCTCATGACACACGGCATGATGCTCTCGATCGTGCTCGGGATGGGCGGATTGCTGGTGCCGACGTTCAGCGCGATGCGACAGCCGCTCGAGATCCCGGGCATCGCTCGCCCTGGCGAGCGGCGGCCGCGACGCTTTCTCTATGGCGCGCTCCTCTCGCTCCTCGCCGCCGCCGCAGTCCTCGAATCCATCGGCGCCGCCGCGCCTGCCGCGTGGCTCCGAGCGCTCGTGGGTGTGCCGGTCCTGATCCTCGTCTGGAAAATCGCGCGTCCCCTGGTGCGAAGCGACCGTGTTTCGACCGTGCTCAAGCTCGCCGGCTGGTGCCTCGCGGCGGGACTTCTCCTCGCCGCCGCGGCGCCCACGAGTCTGGCCGGCGATCACGTGCTCTTCCTCGGTGGATTCGGGCTCCTCATTCAGGGCATCGCGACGCGCGTCGTCGTGGCGCACGGTCCATGGCCGCGAGGAGATGAGTCGCGCGTGCTCCGGTGGGATTCACCCGCGCTCATCCTCGCCGCCGTGCTCGTTCGCGCCGTGGCGGAGCTCACCGCGGCGAAGATGCCATTCTTTGGGATCGCGGGACTTCTCTGGGTCCTGGCGTGGATCCTCTGGGGACGCCGTGCCTTTCTCCGCATCGCGCGGCGTCCACTCCCCGCGCCCAAGCCGGCCAGTCTCGGCCGATCGCTGTCCTTGTCGCCGTCGCCGTAGGCGTCCCGATCGGGTAGAGTACGGCCCGATGGCGATCGCACGAGATTTCCTGATCTGGCTCTCCAGCAAACCCTCCTTGACGCGTCCCATCGCCACGACGGGAATGCGCCTCGGCTTCGCGCGCCGGTTCATCGCGGGCGAGACCGTGGAAGAGGCGCTCCAGGTCGCGCAGGAGCTCAATGCGCGCGGTCTCCTCGTCGTGATGAACCAGCTCGGCGAGTACGTGAAGAGCCGGGAGGAGGTCGAGGCCACGTTCGCATCGTACGAGCGGCTCCTCCGCGAGATGGCAGCGCGGAAGATCGTGGGGACGATCACGGTCAAGCCGACCCAGCTCGGCCTCGAGCTCGCGCCCGATCTCTGCCGGGAGCTGACAAGCAAGCTCGCCGCGCAGGCGCAGGCCATGGGCACGGTGGTCGAGATCGACATGGAGCACTCCGCCGTGAGCGGCGCGACGGTCGATCTCTTCGAGCACGTGAGGCGGGCGTACCCGAATGTGGGCCTCGCCGTTCAGTCGTATCTCCGGCGCACCGCATCGGACCTGAAGCGACTCGAGCCCTACCATCCCAAGATCCGCCTCGTGAAGGGGGCGTACAACGAGCCGGCCGACGTCGCGTTCCAGGAGAAGCGCGAGGTCGATCGGAGCTACTCGGACCTCCTCGGCACCCTGTTCGCCAACGGCTTCTATCCCGCGGTCGCGACCCACGACGATGCGCTCATCGCCCGGGCCAAGGAGCTGGCCCGGGAACGGTCTCTTCGCGGGGACCAGTGGGAGGTCCAGATGCTGTTCGGGGTCCGGCGCGACCTTCAGGAACAGCTCGCCCGGGAGGGGGTTCAAATGCGTGTCTACGTCTCGTTCGGCACCGAGTGGGTGCCCTATTTCATGCGGCGGCTCGCGGAGCGCCCGGCCAACGTGGGGTTCGTGCTAAGAGCCCTTCTCACAGGGAAATAGCGAATCCTCAGACCGTCGATTTAGTTGAACCCCAAGGCCCCGGGATCCATCCAAACTACTGGTGTCGATCGCCCCTGTCCGGTGCCTCCGGACGGGCCCCTCGCCTGAAATCGTGAATCTTCGGAAGGCCGGTGTCCCATGAAGCACTTCCTGCATCACCACAAGAAGTCGGTCGCCGCCGCGGCACTACACGGCGCGGTTCTGTTCGTCCTCGTGTTCGCGGTCGTCTGGGGCGTGACGTACGGGATCTCCCAGGCGTCCTCCAACGCGCCCGCGATGCCGACCGTGGTGACGCCGGCAGCCGAGGCTCCGGTGGCCGTTCCGGACAAGCAGCCCGTGCCGGCGGCGTGGCTCGGTCTGTCCGGGAGTCTCCGCGCCGTGGTCGACACGCCGGACGCGCTCCGGTCGAACGCGGCCTTTTCCCTGCTCTCGTCGGACGCCCAGGTCTCCGATCCAGGGGTTCACCCGACGGAGCTCGCGACGCCGACCGGGGATTCCTTCTACGTGGTTGCGATGCACCCCTACGATCCGCAGCGTGGCGCCGTGATCGGGGACTATCACGTCGGGAGCTGGCCCGCCCCCACGGGGAATCCGATGTACGAACGGCCCGCGGGGGTGATCGAGGTCACGCCGGACAACGAAGGCACGCCCGTATCCGAGCACTTCCAGCTCCGCGATTTCCTCACGCATGACCAGGGCGCGGTGTGGCCGAAAGCGCTCGTCATCCGGCCCAAGCTCGTCGACAAGCTCGAGCTGATCTCCCAGGAGCTCGCGCATCGGGGACTGCCGAACAAGCTCCACGTGATGTCCGGGTTCCGCACGCCGCAGTACAACGCGCTCGAAGTTCACCCGGGCGGCCGCGCGCGCCTGAGCCGCCACATGTATGGCGACGCGTCGGACGTGTTCGTGGACGCGGATGGGAACGGCCAGATGGACGACCTGAACGGCGATGGGAAGGTGACGATCGCGGACGCGCGGGTTCTCTTCCAGGTCGCGGAGAGCGTGGAGGCGACCCACCCCGACCTGATCGGCGGACTCTCCGCCTATCCCGCCACGGTCGCGCACGGCCCGTTCGTGCACGTGGATACGAGAGGGAAGCGCGCGCGCTGGTAATCGCGCATGAGCGCGGGCCGGGCGGTGAGGCCGTCTAGCCCGCGAGCATCACGGCGAGCGCACGCAGATCGGGGGCCGTCAGCGATGACGGCCCCCAAACGTTATGGTCGCGCTCGATGAAGACCGTCGTGAGCCCGAGCCGTCCCGCCGTGGCCATGTCGTAATCGGCGTACGCCGAGACGTGCCACCAGCTCCTCCCGAACGGCACTCCGCGTCTCGACGACACGGCGGTCCAGAATTCAGGCGCCGGCTTGTAGCAGCGCACGTCCTCGGCGCAGATCCATCCGTTGAGCCGGAATCCGAGCTGATCCTGCACCTGCTTGCCGTGGCTCTGATCGCTGTTCGTCATCGCGACGCAGGGGGCGATCCGCATGAGCGCGCGCAATCCGTCGGCGGCATCGGGGAAGAGGGGCCACGCCCCGGCCTCTTCGGCGATCGTGCGTGCGGCCTTCTTGGGCATGCGGAGCACGTGGACCAGGCTGTCCGCCGCGATCTCCGCATAGGACCGGTAGGGACCCGACTCGGAGCGCGCCTGGTGATCAATCACCGCCTGGAAACGCTGGTCGTCGACGTCGATGCCGTGCGCGGCCGCGGCGTCGACGAGGCCCTGA
>DASTKC010000092.1:0-8032 GCA_035716085.1 Candidatus Eiseniibacteriota bacterium | reverse complement strand
AGGACCTGGAGCCCGGCGAACGGACCGGGGCTCACCACGAACGTGTTGCTCGTTCCGGTCTTCGGAGGAGCGGAGTAGTCGGCGCACGTGAGCGCCACCGCGCCGCCGGCGCCCTTGAACACGACGTTCCCGGTCCAGGTGCCGGCCGAGAACGTGACTTGGCTCGGTATGATGCTGCCTGTTCCGGTATTCGACGTGAGGATCGCGTCCGCGGCGTAGGTCGGCACCGTATTGCCGCCGGAGTCCACCGCGCGGATTGTGATCGGGGTCGGCACGCCGGCCGTGATCGGGCCGGTGATCGTGTTGAATGCGAAGTGGTGCGTGCCCGCAGGGATCACCGAGATCGAGGGGCTCGTGCCCGACGTGAGCCCGCCGGCGCTCGCCGACACGGTCTGGGTGCCGACGGTGTTCAGCGTGACCTGGAACGAACGGTAGCCTCCCGACGGCGAGCCCTGCGTCACGAGCGCTCCCGACGCGGGGTTGGACGTGAAGCTGCCCGTCGCGGAGATCGTGACGGTGTTCGTGCTGGGCACCGGGTTCCAGTAGGCGTCCGTTCCGAACACACCCACCGTGAACGCCGTGCCGACCCCCTGGGTCGCGGGCGAGCCCGTGTAGCCGGAGACGCTGCCCGGAAGCGGCGTCAGCCCCGGCACGATCACCTGTAAACGCGAAAGGGCGCCAGGGTGAACGATGAACGGATCGCTGGTCCCCTTCTTCAAGGGATTGGACGCGAGGTACGCCTCCATGTTGGCGTTCCCGCGGTTGATGCTCGTCTCGTCCGCGCGGTAGAGCGTGACGTTTCCGCTCCACACGCCGTTCGTCATCGTGACGGTCTCGGGAGAAACGCGCCCCTCGCCGAAGCTCGTCACCTCGCGAAGGCTGACCGGTCCGTTGTAGGCGGTCACCGTGGCGTTGTTCGGATCCTTCGCCGTGACCGTCGTCGCTTCCGCCACGCCCGCGTACTTGTGCTTCTGGGAGATCGTGGGGAAGTCGAAGTGATCGAGGACCTGGCAGAGCACGGCCGCCGAGTTGCCGTCCGGGATCGTGTTGTCGGTCTGGTCGTGGGCCTGGACGGTGAACGTGCCGGCCGCGTTGAACGTGACCGACACCGTCATCTGCCCATTGGTCAGCTGTTGCGGCGCCGGCAGCGTCGCCGTCGCGTTGGTCGAGGTGATCTGGATCGAGTTGCTGATCGTGGTCACCGTGTTCCAGGTGTTGTCACAGGCGCGGATCGTGACCGTGAACGGGATCCCCGTAACCTGCCCACGGGCGGTTCCCGTCTTGCCGCTCCCCGTACCGGGCGCGGCGGTTTCGCCGGGCATCAATACTTGAAGTCGCGTGTACGGACCTGCCATGGCCGCCTTCGGATAAGCAGCCCCCATGAGGAGCGCGAGCCCGATTGCGAGCCACGCTGCCGGATGTCCCTGGCGCACGGCGTCACCTCCGCTATGACTGTTTCGAACAAAGAAAGGTCGAGGCGTCACGGTTCCCACCGTTCAGCCTCGGGTGTCAGCGTCCTGGGCGGACGCTTCCCGACGCCCCGCTACCTTGCAGGCGTTGTGCCGAGGGGCCGGGCCGAGCCACCGAATGCATGCGGAGTGACGCGACTCGGGTGGAGCACAAGGAGATGAGCCGTGTTCGCGGAACGCACGGAGCGTGGCTCGAAAGCGCCATCGCGCAAGAAAACCGCCCCAGTGGCTGGATCGAGCCGGCAGGTGCGATGCGAGGCGCCCGTCCCGCCGGCCGGGAATCTTGCAGAACGCCACCCGTCCGGACTCAGGCGGGTGCGGATCGCGCTCCGGTCCGGGCGGCGCGCGACGCGAGGCGCGGCGTGACGGACGCCTCTTTCGCCGCGCGCGCCGGCACGGTAGAGTCATGGGTCAGGGGGCGATTCGAGCGTCGCGTCGCGACGCCTCCGACCAACGATGAGATCCCACGAGAGACCACGACAGATCCTACTGACCGGCGCCACCGGCACCGTGGGCCGCACGCTCCTGCCCGCCCTCGCGGGGCTGGGCGCGCCCGTGCGCGCGCTCGAGCATCGCGCGGCGCCGTCGCCCGCGGCGACGAGGCTCGCCGAGTTCCGCTCGGGCGACCTCGAGCGTCCCGCCAGCATCCGCGGCCTCGCCGAAGGATGCGACGTCGTCGTTCACGCGGCGCGGCGCGCGGGCTTCATGGTGCTCGACCGCGATCGCCAGAGGCGCATCATGATCGGCGGCACCGAGGCGATGCTTCGCGAAGCGCGGAGCGCCGGCGCGTCGACCTTCATCCTGATCGGATACACGGGGACGGTGCAGGAGCGTGGCCCGTGGATGGGGGCCGTGGACGAGGAGACGCCTCCCGAAGGCGAGTACGAATCGGAGTCGGTTCGCATCCAGGTCGAGGCCGAGGCCATGGTGCTCGAGGCGAACCGGGCGGGATCCTTCCGCACGATGGTCGTGAGTCCCGGCGTGCTCGCGTCCCCTCGCGTGCCGACCGCGCTCGGCGAGCTCCTCGGCGCCTTCCTACGTCGCGAGCTCCCGTACCGGCTCCTCGACGACGTGTGGATCGCGGTGAGCGAAGGGGGCGACGTGGCGCGATGCGTCGCGGCAGCCGTGACTCAGGGCCACGGCGGCCGGCGCTACTTCGCCACGGGGGAGTGCCTGACGCTCGGGAACATCTACGAGCGCATGTCGCGGCTCACGGGAGTGCCCGCGCCACGGCGGCGGATCCCGGACCTCCTCCTCGAGGAGCTGGGGCATCTCGTGCCGGTTCTGCCGCCCCACTCGTTCCTCCGCCAGATCGTGCTCCCGCGAGAGCTGGTGCTCCACCTGACGCGCCTCGCTCCGCTCACGAACGCGCGCACGCGGACGGAGCTCGGGTTCACGCCGACTCCACTCGACGAGCTGATCCTGGGATTCGCGCGGACGGAGGGCGTGCTACCGCGCACGGCCGGCGCCGCCGGCTGACCGGGCGGGCGCGGCGTCCAGCGCGCTCCGGACGCGCCGCGCCAGCGCCATGGGCGTGTACGGCTTCTCCAGGTAGTCGACGGGGCGCCCGTCCTTGTCGACCATCGGCTCGGGATCGCGCACGTAGCCCGAGACGAAGAGGATCGGCATCCCGGGGAGGAGCCGTTCCACCTTGCGGGCCAGCTCGCGTCCTCCCACCTCGGGCATCACGACGTCCGTGACGAGGATGTCCATCTCGCCCGATTCCACTTCGAGGATCCGGAGCGCTTCGACCGCGTTGGACGCGGCGAAGACGCGATAGCCGAGCTCGGTCAGCGACTCCCGCGCGAGCGTGAGGAGGCTCGCGTTGTCCTCGACCAGGAGCACGCGCTCGTGGCCGACCGGGAGCGCGTCCGATGCCGGCTTGGCGGCGCGGCGCGTCGTGGGCGCGCCGGTCGACTCGGGCAGGAGCACCTCGAAGGTCGAGCCCCGGCCCTCCACGCTCGTCGCCCGGATGTTCCCGCGGTGCTGGCGCACGATGCCATAGACGGTGGCCAGGCCGAGGCCCGTGCCGCGCCCCGGCTCCTTGGTCGTGAAGAAGGGCTCGAAGATGCGCTCGAGGACGGACGGGGCGATCCCGGTGCCGGTGTCGGTGACGCGGAGTCGCACACACGCCCCCTCGGCCATCTCCGCGAGCGACGCTTCCTCCTCGCTCAGGACGACGCGATCGGTCCGGATCGCGATCGAGCCGCCTCCGGGCATGGCGTCGCGTGCGTTCACGACGAGATTCACGATCACCTGCTCGAGCTGGACCGGGTCCGCGCGCACCGGCCCGAATCCGTCCGCCAGGTCGAGTCCGAACTCGAGGTGCTCGCCGACCAGGCGGCGGAGCATCGGCTCGACGCCGCGAATGGTGGCGTTCACGTCCACGGAGATGAGCTGCGTCGGTGTCCGGCGGCTGAACGCGAGGAGCTGGCGCGTGAGTCCCGCGGCCCGCTCGCCCCCCTTCTTGATCTCCTCGAGCGCGGGGCGGTGCGGGTCAGCCGGTCCCAGCCGCGCGAGGAGTAGATCGGCGTAGCCAAGGACCGCGGTCAGGATGTTGTTGAAGTCGTGGGCGACGCCGCCCGCGAGCTGTCCCACCGCTTCCATCTTCTGCGCGTGGCGGAACCGCTCCTCGAGCTGCACGCGCTCGGTGACGTCGGTCTCGATGCCGTCGATCGTGAGGAGGCCGTCCTCCTCGATGCGCGCCGTGAGCCGGGACCGATGCCACCGCCAGATCCCGCGCGATGTCTCGTAGCGCACCTCGATCATCACGGGCTTGAGCCGGAGGAGCAGCGCCATCGCCGGCTCGAAGACGTTCTTGAGATCCTCCGGATGGACGCGTCGCATCCAGAAGGTGGGATCGCGCTCCATCTCGCCCGCCGACACGCCGTAGAGCGCCTCGGCTCCGCCCGAGATGTAGTCGTAGCGGAGGAGCTTTCCGTCCGGGCCGACCCGGACCGTGAAGAGCGCCGAATCCAGGTTGCGCGCGATCGTGGCCTCGCGCTCCATCGCGAGCTCGCGCTGTGCCTGCGCGCGCTCCCGGTCGGTGACGTCGCGGAAGCTCCAGACGCGGCCGACGATCTCCCCCCCGGCGATCCTCTGGGGAAGGGAATAGCGCTCGAAGACGCGTCCGTCACGGAAGCGGACGGTGTCGAAGCTCTCCGCGTCGGGCGCGGCATAGAGCATCCGCACCTTGGAGAGGAAGAGCTCCGGCTCCTCGAGCTGGGAGAGCACCGACGCGAGCGCCCGGTCGTCGTCCCGCGCCGCGAGGACGCTCTCCGGAATGCCCCACATGCGGGCGAAACGCTCGTTGAACCGTACGATCCGCCCTTCGCGGTCCACGATGAGAAGTCCGTCCGCGGTGGATTCGAGGGCGGCCTCGAGGAGCGAAATGGCGTGCCGATGCTCCGACTCCACGCGATGCCGCTCGGTGATGTCGCGGATGATCCCGAATCCTTCGACGAAGCGGCCGTCCTTGTCGAGAATGGGATGCGTGGTCACGAGCACGCGAAGCTCGCGCTTCTGCGCATTCCGAAGGTCGGCCTCGAACTGGACCGGCTCCCCGGCCCGGGCGCGAAGGTACGCGTCCTGCGCGATGGCCTGGGATCCCGGCGGAATGAACTCGCCGAACGGCCGTCCGACCACGCTCGATATAGAAACCCCAAGCATGTCGGCCATGGCTTGGTTGATCTCGAGCGTCTTGCCCTCGGCGTCGGCGCGCCAGAAGCCTTCGGGGGAGTGGACGAAGAGGGTGTGCAGACGATCGGATTCGCCGGACTCGCGGGCACGAAGAACCCGTTCGGCGGCGCGGAGGCGAAGCGCGAGCCACGCGGCCGTGGCCAGGAACAGCATCGTCAGGACGACGAGGAGCGCTACGGCGGTCACCGTGACCTCACACGTGCGGAGGGGGGGCGAGCCCCCGGTGCCAGCCTACTCCGCCTGCAGCGTAGCGCTTCCTGGCCCTGGGCTCAACCCTGAGGGACGGAGGGCGGCTTGGGCGTGAGCCCCGGCGTGGGCGGGGCCGGGCTCGAGCCGAAGGCCTCCCGCTTCATGCGCTCCTGATAGACGGTGTTCAGGTTCATGACGCGGAACTCGACCCGCCGGTTCTGCGCGCGGTTCCCGGCCGTCGTGTTGGGATAGATGGGATCCGTGTCGCCGTAGCCCGTCAGCCAGAAGGACTTCGGATTCAGCGACGGATACTTGCGCGTGAGGTAGGAGAACACCGCGCGCACGCGCATCTGCGTGAGCGGGATCCGGAATCCGGGCTCCGGCCCGTCGTCCACGTGAACGCCGATCTCGATCTTGGCCTGCGGCCACTGCGCGAGCGCGGCGCCGACATCGTCGAGGCGCGCCATCGCGGCAGGCTCGAGCGAATCGCCCCCGGCCGCGAACTCGAGATCGGGAAGGGTGATCAGGTAGTCCTCGGACAGTGAGCGCGCCGTCTCCGAGGGCTGGATCGGACAGCCGCCCGTGTTCACCGCCGTGCCGGTCGGAGTATTGGGGCAGATGTCGATGCCGTCGGCCACGCCGTCGCCATCGGCGTCGAGCGGACAACCGGTGGCGTCCACCAAGGCGCCGGCGGGCGTGTCGGGGCACTTGTCGGGTCCGTCGAACACGTGGTCACCGTCCGTATCGACGGGACAGCCGGTCGCGTTCACCACGACCCCGACCGCGGTCGAATCGCACGTGTCGATTCCGTCGGCCACGCCGTCGCCGTCGGAGTCGATCGCGACGCCCATGGCGTCCACCTTCGCGCCGAGCGGGGTGGCCGGGCTCTTGTCGAGTCCGTCGAACACGCCATCCTTGTCCGTGTCGAGCGGCGTTCCGGTCGCGTCGACCACCGCGCCCTTCGGCGTCTCCGGACTCTTGTCCTTCTTGTCCGGCACGCCGTCTTCGTCGGTGTCGCGCGGGCGGCCCATGAAGAGGCCCGTCACGCTGCCGGTGAGCTGCACGATGTTCACGCGCTGGTCGTCCCCGAACGTGTCGTCCTTGAACGTGACGTCGCGCGCATCGAGGCGGAATCCGAGCCGCTCGCCGGCGCGGAGGAGGACGCCGGCCCCGATGTGGAACGAGGAGTGCGACTTGGACTCGCCGGCCAGATCCTTGCCGCTCACCGAGCCGATGCCGGCGTAGAGATACGGGAGCGTCCAGGCGAAGCGATCCGGAGTCGCGATCAGCCCGCCGCCGAAGTGTGAATACGATCCGTCGCCCGTGTACGGCTGCTCGCGGGACGGGCTCGCGGTCGAGTAGGTTCCCTCGATGCCCAGCCACCGGTTGATGTAGCCCGTGCCCGACACGGAGATCCCCAGATCGTCCTTGAGCGCCACCTTCGGATCGTAGAAGACGACGCTCGGCCCGGCGGAAACCCATACCCGCTCCTCGACAGCGGCCGCGGTTCGGACGCCGAGGAGCGCGAGGATGGCGAGTGGGGCGAGGACGGCGGTACGAACCGAAGCGGGCAAACGGACAGCGCGGGCCCAAGGCGAGGCCATGCGGTTCCTCCGGGGACACGGCGGTGTAAGGGTAGAATCGGCCGCAGAATGCTGCTTTTCATGGCCCTTGTCAACATTCTGCTATACTGCCCGTCCGTCCCGATCCAGGCGGCCATAAGGCCTCGCCCGGAGGAGTCACCCGAGGAACGCGCATGCTGGAGGAACGCCTCGAACAGGACATGAAGTCCTCCCTGAAGGCAGGGGAACAAACGCGGCTCTCCACGCTTCGCATGATGCGCAGCCAGATCCTCCTCGAGAAAAAGAAGTCGACGACGAAGCCGACGTTGTCCGACGATGAAGTGGTCGCCGTCCTCGGCGCCTACGCGAAGAAGCTCCGCGAGTCGGCGGCCGAGTACGAGAAGCTGGGACGGCCCGACGAAGCGGGCAAGATCAAGGACGAGCTCAAGACGGTGCAGGAGTACCTGCCCCAGCCGCTCTCCGAGGATGAAGCGCGCGAGCTGGTGCGCCAGGTCCTGACCGAGCTCTCCATCACGTCGACGAAGGATTTCGGGCGCGCCATGAAAGAGGTGCAGGCCCGCGCCAAAGGAAGAGCGGACGGCAAGCTTTTGAGCGAGATCGTCCGCGCATCGCTCTCCTGAGCCGGAATCGCCCAAGCGATTCCAGAACCCATCCGATCGGAAGATCACGCGAGGCATAATGCCGCCCAATCGCAAACGCGGTCCACGCCCCGGGCCCAGCCACGGCCGAGGCCCACGTAGCAGCTCGTCTCCGTCGCAGCACTCATCCTCCGATCGTCCTCCGCGCGGACGCGGACCGGGAGCCAAGCCGGGGGACCGTCGTCCACCGCGAGGGCGGCCCGCCGGATCGCCGCCCTCGGGCCCGCCGAGGGAGCACCCGCAGTACGGCACGCGCATCCCGCCCGAGGAGCTCGAGCTGATGCGCCAGGTCGCGGCGGAGAATTCGCGCGGCCAGCGTGGCGATCGCTACGGCGGGAGGCGCCCGATGTCGGGCGGCGTGCGGCCGCAGGGCGGCGCGCGCGGCCCCGTGCCGTACGGCGATCGCGGGCCGTCCGGACCGGGACGCCCGTACCGCGATTCGCGCGGGCCGCGT
>DASTKC010000091.1:0-2085 GCA_035716085.1 Candidatus Eiseniibacteriota bacterium | reverse complement strand
AGGGGTCAGGGGTTCGATTCCCCTCAGCTCCACTGACGAACCCCCTGCTAGACAGCGATTTCCAGGGCACATGGAGAGGGCGGTTGAGGGGCCTCTGGGGCATCCATGGCACATCTATGGCACATCCGCCGCCGTCCGCGCGCGGTTGTGGAGGTTCGTCGGCGGGTTCCAGCGCCGCGGTGAGCCGGTCGACCGCGGCGCGCTTGCCCTCCGAGGTCGACTTGGCGTAGACGCCGAGCAGCATCCGTGGGTCCTTGTGCCCGAGGAGCTCCTGGGCGTCGCGAATGGAGGCGCCTGATGCCATGAGCATGGTGGCGTTGGTGCGGCGGAGGTCGTGGAAGCCGAGGCCCTCGAGGCCGGCCCTTCGACAGGCCGGCGCCCACACCCGGGCGCGGAACAGCCCGCGACGCAGAGGACCCCCGGCCGGAGCCTGGAAGACGAACGCTTCCGGTTTGCCCCGGAGCCCTTGACCCCCAGTCGCGTGGTTCGCTCAAGCTCTGACTACGCGGGCGCGTGGTGCGCGCACGTGGTGTGGTCGTCATCCTTGAGGATGATGCCGCCTGCCGGAGCGAAGTCTTACGAACAACGCTGCGTCGAGGGCCGGTCGCTCCGAAAGGAGGTGCCGCGGTCAGGGCACGCACGGTGGGAGCCCGATCCCCGACGGCCCGATCCAGTGGCGCGTCTCGAGGCGTCGAACGTGACCCGCGTCCCGGACCTCGTGCCCGTGCGCTACGGGCGGATGCTGGTCTCTCCCTTCGCGTTCCTTCGCGGTGCGGCGCAGCTCATGGCCGACGACCTTGCCAGCACCCCGGTGACGGGCTACCGCGTGCAGGCCTGTGGTGACGCACACCTCGCCAACTTCGGCGTGTTCGCAACACCCGAGCGGAACCTCGTCTTCGACGTCAACGACTTCGACGAAACGCTCCCGGCTCCGTGGGAATGGGACGTCAAACGCCTCGCGGCGAGCGTCGCCGTGGCGGCTCGCAACCTCAACATCGAGGAAGGGGCGCGCACGGCGGCGGTCGAGGGCACCGTGCGCGCGTACCGGGAGCGCATGAACGAGCTCGGACCGATGTCGCCACTCGACGTCTGGTATGACCGCGTCGACGTGCAACGAGTCCTGGCCATCGCGCGTGAGGAGCGGGCCAACGACCTCAAGGACGCGTTGTGTGTGGCCAAGGTTCGCCATCGGACGAGCCTCGGCGCGCTCCCCAAGTTCACTGCGATCGTAGAAGGCCGGCGTCGCATCGTCGACAAACCCCCGCTCATCGTCCACGACGCGATCGAGGATCGTGACGCGGAGAAGATGCTCGCGCGGTACGTGGAGTCCCTCCCTCCGGACCGGCGCCCGCTACTCGAGCGTTGGACGATCGTGGACGCGGCGCGCAAGGTGGTCGGCGTCGGCAGCGTCGGGACCCGTTGCTATCTCGTGTTGCTCATGGACCACGACGGCCGGACGCCGCTGTTCCTGCAGCTGAAGGAAGCGAAGGAGGCTGTGACCGCACCGCACGCAGGGCCGTCCGAGTTCACGCACCAGGGCCAGCGCGTCGTGGTCGGGCAACGGCTCATGCAGGCCGCGAGCGACATCTTCCTCGGCTGGACCACCGATGGGGACCGCCACTACTACGTTCGCCAGTTCCGGGACATGAAGGGCTCCGTGAACCTCGACGTCATGACAGAGTCGGGATTCGCGACCTACGCACGATTGTGCGGTCGTGTGCTCGCACGGGCGCACGCCCGGTCTGGCGACGCCGCCGCGATCGGCAGCTACCTCGGCCGGCGGCGGACGTTCGACGAGGCCGTGGCGGTGTTCGCCGACGCGTACTCGTACCAGACCGAACGCGACCATGCTGCGCTGGTCGACGCCGTCCGCTCAGGGCGGGTGACGGCGGTCGCGCCGCGTTGATCACGGTGGCCGTCGACGTCGAGACGTCGGACACCATCGGTGTGCACCGACGCCTGCCCGAAGAGCAGATCCACGCCCCTCGCAATGGGTAGAGCATCGGCCAACGGAAGCGCGGCAATGTGCTGTATCGCGCTGGCGACATGGACTACCCGTTCCTCGTCATTCTGGAGGGTCTCGTT
>DASTKC010000090.1:0-5496 GCA_035716085.1 Candidatus Eiseniibacteriota bacterium | reverse complement strand
TCCCGCTGACCGTCATCAAATCCTCCGTCGCGAGACTCGACTACGCGTATCAGGACATGAAATTCCTGTCCGACGCGCACCACGTTTCGCTGAACGTGAGCTTCTAGGACGGGGGGCGCCCCCGTGAGGAGGCCGGAACCCCGATCGGCGGGCCATCCGCGGCTCGGGCTTCTGGGCGCGCTCCTCGCGGCCGCGCTCTTCGTCCCGCTGGCCGGGCGGGCGAGCTCCGGCGACCCCGCCACGTCCACAGGCGAGCTCCGCTTCCACGCTGCCGCGACCGCCTTCCGCCACGGAGAGAAGGACGCCCGCGCCGACTTCTCGATCCGCGTTCCGTACCGCCAGATCCGCTTCGTCCCCGAAAACGACCGCTATGCCGCCAAGCTGCGCATCACGGTCGAGATGTGGAGCAAGTCGGGGAAGAGAGCCGGATACCTCCAGCGCGAAGCCGTTCTCCAGAGCACCGACATCTACGCCGTCCGCGATTCGCTTCTCGGCGAGATCTACACCGTCGGGCTGGCGGCTCCGCCCGGCGTCTACACCTATCGCGTCCTGGTCGAGGACATGAACATGGACCGGATGGGATTCGTCTACAAGATGAAGGGGCAGAAGCGACAGGGTGAGGTCACGGGAACGATCGACATGGGGCCCTGGCTCTTCAAGAACCCGGCCCTGAGCGGGCTCCTCTTCGCGTGGGACGTGCAACCGCGCTCCGAGGGGTCGCCGTTCGCACGCGGTCCGTATGACGTGATGCCGCAGCCGAGCGGATACTTCGGCCACTTCCAGGAAGCGGTCTCCCTCTACTACGAGCTCTACGACGATCCGCCTCCCGAGGGCGGGGCCACGAGGCTGATCGAGACGCGGATCTTCGCCGCGTCGGGGGACACCGTGTTCACGAGCGTCGACTCGCTCCGCATCAGCGAGGGGACCGGCTGGCCGCACGCGATGAGCATCGACACGTCCGAGTTCCCAGGAGGGCACTACTGGATCACCCTCCGCGTGAAGGACGAGCGCGGCGTCACCGCGGAATCGCGCGGCGAGTTCGACGTCCTCTGGTCGCTCGACTCCTGGCGTCCCGACGCTTCGGACCTCTACGAAGTGACGGCGTCCACGCTCATGCCCTCGGATTCGGTCCTCGTCTTCCGCTCGCTCTCGATGGGAGACAAGGAGCGCTGGGTGGAGCGGCTCTGGCGTGACGCGGATCCGACCCCGGACACGGCGGACAACGAGATCCGGGACGAGTTCCTGAGGCGAGTGAACTACGCAAACAATCACTACTCGATCTTCGGGCGCGGCATGTTCAGCGATCGCGGTCGCGTCTACATCCGTTATGGCGAGCCCGACGACGTGAAGATCGAGCGGGTGCCGGTCGGCGCCAAGACGCTCGGCTACAACCTCGACAAGATCCCGCTTCAGTCCAAGACCCAGATCACGGACGTCACGGACGGGACCGCGGACGACCGCGCGTACGAGATCTGGACCTACGACATGAAGGGGAAGGAGCTCGTTCCGCGGTTCGGGATGAACGAGATCTCCTCGGGGCTCAAGTTCGTCTTCGTGGACCAGCAGGGCTACGGCGACTACACCCTCGACTACTCGTCGACCACCAGCATCCACTGACCCCTTGGCGGCTTCAGCCGCGGGGATTCCAGCGCTGCGCCCGCCCGGACGCCGCTCTTGACGCAGGGCCCGCCGACCCACTACAATCCGCCGCTCTAATTCGTTGTCGATGTGGACGTTGCTGCGAGCGGAGGGGTGCGTTCGATGAAGGTGGGGGTACTGACCGGCGGGGGCGACTGCCCCGGATTGAACGCCGTCATCCGCGCCGTCGTCCGGCGCGCCATCACGGGGCACGGCTGGACCGTCGAAGGCATCCGCCATGGCTGGAGAGGGATGCTGCGTGAAGAGATCGAGCCCCTCGACCTGACCACCGTCTCGGGAATCCTTCCTCGCGGCGGCACGATCCTCGGGACGTCCCGCACGAATCCATACAAGGAGCCGGACGGGGAAGCGGTGGTCCGCCGGACCCTCGAGAAGCGGGGCATCGGCGCCCTGATCGCGATCGGGGGCGAGGACACGCTCGGCGCTGCGGCCAAGCTCGCGAAGGCAGGACTCCCGGTCGTGGGCGTCCCGAAGACGATCGACAACGACGTCAACGGCACCGACTACACCTTCGGCTTCGACACCGCCCTCTCGATCGCGACGGAGGCCATCGACCGGCTCCACACGACGGCTGAGTCGCACGACCGCGTCATGGTCGTGGAGGTGATGGGACGGCATGCCGGATGGATCGCGCTCGGCTCGGGCATCGCGGGGGGCGCGGACATGATCCTAATTCCAGAGTTTCCGGTGCGCCTCGCGGAGATCAGGGACGCCATCGAGCGCCGCCACGAGCGGGGCAAGAATTTCAGTATCATCGTGGTCGCGGAGGGGGCGCGGCTCGCCGACGACGCGGGGCAGCCGCTCCACGAGCAGAGGGACAAGCGCGACGAGTTCGGCCACATCCGCTTGGGCGGCGTGGGGGCTTCGCTCGCCGAGCGCATCGAAGAGACCACGGGGTACGAGACGCGCTACAGCGTGCTCGGCCACATCCAGAGGGGCGGGTCGCCCACCGCGTTCGACCGCGTGCTCGGATCGCGCTTCGGCGTGTCCGCCGTGGACCTGGTCGCGCGCGGCGGGTTCGGGCGGATGGTGGCGATCCGTGGAACCGCGATCGTCGACGTGCCGCTCGCCGAAGCGCTCGGTTCGATCAAGCAGGTGGGGCCGGAGCTCTACGACATGGCCCGCGTCTTCTTCAGCTAGGAGGGTTCGTGCGGGTAGCGATCAACGGGTTCGGACGGATCGGCCGCCTGGTGCTCCGGGCGGCGCTCAAGCGCCAGGTCGAGATCGACTTCGTCGCCGTGAACGACATCACGGACGCGAAGACCCTCGCGCACCTTCTCCACTACGACTCGGTGCACGGGCAATGGCCGGAGCGCTTCTCGGCCGAAGGCTCGACCATCACGGTCGGCGGGAAGTCGATCCGCGCGCTCTCCGAGGCGAACCCCGCGGCACTCCCCTGGAAGGACCTCGGCATCGACGTGGTCCTCGAGTGCACCGGCAAGTTCACGGATCGCGACAAAGCCGCGTGCCACATCGCGGCCGGCGCGCGCCGCGTGCTCGTCTCCGCGCCCGCCAAGGGAGCGGACGCCACGTTCGTGATGGGCGTGAACGATTCCACGTACGACCCCGCCAAGCACACCGTCGTCTCGATCGCCTCGTGCACGACGAACTGCCTGGCGCCGGTCGCCGCGGTGCTCGACAAGACCTTCGGCATCGACCGAGGCTTCATGACGACCGTGCACGCCTACACGAGCGACCAGAGACTTCAAGATGCGCCGCACAAGGATCTCCGCCGGGCACGCTCGGCCGCGCTCTCCATGATCCCGACCTCGACGGGCGCCGCCAAGGCGATCGGCCTCGTCCTCCCGACGCTCCAGGGGCGGCTCGACGGCATCTCGATCCGCGTGCCGGTCGCGACCGGCTCCGTGGTCGACCTCACGGTGAACGTGTCCAAGCCCGCGAGCATCCAGAGCGTGAACGATGCGATGCGGGAGGCGGCCACGGGCCCCTTGATGGGCATCCTCCAGTACAACGAGGATCCCATCGTCTCGTCCGACATCATCGGCAATCCGCACTCCTCGATCTTCGACGCGCCCTTGACCATGGTCTCGGGCGACCGCGTTGTGAAGGTCTTCTCCTGGTACGACAACGAGTGGGGCTTCTCGAACCGGATGGTCGACGCGCTCCTTCTCCTGGGCAAGGCGTGAGCGCGCCCGCCTTCCGCCGGCTGAGCGAGATCCCCGTACAGGGGCGGCGGGTCTTCGTCCGCGTGGACATGAACTGCCCGCTCGACCAGGAGGGCAAGGTAGGGGACGACTCGCGCATCGTCGCGTCGCTCCCGACGCTCCGGTATCTGATCGAAAAGGGAGCGCGTGTGGTGGTTGCCTCCCATCTCGGGCGTCCGAAGGGAAAGCCGGATCCGAAACAGAGCCTCAGGCCCGTGCGGGAGGTGCTCGAGCGCTACCTTCGCAAGCCGGTCGCCTTCGCCGCGCCAGCGGTCGGCGCCGAGGCGGAGGCCGCATCCCGAGCACTGAACGACGGCGACGTGCTCCTCCTCGAGAACCTGCGCTTCGATCCCGGTGAGGAGAAGAACGATCCCGCCTACGCCAAGGCGCTCGCGTCGCTCGGCGACGCCTACGTGGACGATGCATTCGGCGCCGCGCACCGGGCCCATGCCTCGACGGAGGGCATCACCGCCTTCGTCGCGGACTGCGCGGCCGGCTTCCTGCTCGAGCAGGAATTGAAGTCCCTCGGCCGTCTCCTCGAGAGCCCGGAGCGGCCGTACGTCGCGATCCTCGGCGGCGCCAAGATCTCCGGCAAGATCGATGTCCTCACGAACCTGCTCCCTCGTGTCGACCGGATCGTGATCGGCGGCGGCATGATGTTCACGTTCTTGAAGGCGAAGGGAATCGAAGTCGGTCGCTCGCTCGTCGAGGAGGATCGCGTCGAGACCGCGCGCAAGCTGCTCGAGGATTCGGAGGCTCTGAAGAAGCTCCTGCTTCCCTCCGACTGCCGCGCGGCGTCGGGCATCACAGGGGACGATCCGGGCCATGTCGTCCCGGTCGGCGCGATTCCCGAGGATCAGGCGGGCGTCGACATCGGCCCCGCGTCGATCCACGCGATCCAGGACGCGCTCGCGGAGGCGCGCACGATCTTCTGGAACGGACCCATGGGCATCTTCGAGGTTCCGGCGTACGCGGAAGGGACGCTCGGTGTGGCCCAGGCGGTGGCGCAGGCCACGCGCCGCGGCGCCTTCACTGTGGTTGGCGGCGGCGATTCGCTCGCGGCCGTGCACCAGGCCGGCCTCGCGAGCAAGATCAGCCACCTCTCGACGGGCGGCGGCGCGTCGCTCGAATTCCTCGAGGGGAAGACATTGCCCGGCGTCGCCGCGCTCGAGCGCGCGGCGCGCGCGGAGGCCCGATGAGCCGCATTCTCGCCGCAAACTGGAAGATGAACCTCGACCTCGCACAGGCGCGCGCGCTCTACGCGTCGTGCGGCGAGGCGCGCGCGATCTATCCGGATCTCACGTTCCTCGTCTTTCCGCCGGCCACGGCGCTCGCGACGCTGCGCGAAGCGCGCGGCCGCACCGGACCCGCGCTCGGCGGTCAGAGCTGTCACTCGGAGCCCAAAGGGGCGTTCACCGGCGAGGTCTCGGCCGAGCAGCTTCGCGACGCCGGCGCCGAGTACGTGCTCGTCGGCCACTCCGAGCGCCGGCGGCTCTTCTGCGAGAGCGACGCCGTGGCACGCGCCAAGCTGGGTGCCGCCTGGCGCGCCGGACTCACGCCACTCCTCTGCATCGGGGAGCCCCTGGCGGAGCGGGAGCGGCAGGAGACGCAGAGCGTCGTCTCGCGCCAGCTCGCGCGCGCGCTCGACGGTGCGCCGGCACGCGCGACGCTC
>DASTKC010000089.1:0-12389 GCA_035716085.1 Candidatus Eiseniibacteriota bacterium | reverse complement strand
GGGCGAGCTTCATGATGTTCCCCACGTACTCGATGGGGACCACGACCGCCGCACGCACGTACGGCTCCTCGATCGACTCGATCTGCTGGGCCGGCGGCATGAGCGCGGGATTCTCGACGATGATCACCTCGCCGTCGGTCTTGAGCACGTGGTACTCCACGCTCGGGACGGTCGCGATGAGGTTGACGTTGTGCTCGCGCGTGAGGCGCTCCTGGACGATCTCCATGTGGAGGAGCCCGAGGAACCCGCACCGGAACCCGAAGCCGAGCGCGAGCGACGTCTCGGGCTCGTACGTGAGCGAGGCGTCGTTCAGCTGGAGCCGCGCGAGCGACTCCTTGAGCGACTCGTAGCTCTCGGCCTCCATCGGATAGAGCCCCGAGAAGACCATCGGCTTGACCGGACGGTAGCCGGGAAGCGGCTCCGGCTTGGGATCGCCCGCGTCGAGGATCGTGTCCCCCACCTTCGCGTCCGCGACCACCTTCACGTTCGCGATCACGTAGCCCACGTCGCCGGAGATCAGCTCGTTCCTCGGCTCGAGGCCGAGGCGGAGCACGCCCACCTCGAGCACCTCGTACCGCGTGTTGGTCGAGTGGAAGAGGATGGTCTCGCCGGGAGTGATCACCCCGCGCATCACGCGCACGTAGACGATGACGCCGCGGAACTGATCGAAGACGGAATCGAAGATGAGCGCCTGGAGCGTTCCATCGCGGCGATCCTCGGGAGGCGGGACCCTGGCGACGATCGCCTCGAGCACGCCTTCGATGTTGCGCCCTTCCTTGGCCGAGACCCGCACCACGTCGTCGGGATCGCAGTGAAGGAGCTGCGCCACCTCGAGCGAGACCTCGTCCGGCATCGCGGCCGGGAGATCCACCTTGTTGAGGACCGGCACGATCGTGAGCTTCTGGTCGAGCGCGAGGAAGAGGTTCGAGATGGTCTGCGCCTGGACGCCCTGCGACGCGTCGACGACCAGGATGGCCCCCTCGCACGCCGCGAGGCTCCGCGATACTTCGTACGTGAAGTCGACGTGCCCCGGCGTGTCGATGAGGTTGAGCTGATAGGCCTTGCCGTCCTTCGCCGTGTAGTTCATCGCGATCGCGTGCGACTTGATCGTGATCCCCTTCTCGCGCTCCAGGTCCATGTTGTCGAGCACCTGGTCCTTCATCTTCGACTTGGGCACGGTCTGGGTTCGCTCGAGCAGCCGGTCCGCCAGCGTCGACTTCCCGTGGTCGATGTGCGCGATGATGCAGAAGTTGCGGACGTTCTGGCGATGCTTCATGTCGTGGGGCTCAGAACCGGACGCGATAGGCCAGGGCGACGCGCGTCCCCGCGGCTTGCGCCGGGTCGGGGCCGACCTCGGCGCTCCAGTCCGAGAGGTTGGCGTCGACGTAGGCGTCGGCCATTTGGAGGAGATGGACCGCGACGGTCCACCAGATGTAGTTGATCTTCTGATTCATGTGCGATTCCCGGTCTTCGATGGCCTGATCGTATTCGGGCGTCCCCGGCGTCGAGGAGTCGATGCGCGAGACCGCGTCGTTCTCCTTCGACAGCTCCGACAACGCTTTGTACACGAGAAAGCCTTCGCCCGCCACCACGACGCCGGCCTTGAGCAGCTTGCCATTGTATACCTGACCCCACCCCGGCAGGGCGGCCGAGCGGAGCATCACCTTGAACGGGGACGAGCGGTGCTTGGTCGTGTCGGGGACCGCCTTCTCCTTCTTGGGCTCGGGCGCTTGCGGCACGCTCGGCGTGACGACCACGGAGTCCCGCGGAGGAGGCACGATCACACCGCCCGGCGAGGCGCCGGGCACCTGCGCCCGAGCGACTCCCGGAGCGAGAACGGCGACGACGGCCAGCGCGAGGAGGAGGCGGTACGCCTTGGCCCCGGTCGCGGGTCTATCCACGCACGGGGCGTGGCGGGAACGTGTGGGAATCGAACCCACCTCGGACGTCAGAGACGCCCGACAGAAGGATTTGAAGTCCTCGGAGTCCACCAGAACCCATCCGTCCCCTTCCGGTCAAGCCGCGACCTCGATGGGCGCGGCGGCGCGCGCGAGCACTTCGCCGATCACGGCCGCCTGGATGCGCGCGCGCTTGAGGCGGCCGAGGAGAGTCTTCACGCGCGACGGCGCGACGGCGATGAGGAGCCCTCCGGAAGTCTGCGGATCCACGAGCGCCATGCGAAGCGGCTCGGGAACGGCCTCATCGTACCGCGTTTCGGGGGCCAGGTACGCCGCGTTGGAATGGAGCCCGGCCGGCGCCACGCCGCTCGCCGCGAACTCGAGCACGCCGGGCAGGAGCGGCACCGCGCGGCTCCAGATCCGGATCGTCTTCTTGCTCGCGCGCGCGATGTTGAGCGAGTGCCCGAGCAGGCCGAAGCCCGAGATGTCGGTCGCGGCGGTCGCGCGCTCGACCTGCATCGCGGCCGCTGCGGCCTCGTTGAGCTGCTGCATCTGGCGCGTCGCCAGAGCCAGCGTCGCCTTCGGCAGGAGCCGGCGCTTCAGCGCGGTCGCGAGAATCCCGATCCCGAGCGGCTTCGTGAGCACGAGGAGGTCCCCCTTCCTCGCGCCCGAGTTCGCGATCACGCGCTTGGGATGGATCTCCCCCGTCACCGCGAAGCCGAACTTGATCTCGCGGTCGCGCACCGAATGTCCGCCGAGAAGAGCCACGCCCGCCTTGCGCAGCATCTCCGCGCCTCCCTTCAGCATGAGGCGCAGGATCTCGAGGTCGCCTCCCTCCGGGAAGCAGACGATCGAGAGCGCGGACACGGGCTTCCCGCCCATCGCGTACACGTCGCTCAGCGCGTTGGCCGCGGCGATCTTGCCATAGTCCTGGGGGTCGTTCACGACCGGGGTCAGGAAGTCCACCGTCTGGACGAGAGCGAGCTTGGGCGAGATCTTGTACACGCCGGCATCGTCCCATGTTTCGGGGCCGACCAGCACTCGCCCGCTCCTCGGTGGAGCCGGGAGCCCTTTCAGCACCTGGCGCAGGTCCTCCGGACCCAGCTTCGACGCTCAGCCAGCGCAGGAGACTTGCTCGGTGAGGCGGAAGATGTCCTCGCGGGTGTGGCTCACGCCACGAACGCCCAGGCCTCGATCTCGACCCGGGCGGAGAGCGGCAGCTCGCGGACGGCGATGGTGCTGCGCGAGGGGAACGGCTCCCCCATCATCTTGGCGTAGACCTCGTTCATCGCGCGGAACTCCGCCATGTCGGCGAGGAACACCGTGGTCTTCACGATGTCGGCGAGCGATCCACCGCCCGCCTTGAGGATGGCTTCGAGGTTCTGGATGGCGCGCTCCGTCTCGGCGACGACGCCGCCGGACACGAGCTTCTGCGTTGCGGGGTCGATCCCGACCTGCCCCGAGGTGACGATCCATCGCCCCGCGAGGGTGCCGGTCCGTCCCTGCACGTAGGGGCCGATGGCATTCGGCGCGCTGTCGGTCTGGACGATGCGGCCGGCTTCGACCTTCGCGTCGCTCACTCGACCGTCACGCTCTTCGCGAGATTGCGCGGCTGGTCCACGTCGCATCCGCGCTCGACCGCGATGTAGTACGCGAGGAGCTGGAGCGGGATCGCGGAGAGGAGCGGCGTGAGCGGCCCCATGGTGCGCGGGATGTAGAGGACGTGATCCGCCTTCGTGCCGACGTGCGTGTCCCCCTCGGACGCGACCGCGATGATCTTCCCCTTCCGCGCGCGGACCTCTTCCATGTTGGAGAGGACCTTCTCGTAGGCCGAGTCCTGCGTGCAGATGAAGACGACCGGCATATTGTCGTCGATGAGCGCGATGGGGCCGTGCTTCATCTCCGCGGCGGGATAGCCCTCGGCGTGGATGTAGGAGATCTCCTTGAGCTTGAGCGCCCCCTCGAGCGCGACCGGGAAGTTCACGCCGCGTCCGAGGTAGAGGAAGTTGTTGTGGTGGCTGTTCGCCTTGGCGATCGCGCGGATGGACTCGGCGCCGGCCAAAATCTTCTCGATCTTCCCCGGGATCGCCTCGAGCTCGCGCACGAGCTCCGTTCCCAATGCGGGCGAGAGCTCGCCCAGCCGCCCCAGGTAGAGCGTGAAGAGCGCGAGGGCTGCCACCTGCGATGTGAACGCCTTCGTCGACGCGACGCCGATCTCCGGCCCCGCGTGGATGTAGACGCCGCCGTCCGACTCCCGCGCGATGGTCGAGCCGACCACGTTGCAGACGCCGAGCACCCGGGCGCCCTTGCGTTTCGCTTCGCGCATGGCGGCGAGCGTGTCCGCCGTCTCTCCGGACTGGCTGATGGCGAGCACGATCGTGCCCGGCTCGAGGATCGGATTCCGGTAGCGGAACTCGGAGGCGTACTCGACCTCGACCGGGATCCGCGCGAGCTCCTCGATAAGGTATTCGCCGATCAATCCGGCGTGCCACGACGTGCCGCACGCGGTGATCACGACGCGCTGGATCGCGCGGAGCTCGGCCGCGGTCATGTTGAGACCGCCGAGCCGCGCCATTCCCTCCTCGGCGAGGAGCCGGCCGCGGAGCGTGTTCGAGATCGATTGCGGCTGCTCGCAGATCTCCTTGAGCATGAAGTGCGGGTAGCCCGCCTTCTCGATCATCTCGAGGTCCCAATCGACGGTCTCGACCTTCTTGGTCGTCGCCTCCTCGCGGATCGTGCTCGTATGGATCCCCGCCGGCGTGATGACGACCATCTCCTCGTCATCCAGGTACACGACCTGGTTCGTGTGGCGGATGATCGCCGACACGTCGGACGCGAGGATGTACTCGGAGTCGCAGATCCCGACGACGAGCGGGCTCCCATGGCGCGCGCCCACGATCTTGGTGGGATCGTCGGTGCAGATGACCGCGATGCCGTACGTCCCCGTGAGGAGGCGCACCGCCGCCGCGACCGCCTTCTCGATGTTCCCGTCGTAGAACTTCTCGATCAGGTGGGCGATCACCTCGGTGTCGGTGTCCGTGGTGAACGTGTGCCCTTCCTGCGCGAGCTTGGTCTTGATGGTGGAGTAGTTCTCGATGATGCCGTTGTGGACGACGGCGATCCTGCCCTTGCAGTCGACATGGGGATGGGCGTTCACCGTGTTCGGGACGCCGTGGGTGGCCCAGCGCGTGTGCGCGATGCCCAGCGTGCCCTTGGGCCGGCCCCCCGACTTGAGGAGCTCTTCGAGCACCGAGATCTTGCCGGCGGCCTTCTTGATCTTGATGCCTTCGCCGTTCAGGATCGCGACGCCCGCGCTGTCGTAGCCGCGATATTCGAGCCGGCGGAGCCCCTCGAGCAGGATCGGGACAGACTCCTGCGGACCGACATAGCCAACGATGCCGCACATGCTAGAAGCCCCCCTCAGGCTTTGTTCGCTGCGCTGCCTTGAGAGCGGCCGACCGCGTCGGCCGCGCGGCGGACGAGGTCGTCCGCGCGCTCGCGCGAACCCGCCTCCGCCATGATGCGCACGATGGGCTCCGTCCCGGATGCGCGCACTTGTACCCATGCATCTTCCCAGAGGTACTTTTCGCCGTCCAATACATTCCGCTCCGCGTCCGGGAAGCTACGCGCGAGCGCTTCGGTGAGCGCCGCGGCGTCGTTAAGACGAAGCGGCAGCGTCTTCTTCACCATGACGAGCGGCGGCAGCTCCGCGATCCGCGCGGACAAGGGACGCGCGTCCTGCGCGAGCCAGTCGAGCGTGATTGCGGCCGCGAGGATCCCGTCCCGCGTCGCGTGGAGCGCGGGATAGATCACGCCGCCGTTCCCTTCACCGCCGATGGTCCCCTCGCGCTCGAGGAGGAGCTGCGCGACGTGCGCCTCGCCCACGCGCGATCGAAGCACGGTCGATCCGTGCCGCTTCGCGATCGCTTCGACCCCCATCGAGGTCGACGCGTTCACCACCACGAGACCCGGCGTGCGCGCGAGCGCCCAGTCGACCGCGACCTGGACCGTCCGCTCCTCGCCGATCGGACGCCCCGCCTCGTCCACGATCGCGAGCCGGTCCGCGTCCGGATCGTACGCGAAGCCCACCGCGGCGCCGGTGCGCTTCACCTCGGCGCCCAGGTCCCCGAGATTCTCGGGCAAGGGCTCCGCCACGCGCGGGAAGTTCCCGTTCGGCGTGCAGTGGATCGCGTGCACCTCGCACCCGAGCGCCTCGAGGATCGCGGGGCCCGCGATCGATCCGGCGCCGTTGACCGCGTCCACGGCGACCCGGAACCGCCGATCGCGAATCCGATCCGGGGTGAGCGCCGGAAGCGCGAGGATCGCATCCCGGTGCCGCCGGATCGCCTCGTCATCGGCCAGGAAGGCGCCGATCCCGTCGTGCCGCGCCCAGGAGCGCCCACCCTCGCGCGCCCGCCGTGCAACCTCTTCGGACTGCGCCGGGCTGAGAAAGGTTCCCCCCGGACCGAAGAGCTTGAGCGCGTTCCAGGGAGCGGGGTTGTGGCTGGCGGTGACCGCGATGCCACCGGCAGCGTCGTGGTGGCGGATGGCGAAGAGAACGGTGGGGGTCGGCGCAATCCCGACGTCCACGACGTCCCGCCCCGAGGCGACGAGGACCGCGTGGACGAACCGGGAGATCCAGGCCCCGGTCGGGCGCGTGTCCCGCCCGACGACGATGGGGCCGGGTTTCAGGAAGGAGCCGAGCGCCGCCGTCACGCGAAGCACGACGTCGGGGGTCAGGGCCTCCCCGACGATGCCCCGCACGCCGGACGCGCTCACCATGAGCCCCGAGAGCGGGTCGTTACGGGATGGATCGGTCATGGAATGGCCCCGTGCGTGCGCCGCGGCCCCTTGAGGGGCGCGCGGCGTGATCGTGAACGTCCGTGAGTGGCCGAGGGTCTGGGCCGGCCGACCCGGGGAGTGGAGCTGGTGACCGGAATCGAACCGGTGACCCCGTCATTACGAGTGACGTGCTCTACCAGCTGAGCTACACCAGCCCGATAGCGAAGTCGCGTGATACGCGATCAGGCAGACATAAAGTGGTGCGACCCCGCAGAATCGAACTGCGGACACCCACATTTTCAGTGTGGTGCTCTACCAACTGAGCTAGGGTCGCGCCGGGCGACGACTCTACCACGGTGGAAGCGCGAGGGTCAACGCCGGGACCGGGTTCCGGGCGCGCCGGGAGGCGCTAGGCCAGGCGGCGTCTGCGGTCGTTGCGGCCGGCCCGCCGGTCGGGCTTGCCGCGGCGGTCCTGGTTCTCGCGGACCGGCAGATAAATGGTGAGGATGCTGCTCCAGTCCCCTTCGCTCCGCGCCCGGATCTCCCCGCCGTGCTCCCGCACGATCTGGTAGGCGACCGCGAGCCCCACCCCCGCGCCATAGCGCCGCGACATGGAGAACGGAACGAAGAGACGGTCGAGGCTCTCGCCCGGCGTCTTGGGCCCGTCGTGCGCGATCTCGGCCTGCACGTGTCCCGTTCCGGTCCGGGTCTCGACGCGCACGCGGCCGCCGCTCGGGACCTGCTGGAGCGCGTACTGGAGGATGTGGAGGAGCACGTGCCTCATCTTCTCGCCGTCGAGAAGGAGGCTCGGCACTTCGGGCGAGAGTCGCTTCAAGAGCCGCACGCGGCGGCGCACCAATTCCTCCGACTGGAGCTCGAGCACTTCCTGCACGAGCGCGTTGAGGCTCTGGAGCTTGAGCCTCGGGCGCGTCATCTGCGCGAGTGACACCTGCTCCACCAGGATCCGCTCGAGGCGGTCGGTCTCGCGGAGGATGATCTCGATCGCTTCCCGGTTCGGATCCCCCTCTTCCATCGTGCGGAGCGCGCGCCGCGCGAATCCCGTGATCGCTGCGATCGGGTTCCGGATCTCCTGCGCCACCTGGATGCCGCGCTCGCCGACGACCGACATCTTGTCCGTGTGGCGAAGCTGCGCTTCGAGCTCCTGCACGCGCCGCTCGGTGCGCGCCGCGGCGCCCTCCACGTGATCGCGCGTCGCGACGAGCGCGACGATCGACGCGCCGAGCTCCGCGATCGCGACGTCGTCGGACGGGAAGGGACGCGGCGACGCGCCCTCCGCGCCGGTCCGGACGAGCAGCACGGCGCCGCGGACCACCTCCTCCGACTTGAGCGGGACCGCGAGCGCCGAGAGCCACTTAGGCGGCAGCGTCCCCGGAAGGCGGGGATCGGTCCGCACGTCGTCGATCACGATCGGCCTCGGGTCAGCCTCGAGCCAGTGGCGGAGCGAGACCCCCATCTCGAGAAGGTCGGCCTCCTCCGCCGCGGGATCTCCGTGAGTCACGGGTAGCGCGTCGGGACGCGTCGGCCCCGCTTCGGTGCCGCGCGGCTGCCAGGTCCACGCGACGCCCACGGGAGCTTCCAGCGACGCCGCGAGCGTCGAGAGCGCCGCCTCGAGAATCTCAGGGCGCTGCGTCTTGAGCGACGCGGTGGCGAGCCCGAGCAGCGCGCGGAGCCCGGTTCCCCGGCGTCGCGCCACGTCGAGAAGCCCCGCCGCCTCGAGCGCGATCCCGGTCTGGGACGTGATCGCGGTGAGGAGCTCCATTTGGTCCGACGTCCATCCGGCGATGCCCGCCGCCGCCGAGACCACGAGAAGGCCCCGGACGCGCTCACGACCGAAGACCGGCAGGATCGCGACCGGCGCATCCGGAAGGTGCTCGACCAGGAGGGCCGGGAGCCTGAGCTCGCGCGAGGGACGCGGCACGATCGCCGTGCGCCCTTCGAAGACCGCGTCCGAGATGAGATCGCGATCCTGATCGAGTGGGATCGGTCCTTCGCGCAGGCGATCGAACACCGCGCCATCGAACGCGCCGGTCGACTCCAGCGCGTCCACGTCGATCGGACCTCCGGAGGCGGGGAGACCCACGTCGAGATCGGCGTGGCGGAACGCGGCGAGGAGCGAGAGCGACGAGGATTCGGACGACACCTCGAAGAAGAGGGCCGTGTCGACCACGTCCTCGTACGCCCGCGCGATCGCGGCGAGCAGGATCCGCGCGGTGCGATCCGAAAGCGACGACGCGTGGAGCAGCGGGAGCGCGCGCAGGAAGACGGCCGCGGCGCGCCAGCGTCCATCCTCGCCGTCCCCGCCCGCGGACATCGCGAGGCCATTGCCTTCCTCTTCGAGGAGCCGGGTCAGGAGCGGCAAGGTCGGGAGCACGCCCGACGATCCGGGCACCGCGACGCCCGTCCGCTCGGCGGCGTCGTGGAGGCGCGCGCAGTGGACGCAGTCCTGGACGAAGCGCGTCTCGAAATCGGGGCGGGCCTCGAACGGGCACGGCCGGGACTCGAGGTAGCACGCGCCGGCCGCGACCTTGTCGGCCGAGCGCGCACGGCGGGCCGCGTAGCGCTTCCACTCGAGGACGAGCTGCTCTTCCACCCGTGCCGCTCCGGACGACCGCTTGACGCCCATCCATTCCCCTCCGGTTCCAAGTCGTGGGCAGCGCTCGGGGCTGGTGGGCCCGTGGCCCGACGGAGCCACGGAGGCTCCCGCCCTTGATACGAATTGATTTACGGCAGGTTGGGGCCTTATCTTGAGGTGAGCGTCCAGATGTAACTCATTGAAAAGAGGAGGATTATCAATGGAAGGCAAGCGTTCCGGCCCTGGAGGGCCGCCACAGCTCAACATGGAGATCGGCGAGCGCGAGGCGGAGGGGATCTATTCGAACTTCGTCGTGATCAGCCACTCCCTGTCGGAGTTCGTGCTCGACTTCGCGCGGGTGCTGCCCGGAACGCCGAAGAGCAAGGTCTTCGCGCGGGTGGTGATGACGCCGCCCAACGTGCGCGCGCTCCTGAACGCGCTCGAGACGAACGTGAAGAAGTACGAGGAGTCGTACGGCAAGATCCACACGCTCGACGAGAACCAGTCGAAGGGGATCGGCTTCACGACCTCCTGAGCGCCGCGGCAGCGGCGGGCTCAGTCGCGGGCGGCGGCGTCTTCCACCGCCGGTGGATCCAGTACCAGTGATCCGGACGCGCGCGGATCACGTCCTCGAACGCCTCGTTGATGTCGCGCGTGAGCCGCTCGATCTCGGAGCGCTCGTCGGCGCCCGGTGACGGCTCGAGGACGCGCACCACCCACGCGCGGAAGCGGCCGCGCCCCGTTCGCTCCATCATCGCGATCACGATGGGAACGTTCGCCGCGATCGCGAGGCGCGCCGGTCCCGTGAGCGTCGACGCCGGACGTCCGAAGAACGGCACGTGGATCCCGATCTTCCGCGCGTCCTGATCGGGCAGCATGCCGAGGAACCCGCCGCGCTTGAGCACACGCATCGGCGCGAGCATCCCGTCCTCGATGACGTGGCAGGTGATCCCGAGATCGCGCCGGATCTCGTTCAGGTAGGCGTCGCTCGCCGGATTGGTCTGCCGCGGCAGCACGTAGTGAACCGGCCCGTATGTCCATCCGAACGCCGCCCCCAAGAGCTCCCAGTTTCCGAAATGTCCGGTGAGGAAGACGCCGCCCTTCCCTTCCTCCTTCCACTGCCGTGCGGGGCCGAAGCCGGTGAGCTCGATCCGAGCGAGGAGCGACTCTCGCGAGTGCGCGGGGAGGGCCAGGAACTCGACGAAGGTCCGGCCGAGCTGCTCCACAGCGCGGCGCGCGATCACCTCGGCCGGCTCGCCCCCCGGCTCCGGACCGAGCGCGCGCGTGACATTGTCGATCGCGATCTGGCGGCGGCGGCCGAGGAGACGCCACGCCGCGCGTCCCATGAAGGCGCCCAGATCGCTCGCGCGCTCGAAGGAGAGGGACCGCGCGATCCATCCCAGCGTGCGGAGCGCGCTCGCCTCGATGGCCTGGCGCAGCGGACGGAACGGCCGCTTCCGCCCCACGTCAGGCCACGCCGGTGGAACGACCCGGCGATGGGACGCCCGGGGTTCGCCGCACGCGCCCTCCCGCTTCGCGTCGCGCGAGTCCGAGGATCTCGAGCTTGAGGAGCGCGGCGCCCAGCTCGGCGGCCGTGAGGCCCGACGCGGCGGCGACCTCGTCGAACGCGCGAGGGACGGGGCCGATCGCGGCGAGCGCGAGCGATTCCGCTCCATCGAGTCGCGGGAGTGACGGTCGCGCGGCCTGAGGGACGACTTCGGGCGCGAGTCCGAGAAGCGCAAGCACGTCCTCGGGACCGCGAATCAAGACGGCGTGGCCGTCATGAAGGAGACGATGGCTCGCGGCGCCCAGCGCCTCGTAGATGTCCCACGGCACGGCCCCGACCGGGCGCTCCATGGCGCGGGCCGCGCCGGTCGTGATGAGCGCGCCGCTCTTGCCGTCGCCCTGAACGATGAGGGTCAGATCCGAGATCGCGGCGAGGAGATGGTTCCGCTCGGAGAACGAGCGCGAACTCGAAGGCGATCCCGGGAAGACCTCCGTCATGATGCCGAGCGAGTCGGCGAGTCTCTCTTGGAGACCGGCGTGAGATGCGGGAAAAGAAGCCTCGATCGACGTTCCCAGAACGGCGCCGCTTCGCCCTCCGGCGTCGAGGGCTCCCTCGTGCGCGGCGGCGTCGATTCCCTGCGCGAGTCCGCTCACCACGGCGATGCCGCTGGCGGCGAGGGACGCTGCGAGCTCCCTTGCGACGCGGACGCCGTCGAGGGTCGCGCGGCGCGAGCCCACGATGGCGACGGTGCGCTCGGAGCTCCAGGATCCACGAAGGAAGACGGTCGGAAGCTTCTTGGAGCGGCGGACGCGCGGGTCAGGTCGAAGGGAATCGTCGCGCTCGAGCTTGTCGAGATCGCGGAGACCCCGCGGATAGGTCGGGCTTTCGGGCGGCACCGCGCGCGCACCGCAGGCCTCGAGGATCGCGGCCCCACGATCGAGGAGGATGTCGTCGGGCGCACGTTCCCTCCTGGGCCACTGTCCCTGAGGTAGAGCCCGCCGGAGCGTCTCCATGACTTCCACCGCCACCACGTCCCCCCACGTCTAGACGCCGGGCCGCGCGGGGCCCGGCGCACCCCATCTCAGGCGGTACCCTGCTTCGGTTCCTCTTCACCGATGACGACATCCCAGTGGACGCCGTCCTCATTCACCGCGCGGGCCGCGGGTCGCCGTTCGGCGACGGCTCTGGCTCCCGGATCCGCGAGGATCGCGAGGATCCGTTCCGCGGCCGCGGGATCCCGCGAGGCGAGTCCATCGATCGCAAAGCGCTGTGCGCGCTCCGCCAGCTCGTGCACCGCGGACGCCACCGCGAACGCTCCCACCTCGTTCCCGCAGATATGCACGAGCGCGTCGCGTGCGGAATCGCGCACCGTGCGGTTGGGATCGCGCAAGAGCGCAACGAGCGGCGAGGCCGCGACGGGAAGTCCCATCCGACCGAGTGCGGATGCCGCCGCGCTCCGCGTGTACCAGAGGCCGACTTCGAGCATGTCGATCAAGCGGTCCACCACCGCCTCACCCATCGTCGCCAGTGCCCGGGCCGCCTGATCGCGCAGATACCAGCTCTCTTGCTTCAGCACGTCGAGCAGCACATCCACCGAGCCGGGGGAGGG
>DASTKC010000088.1:0-2931 GCA_035716085.1 Candidatus Eiseniibacteriota bacterium | reverse complement strand
AGACTCTGCGCTGGATCGGGGAGCTGATCGGATTCCCAGCGGCCGAGGGAATCCTCGTGAGCGGCGGCAACATGGCCAACATCGTCGCGTTCTATGCGGCGCGCGCGGCCCACGCGGACTGGCCGGTGCGCGCCAAGGGCGTGGCCGCCGGCCCACAGCTCCGCGTGTACGGCTCCGCCGAGACGCACACCTGGATTCAGAAGGCGGCCGATCTCTCGGGCATCGGCGAGCAGGCGGTTCGATGGATCCCGGTGAAGCGGGATCAGACCATGGATCTGGACGCGCTTCGCGCCCAGGTGGACGCGGACCGCGCGGCAGGAGACCGGCCCTTCCTCGTCGTCGGCACCGCCGGCTCGGTGAGCACCGGCGCGATCGATCCGCTCCCGGAGATCGCCGCGTTCTGCCGCGAGCGGGGACTCTGGTTCCACGTCGACGGCGCGTACGGCGGGCTCGCCGCCGCGCTGCCCGACGCGCCCACGGCCCTGAAGGGTCTCTCGGCCGCCGACTCGATCGCGGTGGATCCGCACAAGTGGCTCTACGCTCCGCTCGAAGCGGGATGCACGTTGATCCGGGAGGCGGGGCGCCTCCGGAGCGCGTTCTCGTACCGCCCGCCCTACTATCACCTCGACGAGGAGGCGATCAACTTCCTCGACCTCGGACCACAGAACTCCCGCGGATTCCGCGCGCTCAAGGTCTGGCTGATGCTGCGGCAGGCGGGCGCCTCGGGCTACCGGCGCATGATCGGCGACGACATCCGCCTCTCGCGCCGCATGGCGGAGGCGATCGCGCGGCGCACCGACCTCGAGCTCGTAACGCAGGTCCTGAGCATCGCCACGTATCGCTACGTCCCGGAGGATCTCCGGGCGCGCTTTGGGGAAGAGGACGTGGCGCGATACCTGGACGAGCTGAATCAGTCCATCTTGGAACGGCTCCAGGAGGAGGGGGAGATCTTCGTCTCGAACGCGATCGTCGAGGGGCGGTACGTGCTCCGGGCCTGCATCGTGAACTTCCGCACGCAGGCCGCGGACGTGGATGCCGTGCCGGAGATCAGCGCGCGCGTCGGAGCGGAGGTCGACCGCGCGATGCGGTCGAAGCTCAGGCCACCAGCACCTGCCGCCTAGCCTGCGCCGGGACGCGCGGCTCGGGGGTCAGGATTCCATCCAGGTTGAGCGGATCGGCCGCGGACACCACGAGCCCCTTGCCGCGGTCCGCGCGCTCGCGGCGCAGCCGGCGCATGAGGTCCACCGCTTCCGGCAGCGCGTACTGCTCGCCCGCGAATCGCTGCACGAATCGCCCGCCGCGCACGTCGCCGCGCAATTCTCGGAGTCGATAGACCCGCACGAGATCCCGCCAGGGAACCGGAATCCGCTCGCGGTCGAGCACGCGCCGGAACACCACGCCGTAGCGCGCGAGGAGCTGGGTCGCTGCGAACTCGACGAGCGCGGGATCGACCGGCCCTGCGGATTCGGTCCGCGATTCGCGGAGCCGTGACCAGCGACCCGAGGGTGAGAACGGAGCGTGCTTCATCACGCCGCGCCGGCGGCTCGGCGGCGTGATGAGGCGCCGGATGCCGCCGAAGGAATCGCAGGTGATGGCGCCCGCGGCGATCAGCTCGGCGAGTCCCATCGCGACGTGGGACGGAAGCATTCCCGAGCGGCGCTCGAGATCGCGCGTGAACGTGGCGCCGCTCCGGTCGAGGAGCTCGAGCAGGACCTCCGCGTAGGACGAGCGCAAAGGCTCCGCCGACGCGCCATCCTGCTCGAGCGACCCCTCGTCGTTCTCCGCGAGGGCCGGCTCCGACACCGGAATTCCGGACGCGACCGCGAGCCAAGGATCGAGATCCTCCCGCGGCACGAGACAGATGGGCGTCGTCCGGATCGGTGAGCGCCCTCCTCCCCAGAGGCGTCCCCACGCAACCTCGCCCGAGAGCGTGACCTGGTCGAGCCACTCCTGCCTGTATCCCTGGACGCGGGAGGGAAGCACGGCCCCCTCCCACTCGGCCGCCGCGATCTCGAATCCGGCGAGCTGCCGCACGACTTCCACGACGCCGCGCGGGCCCTCGAGTTGGTAGCCGTCGGCCGCGTGCTGCCAGCACGTGAGGAAGCGCCAGAACTCGGCGGCGGTCACGGGCTCGATCTCGCGGCGCAGCCTTTCCAACGTATCGCGATGGATGCGCGCGAGGAGACGCCGGTCGCAGAAGGCGCGCCTCGCTTCGATGCGGCAGCGAAGCACCGAACCCTCGACCTCGAGCTGCAGCAAGGAAGCCTCGGCCCCGGCGGGCAGGAACGGAATCGCCCGCATGCGCTCGTCACCGCGGGGCGCCGGGGGTGGAGCCTCGCCCGGCGCGAGGACGACGACCGGACCGAGCGCTTCCATTCGCCCGCGGACGAGCGCCACCGGATCCACGACCGTCTCCACCGCGCGCCAGGCCGGACCCTCGAGACTCTGGAACGGCACGACGCGTCCGCCCGCGCGGAGCGAGTCGATCCACTCCGTCCACCCCGAATCCTCCGCCTCGAATTCCGTGACGTAGCCCATCCACAAGAGTGCCTCGTGCGTCTCCTCGTCGCTCTCGGGCTCCGGCCACGCCTGCTCGCGCACGCGCGCCACGGCGTCCGGGTCGAGCGCGCCGAGCGTGTCCGCGATCTCGGGATCGAGTCCGCGACGCGCGCTCACCGCCTGCGTGCGGCGCTCCTCGAGCGGCGCGTCGTCGAGGAATCCGTACGGCATCACGTTGAGAATGCCGCGCGCAAACGGCGAGGGCTCGCGCGTGTCGACCGCGTGACGGCGGATACGGCCGTCGCGGAGACCACGCAGGACCTCGAGGAACCCGTCCACGTCCATCGCCTCATGGAGGCAGTCCTCGATGGTCTGGCGCACCAGCGGGTGCTCCCAGGGAACCGGGAGATCGCCGGGCGGCATCGTCTCGGG
>DASTKC010000087.1:0-7119 GCA_035716085.1 Candidatus Eiseniibacteriota bacterium | reverse complement strand
AAGCGACGGGCGGCCCGGCGCCATGCCGGACCGCCCGTTTCGCGTTCTTTGTTCGGACCCGCTCAGCCCGCCTTCTTCGTGGTGGATTTCGAGGCCGTGGACTTCTTGGCCGTCGACTTCCCCTTCGCGGTCGCGTTTCCGGCCGCGCGCTTGCCCTTCTCCTCCATCACCTTCTGCATCGATCCGGACATGTCGTTCTGGATCGTCAGGACGTAGGAGTTGGCGTCCGGGAACTGGACGTCGACCTTCTCGGTCACCGGCTTGTCCCCGATCATATACGTCGTGAAGAGAGAGAGAGAGTTGTCGGTGGGGAACGTGCCGTAGTACACGAACGCCGACGGCATCATCGTGTCGGTCCAGATCATCTGGTACTGCTTCTTCTGCGTGTCGTAGCCCCACGTGGAGCGCCCGTCGAAGGGCTTCCCATTCATCTTCATCTGGTGCTTGCCCTCGAGGTGCATCCCACCGAAGGCCCATCCGTAGTTCGACTTGCCCGCGGTCTCCGACTCCGGAGCCATCGGGCTCGCGTAGACGTGCACGGTGGAGTTCCAGTTGCCGACGAGCTGCGCGAGCTTCTTGAGCTCGGCGGGCGGGCCCTCCGGCATCGCGAGGATCGCGGACTTGGGCGTGGGCTTCGCGGCTTCCGCGCCCGGAGCCGTGTCGGTTGCAGGCACCGGGGTCGTGGTCGCGGGTGGCGGCGTGCTTGCGGGCGGAGTCGTCGCAGGCGGCGTGCTTGCGGGCGGCGTCGTCGCAGGCGGCGTGGTGCCCGTCTGCGCGTGCAGGGTCATGGGTGTGACGGCGAGAACGAGTGCGGCGAACAGCAAGAATCCACGGCGAACCATCCTGTGCCTCCGGGAATGAGAGTAACTGGCGGGACCCCCAAATGCTCGAACCCCGGGAGGGTACCGCTCGCGCAGCACCGCTTCAACCGCCGAGGCTCTCATGCCCCTGCCGGGCCGCCCTAAGGCGCGTGCTAAACTCGCTGCATGAACGGGCTTCCGGGAACATCTGCCATCCAGGCGCGCGATCTCTGCAAGAGCTACGCGGGCATGGAGGCCGTGCGGGGCGTCTCATTCGACGTCGCGCCGGGCGAGGTGGTCGGATTCCTCGGACCGAACGGCGCGGGCAAGACGACCACCGTCCGGATGATCTCCTGCTTTCTCCCGCCGACGTCCGGCACCGCGACGGTGTACGGCGTCGACGTGCGCACGAGCCCGCGCGAGGTGAAGCGCATGCTCGGCGTCTGTCCGCAGGAGGACAACCTCGACCCCGACTTCGACGTCCTGAAGAACCTCCTCGCCTACGGCCGCTACTTCGGCATCCCGGGGCGGGAGATCCGGGACCGAGCCGAGAGGCTCCTCGACTTCGTGCAGCTCTCGGACCGGAAGAAGAGCGGCGTGCAGGAGCTCTCGGGCGGCATGAAGCGGCGCCTCGTGCTCGCGCGCGCGCTCTTGAACGAGCCGCGCGTCCTGATCCTCGACGAGCCCACGACGGGCCTCGATCCGCAGGCGCGCCACGCCATCTGGACACGGGTGCGGAGCCTCCGCGCGACCGGCGTCACGGTGCTCCTGACCACGCACTACATGGAGGAGGCCGCCCAGCTCTGCGACCGCGTCGTCGTGATCGACAACGGGAAAATATTGATGGAGGGGTCGCCCGCCGATCTCGTCCTGCGCGAGGTCGGGAGCACGGTGGTGGAAGCGTGGAACTACGAGCGCGCGTTCGCCGAATTCCTCTCGACTCTCCCGGGACGGCTCGAGGAAGTGGGCGACCGGCTCTACTACTACCCGGGCGCGGACGATCACGTGGAGCGGCTCCTCGACGAGCGATTCCCGGGACAGGAGCGGCTCATCCGGCGGGCCACGCTCGAGGACGTGTTCCTGAAGCTCACCGGACGGGCGCTCCGCGACTAGATGCGCGCGACGCTCCGCAATCTCTCGTTCCGCGCGCTCCGCGTGTGGCAGCGGGACGCGGACGTCTACTTCACCACCTGGAAGACGGAGTTCCTCCCGCCGCTCCTCGAGCCGATCCTCTACGTGCTCGCGTTCGGACTCGGGCTGGGACAGCTCATCCGGCACGTCGAGTACAACGGGCGGACGCTCGGCTATCTCGAGTTCATGGCGCCCGGCATCGTCGCGGTCGCGATCATGTTCTGGGCGTTCTTCGAGTCGACCTTCTCGTCCTACGTGCGCATGTACTACCAGAAGACGTTCGACGCGATCCTCGCGACCCCGCTCCTCGTCGAGGACGTCATCCTGGGCGAGCTCCTCTGGGCGACGTCGAAGTCCATGATCGCCGCGACCATCATGCTCGGCGTGCTCGGCGCGCTCGGCCTCGTGTCGTGGCCCACGGGCCTCTGGGTCGTTCCGATCGCGTTCTTCGGCGGGCTCCTCTTCTCCGCGGTCGGGCTCCTCTTCACGTCGATGGTGAAGACGATCTCCCAGTTCAACGTCCCCATGTTCACGATCATCATGCCGATGTTCACGTTCGGCGGAACGTTCTTCCCGATCGACATCCTGCCCCGCTGGGCGCTCGCCGTCGCGTGGTGCCTGCCGCTCACGCACGTCGCCTTCCTCACGCGGTCGGCGGTTCTGGGGTTCGCGACACCGCACCTCTGGGTGAGTGCTGCCTACGTCGCGGGATTGTCGCTCGTGCTCGCGGCCTGGGCGCTCGCTCGCATGAAGCGGCGGCTGGTTCCGTAGCGCGCTCGCGCGCGCGGCGTCAGGGAGTGGCGCCGATCTCGGAGAGGAACTCGCGGAGACGCTGCGCCGCCGTGGAGACGGTGGCCGGGTCCTCGGAGCCGAGCCGGATCGCCCGGCGGTAGTGGTGCTCGATCTCGTCGATCGCCGCGGAATCGGGGGCGGCTCCGGCTCGGAGTCGGGCGGCCTCGGCCAGATAGAGCCGGACCCGCGCGGAGTCGAGCGGCGTCGTCGCGCCGCCGGTCCGGTAGAGATTGCGGAAGACGGGCTCGGCCTTGAGCACGAGATCGTCGGACACCCCGGGTCCCCAGACGGGCGGCAGACCGAAGCGCGAGAGCGCGGATTCATAGCGATTCCCCGCCCCGGCGGCGGGGGGCGCCAGGGAAGCCTGCGGCGCCGCCATCGAGACCTGGGGCTCTGCCTGCTGCAGCCGCGCTTCGTCCTTCGAGGCGGACCTCTTGGCCATGAGGTCCGATTCCGGCCTCACCGCAAGCTTCTGGTCCATCTCGTTCGCCGCGGCCTTGTCCTTCTTCTCCTCTTCCGCGTACGGCGCGACCGCCACTTGATCCGTGGGCTGTTGCTTCGTCTTGGTCTCCGCGAGCTGCCGCTCCTTCGCGCGCGCATCGTCGCGAGGCGCCGCGGGCGATTCCGCGGGCGGAGCGGCGAGCCGACCCCTCATGCCCGCTTCGCTCGTGTCGGACACCGCGCCCAGCTTCCCCGCGTCGGGGGCCGAGCGCTCGAGCACGGCCACCTGCGGCATCGAGCCCTGCCGGACGAGGAGCACCACCACGACCACCACGGCGGCCATGGCGCTGACCGCGGACCCGACCGCGATCCACGGGAGCTTCGGCGCGCCGCGGCGCCGCTCCTCTCGCTCGACGTCGTCCCTGCGGCGCTCGAGCGGCACCTCCCGGATCGGCGCGCGCGATGGCGGTGCGGCCGCATGGACCTTGGCCATCACCTGCGCCTGCATGCGCTCGTAGTAGGCGTCCCCCACCGTGTCGGGGTGCGACCGAAGCGAGGCCTCGAGCTTCGACATCTCGTCCATCCGCTCGCGGCAGACGCGGCACGCCGTCACGTGAGTCTCGACGAACGCGCGCCGCTCCGCGGACAGCTCGCCGTCCCGGTAGGCGTAGAGCTCCTCGGGCGCTGGGTGGAGCGGTTCGACGCTCATCGCTCGTCCTTCTTCGTCTGGGTCATCTGTTCCATCAGCGCCTCGCGCGCGCGGGCGAGCCGGGACATCACGGTGCCCACGGGCACGTCGAGGGTCTCGGCGATCTGTGCATAGGGAAGATCGGCCTCCACGCGGAGCGCCAGGATCACGCGGTGCTCCTCGCTCAGGCGCGCGAATGCGCGCTCCACGTCCAGGCGGCGCTCCCACAATCCTGGATCGGCTGCGGGATCGGCGCTCCGCTCGGCGAGCGTGGCCTGCCCTTCCGGTCCGGGATCGTCGAGCGACATGGCGTTCCTGCGCTTTCCCTGCCTGAGGAGCGAGAGCGCGGTTCGCGCCACGATCGTGAGGATCCACGGGGAGAGGGCGCGGCCGAGCTGGAAGCGGTCGAGCGCCTGGTACGCCTTCACGAGGCTCTCCTGGACGACGTCGTCCGCGTCCTCGGCGTGGCGGGTGATCCGGAATGCGAGTCGGTAGGCAGGCCGCTGCACGCGGCGAACGACTTCCGCGAACGCGTCGGTCTCGCCTCCCCGGACGAGCCGGACCAGCTCCTCGTCCGTGAGCCCCGTTCGATCAGGCCGCGCAGGGGTCATCGGGCGCCGACTCTACTACTCCCGGCACCGGACGACTATTCCAAACGACCGGAAGGGGCGAATCCGGGTGGGGTTACGCGGCGGCCCAAAAGCGAAAGAGGCGGGCCGCCGTGGCGGTCCGCCCCTGGTACGACTCGAGTCGACCTTAGCGGTCGACCTTCTTGCGACGATTGCCGCGGCGCGTCATCCACATGAGACCGAACGCGACCACGAGTCCCCACAGCACCATTTGCTTCCACATGTGAAATTCACCTCCTCGTTCGCCACTAATGCGTGGCGTTCTGAGCTGCGATCGCTTGCATCAGCTGGATCGCGGCGGGCCCCAAGATCACGATCAGGAGCGCCGGGAAGATCAGGAAGACGAGCGGGAAGGCGAGCTTGATCCCGGCCTTGCGCGCTTGCTGCTCCGCGCGCTGGCGCCGCTTCGTGCGCATGGATTCCGCGTGCGCGCGGAGCGACTGGGCGATGCTGGTTCCGAGCTTGTCGGCCTGGATCAGCATCGCGGAGAGCGCGTAGAGATCCTCCACGCCCGTGCGCCGCGCGAGGCGCCGGAGCGCGTCGGACCGGGAGAGCCCGGTCCGAATTTCCTGGTTCACGAGCAGGAACTCGTCGCTCAGAGCCGGACTCGCAATCGCGATCTCGCGCCCCACGCGCTCGATCGCGGCGGTCAAGCCGAGTCCCGCCTCCACGCAGACGACCATGAGGTCGAGCGCGTCGGGAAGCGCCTGCTGGATCCGGGCGCGGCGTGCCTCGCCCCGCATCCAGAGCCAGATCGTCGGCGTGTAGAAGCCGACCACGCCCGCGACCGCACCCGAGAAGAAGATCGAGCCGATGGGGCGCGCGAGCGCGAAGTTGAGGATGATCCAGCCGATCGCGAAGGTCACAGCGAAGATCGCCTTTGCTCCGAGGAAGACCATCGGCGCGCTCTGCGAGCGGATGCCGGCGCGCACGAGGCCCGACTGGAGCGCCTCCTTGTCCTCGCCGGTCGGGAGGAAGCCGCCGAGCGAAGCCAAGAGCTGTGCGATCGGCGAAGGCGTTTCGGCGTCGAGCTTGGGACGGGCCGCCAGGGCGCGCGTCCGGAGGTCCCGGAGCCGTGCGGTGACGGGATCGCGGTCCCGCACCAAGATCTGGTAGAGAGCGAGGAACCCGATTCCGAGAGCGAGCGCGAGCAGGAAGGTCGAGATCAGGAACATGGCGTCACACCTTGATGTCGACGATCTTCCGGATCGCGAGCCCGCCCAACATCTGCATGAGGAACGCGAAGCCGAGAATCATCCGACCGTTCGGGTGGTCCCACATCTTGTGGAAGTAATCCGGCGCGGTGAGCGCCATGAACATACCGAGGCCCGCGGGGAGACAGGTCAGGATGAGGCCCGTGAGCCGCCCCTGGGCGGTGAACGTCATGATGTCGCCGAGGATCCGGAACCGGTCGCGGATCAGCTTGCCCGTGTTCTCGAGCACCTCGGTCAAGTTGCCGCCCGTGTCCCGCTGCAGTACGACCGCGGTCACGAAGAACTTGAGGTCGAGTGAGTCGACCCGGTTCGCCATGTTGGCCAGCGCCTCGCGCAGATCGAGACCGAGCGCCTGCTCCTCGACCACGATCGCGAACTCCGACCGGACGGGCTCGGGAGACTCATCGGCGACGATCTGGAGCGCACCCGAGAACGAGATGCCCGCGCGGAGCGCGCTCACGAGGAGGTCGAGCGTGTCCGGGAACTCCTCGGCGAACGCCCGCATGCGCGCGTTCTTCTTCTGTCCCACGAAGAAGACCGGAAGGAAGCCGCCGACCCCGAGGAAGAAGACGGCGTTCAGAACCTTGCCGAAGATCGCGAACGAGATCAGATAGGCGGCCATCGCGGACGCCGCGATCAGAAGGACGAAGGTCGCGACCCTCATGCTCATTCCAGCCTGATACAGGAAGAGCTCGATGCGTCGCGCCACCGCCATGTTCTTGAGGAACGTGTCGAGGAACGGGATCGTGCTCATGCGCGTGTCCCGCTCCAACGCGATGGTTCCAGCCGGTCCCCCGAGCTCGTTCGTGCCGACGCGCTCCCGGAGCTTCTGGTCCACTTGCTCCTTGCGCCGCTGCGCCATCGCCGTGACCAGCGTGGCTACGGCCGCGAAGACAAGGATGGCGACGAAGACGTAGATCATCGCGCGGCCCCCCGCTCGAAGATGCCGGTCAGGTCGGTGCCGGCCAGGCGGACCTGGTCGACGAAGTGCGGTACGACTCCGGTGGCCTCATAGCGCCCTTCGACCTTGCCGTCGCTCCGGGTGCCGGTGCGGTTGAACCGGAAGATCTCCTGCATGGTCACGACCGGCCCTTCCATGCCGGTGATCTCGGAGATCGAGAGCACCTTGCGCGAGCCGTCGGAGATGCGCGAGACATGGACGATGACCTGGAGCGCGGACGCGACCTGCTCGCGGATCGCCTTGTCGGGCAGCGAGTGGCCGGCCATCAGGACCAGGTTCTCGAGACGGTGCAGAGCGTCGCGCGGGCCGTTCGAGTGGATCGTGGTGAGCGATCCGTCGTGGCCCGTGTTCATTGCTTGAAGCATGTCGAGCGCCTCGCCACCGCGGCACTCACCGACCACGATCCGGTCCGGCCGCATGCGGAGCGCGTTCTTGACGAGATCGCGAATCGTGAACGCTCCCT
>DASTKC010000086.1:0-8427 GCA_035716085.1 Candidatus Eiseniibacteriota bacterium | reverse complement strand
CCGCCGCTTGTTGTTTGGGTCCCCCTCGCGTGAACGTCCCGTTTCGCGGGACGGTGCCGGGCTCGAAAGGTCAGCGCCCATGAACGCGATGGCCGTCCCTCCGTCTGGCTGGAATCCGTTCGGTAGTCGTGAGGCCGTCCCCGCACGTGGATCGTCCCGCCGGAACGTCAAGCAAGGGCTCGCGCTGTCGGCGCTCGTCCATCTGAGCGCTCTTGGATGCATCCTCTGGATCCAGGCTCAGCATCCCGAGGACGCGCTCGTGCTCACGAGAGGGCGGGTCGACCTGGTGCCTCCGCGCGTGGAGACGCCGCCTCTGCCCCGGGTAGGGACGACACCGCCGGTGCGGACCGATGGCGGGAGCATCGATCCGAAGTTGATCATGGACGATCCGAAGACGGAGCCCGCGGTCGTGGATCCGAAGGTAGGCATCGCTCCCGGGGGCGGAGAGACCGGAAACCAACCGTCGATTCCGGGGGACGATGAGCGAGCCATGGCTCAAGCGGTGGTGGATCCGGATCCATCGGAGGAAACCTTCGTCGCCTTCGACGAGCCGCCTGTGCCGATCTACAACCCCGATCCCGCCTATCCCGAGTGGGCGCGCGAGAACGGGATCGATGGCCGCGTCGTGCTCCACGCGCTCGTGGGCGTCGACGGACGAGTGCGCAAGGTCACCGTGATCCGCGCCATCCCTGGCCTGTCGGAGAGCGCTGAAGAGACGCTCTACCGCTGGACGTTCAAGCCCGCGAGGGCGGGCCGCCAGCCGGTCGCGGTGTGGATCGAGGTGCCTTTCTCGTTCCGGCTGTGAGGCCGTGACGGCGCGGGGCAGGACCTCGGTCCCCGCCGACCCCGCGAGCGCTCTCCGCTCGCCGCTTGACAGTCCGCGACACGGGGCCTAGGCTGAGCGCTTCATGTCGCCTTGGTACAAGCTGCGTATTTCGAACGTGTTCCAGCGTTTCATGGAGGTCCTCCCTGCAGTCGCCCTGGCCTCCCCTTCAAGGGTCGGGCCCGCCTCGAGCCGCGGCAGCCAGGAGCTGATCTCCCTTCGCTGGCATCCGTTTTCCACGCCTCCGACGCCTCGCGGCGGTTTCCCGGCCGCGGGGTGGCGACCCTTCACGTCAACCTCGACGAGCGTGGACCTATCCAACGCGCCTGGGTGGCGCGCGCGAACTCGCTGATCCGCGCGGCCATGGACGCGATCGACCCATTGAGCTCGAGCCGGGACGCCGCTGCCGCTCTAGTGGCGATCCCGTTCCCGTTCCTTCTCAACCGCGTCCTGGACGACGGAGGAGTGACATGACCGAGGTGGCGACCGCCGCATCCGAACTGCCGGAACCGTCCCCGCTCGGAGCAGTCGCCGGTGTCTTCGTGCGGCCGCGAGAGACCTTCGAATCGATGAGGCCCCATCCCCGCTACTGGCTGCCGCTCATTCTCGTCGTCGTGGCCCAGGTCGCGTTCTCCATGCTCGTGCTCCAATCGGGGGCGGTCGCGAACGACGCCGTCGCCAAGCAGGAGGCGAAAGGGGCTCCTCCCGAGCAGCTCGAGAAAATGCGGGCCTTCTTCGAGTCGCCTGCTGCGCCTGTGATTATCGGCGTCGGGGGCCTCGTGACGATGGCGTTCATCATCCTCCTCGGGTCCGGGGTCGCCTTCTTCATGGGGAACCTCATGATGGGGGGCGGGATCACGTACCGGCACTATCTCTCCGCACAAGCGCACGGCGCCGCTATCGGTCTCCTGGACCAGGCGATCCGCACCGGGATCGCGTGGAGCAAGGGGACGCTCGATATCCGGCTGGGATTGGGAAACCTGCTCGGGGACGACATCGGGCCGTTCGGGCGGATGCTGGACGCGGCGACCGATCCATTCATCCTCTGGAGCACGGCCGTCGTGGCCATCGGTATTTCCGTCTACGCCAGGAAGAAGTTTTCGTTCGGGCTCCTGGCCGTTCTTCCCATGTTCGCCGTCGGTCTCATCCTGTCGGCGCTGCGCTGACCAGAACCACCGTGAAACCAACGTCTTCCAGCCGACGTATGTATAGGGTCCAAGGCTTGCCCTCACCGTCTCGAACCGTACCCAGGAGAATGGGATGAACCTGAAGCGCAGTTGGACGCCGATGCTCGTTCTCGCGGCCGTGCTCCTACGGCCCGCGACCCCGGCCGCGCAGCCTCCGACCGCCGCCCCGCAGCCGGCGGTCGGCGACACGGTGCGCTTCACTCCCGCGACTCCGGTCGAGAGTCTGCTCGTGGCCCCGATCACGATTCCGGGGGAACGGTGGAGCCTGGCCCAGGCGATCCAGACCGCCCTTCACAGCAACGCCGACGTCCGCAATGCCGAGGCACGGCGCAAGCAGGCGAGCGGCGCTGCCCTCTCCGCCTGGAGCGGCATCATCCCGTCGCTCACGACAGGGGCTTCGTACAACTATTTCATTCCCGACAAGACGTCGTCGTTCGTCGGGGTGACGATCCCCACTCCGACGTCCGCCAACCCAGACAGCAACGTGTTTGCCACGGGGCTCGCGACCGACATCAGGACAGGGGCGATCCGTGCGGATGTGACGTCGAACATCCTGAGCGGGCCGGCCATCGGCGCGAAGAAGCGGCTGGACCATCTCCGCAAGGGTTCCGAGCACGACGAGCAGGAGACCCGGAACAATGTCGTCTTCCAGGTGAAGCAGCAGTACTTCAACCTGCTCAAGGCCATCCGTCTGGCCCAGGTCGCAGCGCAAACCGAACAGCTCGCGCGGGACGAGGAGAAGCGCTCGGAGGCGCTCCTCCAGGTGGGGACCGTGGCGCGTGGAGATCTCCTCAAGGCGCGCGCACGGCGCGCCAACACCCAGGTGGATCACATCCGCGCGGACAACCAGGTGCTCATCCAGTCGTCGCGGCTCGCTCAGGTGGTGGGGGTGGATCCGACCCTGCGCATCGTGCCGGATGCCGTGCTCGATGACCAGGTCGTGTTGCCCGATTCGTCGCAGGCCATCCGCGAGGCGGTGGGCACGCGCCCGCTCATGGAGAGCGCGCGGGCCGTGGAGCGGGCCGCGCATTCGGGCGTCTTCGGGGCGCAGACCCAGCGGCTCCCGGTCGTCACCGGGTCGTTCGGCGTCTCCCGGGCCAAGACCGATCAGACCATCGAGGACATCGACGTGGCCATTCCGGGCGCGCCGTCGAGCGTGGATACGCAGCATTATGCGACCGAGTGGCAGGGCCAGGTGCGGCTCTCGCTGCCGATCTTCACCGGCTTCCAGACCGAAGGGGACGTCCGCTCCGCGAAGGGGACGCTCCTCGAAGCGGAATCGCAGCGCCGCCAGCGCGAGCTGGACGTCGCGGCCCAGGTGCAGGAGGCGTGGCTCAACCTCCGCGAAGCCGTGCAACGGATCGACGTGGAGCGCGAAGGGCTCGCCTCCGCGGAGGAGGACTACAAATTCTCGAAAGGGCGCTACGATCTGGGTGCGGGCACGTACCTCGACCTCCTGACCGCCGAGGTCAACCTGGCCAACGCGCGCGAGCGGCTGATCGAGGCCGTGGCGGACGCGCGCATCGCGGAGGCGAATCTCGAGTTCGCCACCGGCGAGAAGCGGTACTAGCCCGATGACAACCCAGGAGACCCATTCATGAAGGGCCGTACGCGGATCATCCTGATCGTCGCGGGGGTGGTCCTCCTCCTCGTGATCGTCCTCGCGAACCTGAACCGCTCGGCGGGAGGCAAGATCGCCGTGCAGGCGGGGGACGTGCGGAAGGGCACGGTCACCGCAACCGTGCGCGCCCCAGGGCGCGTCCAGCCGGAGACTCAGGTCAAGCTGAGCGCCAACGTGCCGGGGGAGGTCCGCACGCTGCCGATCCATGAAGGGGACTCGGTGCGGAAGGGGCAGTTCCTGCTCCAGATCGACGACGCGCAGTATCGAGCGCAGGTGGGCGAGGCCAACGCGGCCCTGGCTGCCGCGCGCTCCAATCTCAGGCTCGCGGAAGCGTCGCTGGCCCAGTCGCAGTCCGTGCTGAAGCGCAAGGAGGCGCTCTCGACCCAGAACCTGGTTTCGGCCGAGGAGCTGGACCAGGCGCGAACGGCCGCGAGCACCGACCAGTCGCGGGTCGAGGCGGGGCGCGAGGACGTTCGTCGCCTCCAATCGACGCTCCAGGCGGCGCACGACAATCTCCGGAAGACGCGCTTCATCTCGCCGATCAACGGCACGGTGACCCAGCTCACGATCGAGCGGGGCGAGATCGCGGTGATCGGGACCATGAACAATCCCGGGACGGTGCTCCTCACGGTGGCGGACCTGAGCCGGATGAAGGTGGAAGCGGACGTCGACGAGACGGACGTCGCGACGATCCGGATCGGACAGGAGGCGACCGTCAAGGTGGACGCGCTCCCGGACACATCCCTCGTCGGCCACGTCACGCAGATCGCCAACTCGCCCCTGATCTCGGGAGCGGACACGCAGGAGCAGGAGACCAATTTCAAGGTCGACGTCACGATCGACAACCCGCCGCCGATCCTGCGTCCCGGCATGACCGCGGACGTCGAGATCCGCACGGCCCGCCGGGACAGCGTGCTCGCGGTCCCGATCCAGTCGGTCGTGATCCGCACACCCGAGGACCTCAAGCCTCCGGTGACCAAGAAGACGAAGAAGCGCGGGGGCGCTCAGGCGGAGACGGCGGAGAAGGCCACGCCGTCGGGCGAGCGTCCGAAGCAGGAGGAGATCCGCGGGGTGTTCGTGATCGTGGACGGCAAGGCGGAGTTCCGCCGCGTGAAGACCGGGATCGCGAGCGACACCGACTTCGAGGTATTGGGCGAGATCAAGCCCGGGGAGAAGGTCGTGATCGGGCCCCACAAGACGCTGCGCTCGCTCAAGCCCGGCCAGCGCGTGAAGATCGAAGAGCCGAAGAAGGCGAAGGGAAAGGAGTCGCAGTGAGCGCGAACGGCGTCCTGATCGACATCACCGACGTCCGCAAGACATACGAGATGGGTACGACCGAGGTCAACGCGCTGGACGGCGTCAGCCTGCGGATCATGACGGGCGAGTACGTGGCGATCATGGGTCCGTCGGGGTCGGGCAAGTCGACCCTCATGAACATCGTCGGCTGCCTCGACACGCCGACGAGCGGCTCGTACAAGCTCCGGGGAACCGAGATCCGCGAGCGCGACGACGACGAGCTCGCGCGGATCCGGAACCAGGAGATCGGATTCGTCTTCCAGACCTTCAACCTGCTTCCGCGCGCGGATGCGCTCCACAACGTGGAGCTGCCGCTCATCTACTCGGGGGCGCCGGCGACCGAGCGCCGCGAGCGCGCCAAGGCGATGCTCGCGATGGTCGGTCTCGGAGACCGCACGCACCACCGGCCGAACGAGCTCTCGGGTGGCCAGAGGCAGCGCGTCGCGATCGCGCGCGCGCTCGTGAACAACCCGTCCCTCGTGCTCGCGGACGAGCCCACCGGGAACCTCGACTCGCGCACGGGGATCGAGATCCTCACCTTGATGGACGAGATCCACGCCAAGGGGAACACGGTCGTCCTGGTTACGCACGAGGAGGACGTCGCCGCACGCGCGCACCGCATCGTCCGGCTTCGCGACGGGAAGATCGAGAGCGACCGGCCCGTGGCCAGAGCGGGCGCGACGCCCGGCGCGTGACCCCCATCGGGCGGCCCCGGCGCGAAGCCTGGGCCGCGCTGGCCGAGAACCTCAAGATCGCCGTTCGGGCGCTCCGAGCCCACAAGCTACGGACGGTCCTCACCGTCATCGGAAACGTCGTCGCGGTCATGTCCGTCATCGCGGTGGTCTCGATCATCGACGGCGTGAACAAGTACGTCTCCGAGCGGATCCTCGACCAGGGCCTGAACGTCGTCTACATCGACAAGTTCGGCCTCATCACGGATGACGAGGCGTACCGCGAGGCGGCCAAGCGCCGGGACCTCACGTCGTACGAAGCCGAAGTCCTCGCCTCCCGCATGCAGCTCGCCTCCCACGTCGTGGCGCAGGCGGAGGGGAACAAGGCGGTCCGCTATCGCGGCACGGAGCTCAAGAACGTCCGCATCCTCGGGACCACCGAGGGCTACCCGGCGGTGGGGAAGTACGAGACCGACCAGGGGCGGGAGCTCGAGGACATGGACTTCCAGAGGCGCCGTCCCGTCTGCGTGATCGGCTCCGAGGTGGCGGAGACGCTCTTCCCCCGCATCGACCCCATCGGGCAGTCGATCAAGGTGTCGGGCTACGAGCTCCTCGTCGTGGGCACGCTCGTCGCGCGCGGGAACGTGCTGGGCCAGAGCCAGGACAACCTCGTGGTCATCCCGCTCGGGCAGTTCGAGAAGATGTACGGCTCCCACCGGTCCCTGACGATCATCGTGGGCGCCGCGTCCGGCGTCACCCTCGATCGCCTCGAAGACGAGGCGCGCGTGGTGCTCCGCGCCGCGCGGCACGTCCCGCTCGGCGCCCCCGACGACTTCGCGTTCTCGACGGCCGAGACGTACATGGCCCTCTACCAGACCCTGACCGGCGGCATCTTTGCGGGCACGATCGGGCTCGTCGCGATCTCGCTCGTGGTGGGCGGGATCGTGATCATGAACATCATGCTCGTCGCCGTGACCGAGCGGACGCGGGAGATCGGCATCCGGAAGGCCGTGGGGGCGAAGCGATCCGATCTCGTGTCCCAGTTCCTGAGCGAAGCCGTCGTGCTCGCGTTCTTCGGCGGCTTGCTGGGGGTTCTCGCGGGAGTGGCGATCGCGCTCCTGATCCGGACGATCACGCCGCTCCCGGCCACGATCCAGCCCTGGTCGGTCGCGATCAGCCTGACCGTGGCGTCCGCGGTCGGACTCTTCTTCGGCGTCTATCCCGCCACGCGCGCGGCCCGGCTCGACCCGATCGTCGCGCTCAGGCAGGAGTAGTCGATGGCCATCGACGTCAGGGAGGGAGTCGGGATCGCGTTCCTCGCGCTCCGCGAGAACAAGCTCCGCTCGTTCCTCACGGTGCTCGGCGTGATCATCGGGATCACGGCCATCATGGCGATGATCTCGATCATCGAGGGGCTGAACCAGAGCATGAAGGCCCAGCTCGCCTCGCTCGGGACCGATGTCCTCTACATCCGCCCCTTCGCTCCGGGCGCGTGGGTGGGGGAGATGCCCGACAGCCTGAGGCGCCGGAAATGGTTCACGCCCGAGGACGCGGATGCGATCCGCCGCACCGCTCCCGCGGTGCTCGCGGTGGCGCCGCTCAACTTCACGGAGCTCCGCCTCAGGAACGGTGAGACCCAGACCCGCCCGACCATCGTGATCGGAACGTCTCCCGATTACATGGTGACCAACAACTACGCGGTCGACAACGGCCGCGCGTTCACCGAGGCGGAGGTCGAGCACCGATCCGCCGTCTGCATCCTGGGCGTGGATCACGTGGAGACTCTGTTCCCGCATGTGAACCCGGTGGGAAGGACGATCGCGATCGGCACCCAGCCCTTCATGGTGGTCGGCGTCGCGGAGCCACGGGGGCACTTCCTGGGGATGAGCATGGACGAGCTCGTCCTCGTCCCACACACGACGCTCGAGAAGGACTTCGGGCCGAAGCTCAAGATGGTTCTCAACGCGAAGCCGGTCTCCCCGGAGATGATCGACGTGGCCCGGGAGCAGATCTCCGACGTGCTCCGCCGGCAGCGCCACGTGCGGTACGACCAGGGGGACAACTTCGCCGTCTTCACCGACAAGTCGCTGGTCGATCTCTACGGCCAGATCACCGGCGCCTTCTACCTCGTGATGGTGGTGATCTCCTCGATCGGGCTCATGGTGGGCGGGATCGGCGTGATGAACATCATGCTCGTCTCCGTGACCGAGCGGACGCGCGAGATCGGGGTCCGCAAAGCGCTCGGCGCACGCGAGCGGGACATCCTCTGGCAGTTCCTGGTGGAGGCCATGACCCTGACGGGCGCCGGAGGAGTCATCGGCGTTCTGGCCGGACTCTGCGTGGGGAAGCTGGTCAACCTCCTCGCCCATTTCTCGTTCGGCGTTCCCATCTGGGGGATCCTCCTCGCGTTCGGATCGGCGACCGCGATCGGGCTCTTCTTCGGGATGTACCCCGCGGCGCGCGCGGCGCGGCTCGACCCGGTCGAATCGCTGCGGTACGAGTAGCGGGACGTTCGAGAAGCGGCGAGGGGGAGCCGGTGCGGTCGCGCCCGGGTCAGGCTCGCGAAGGGCGGATCACCAACGCGGTTCGCGCTTCGACCTCGGCGAGATCCTCGGCGGCGAAATACTCCACGACCCGCTCTTGAAGCTCCGGGCGCGTGTAGACGTCGGCGCGCGGACGCTCGATCACGTCGACGATCACCCGCGCGACCTCCTCCACCGACTGCGCCTGCGGCAACTGGCGCGAATCCGGACCCCCGCCGAGGGCGTGAAGCCCGAATTCCGTCGCGACGACCGCGGGCGACACCAGGGAGACGTGGATCCCCGGGTG
>DASTKC010000085.1:0-5341 GCA_035716085.1 Candidatus Eiseniibacteriota bacterium | reverse complement strand
TTGAGGTAGAGACGCTCGTGGTAGGTCCGCTCCGCCGGTGAGAGGACGAGCACCGCGCCGGGCTCCGATATTCCGGTGAGATAGTAGAAGTCGCTGTCCTGCCTGTAGCCGTCGCGATCCTCCTCGCCCCGCGCGTAGAGCACCGCGATCCCCTTCCCGAGCGTCTTCATGAGCTTCTCGCGCCGCGCCGCGTAGACGGAGGCGTCGAAGGGCTTGGGGGGACGCACGGGAGCATCGGACGGTGCGGCTCCGCTTGGGAGGGCCGTCATCATCGAGAGCGCGAGAAGGGGCGAAAGGATCAGCGTGGCGCGTCGCATATCGAGTCCTCCGAATCGGTGGATCGGCCCGAAGCGGCGGCAGTATAGCCGCTAAGGCCCTCGGCAACATCTCCTTAGGAACCGGAGGCGACCGGCCGATGAATGGCCGATGGGCGCCCTCCAGCGAGCCTCTTCCGCCATCGCTCTGATCACGCTGACCTTGTTCGGTGTGTGCCTCGCCGTCACCTTCCCCAAGGCCCCACGGCCCCCCGAGCCGCGCCGCGTCCCCGAGCTCTGGGCGACGGGCGATCCGGCCGATACGCTGTCGCGTGGCGCGATCCTCTCCCACGTCCTCGCGACGAAGGGTCTCGACGAAAGGCAAATCCGGGAAATAACGCGGCTCCTGCGCACCTACAAGAGCCCGAACTCGCTTCGCCCCGGAGCCTCCGTCCGGTTCTATCCGCGCGGCGGAGGCGTGCCGAACAAGATCCGCCTCGACATCACGCCGGACTCCACGCTCCGATTCGTGCGCGTCCTTTCGTCCTGGACCGCGCACGTCGAGCTGAAGCCCTTCACCATGGATACCGTGGTCGTGTCGGGCCTCATCGAGACGAGTCTCTGGGCCTCGCACCTGGGCGGCGACGTCGATCGCCTCGGCAAGCGCGGATTCGAGGATCTCGTCTACGACATGGCCGACGTGTTCGCGTGGAAGGTGGACTTCACGCGCGACCTCCGGAAGGGGGATTCGTTCCGTCTCGCGCTCGAGCGGAAGATTCGCGGCGACGGCTCGATCCGGAGCCGCCACTTTCTCGCGATCGAGCTGACCAACGGCGGGCGCGTGCTGCGCGCGATCCCGCGTCCTCGCGCGAACGGCCGCTTCGCGTACTACGACGAGGACGGGCACTCGCTCCACGGCGCGTTCCTGCGCTATCCCGTTCCCTACCGGATCACGAGCCGCTTCACGAGCCGGCGCTACCATCCGATCTTGAAGCGGTATCGAGCCCACGAGGGAATCGACTACGGGGCGCCCACCGGCACGCCCGTCGACGTGACCGCGTCCGGCGTCGTGACGCGCGCGGGATGGGCCGGCGGCTACGGCCGGCTCGTCGAGGTTCGGCACGCGCAGGGAATTCGCACGCGGTACGCGCACTTGAGCTCGATCGCGGTGGGCATCCGTCCCGGCGCCAAGGTGGACCAGGGGGACGTGATCGGGCGCGTCGGATCCTCGGGGCTCGCGACGGGGCCGCATCTCCATTACGAGTTCGTGAAGGACGGGCATCACCAGAATCCACTCACCGTCGAGATGCCGGGGCAGGCTCCGCTGGCCTCGTCCGAGATGGACGGCTTCAAGAAGGACCGCGATCATGCCCTCGCGCTCCTCGAGGGCGTGTCCATCCCCGAGGAAACTCGCTTCGCCACCGCGCAGCACGACACGGGACGGAGAGCTTCGCGGCGCTAGTCACGCTTCACCCTCGTTCGTCTTGACTCCCCTCTGACCCGTCGCGTACGTTCGCGCGCGCTCGCCCCGTCGCTACGTCCCGGGACTTCGACACGACATGGAAAGCCATCCCGTCATTCTGACCATTCTCATTCCCCTTCTCATGCTGGCTGGGATGTGGGCTTGTCTCGAGATCGGGTTTCGGGTCGGGCGCAAGCGACGCGCGTCCCGGACCGGCGAGACCAACGATGAGATCACGGCCGTGGTCGCGGCCGTTCTGGGCCTCCTTGGGCTCGTGCTGGCGTTCGCGTTCGGCAACGCCCAGGAGCGTCTCACCGTACGACGGGCACAGATCGTGGACGAGGCCAACGCGATCGGCACAGCCTACCTGCGCCTCGATTTGCTGGCCCCCGAGGACCAGGGGCCACTTCGCCCGCTCTTCCGGGAATACCTAGAGACGAGAATCGCCACCTTCGAGCGGATCACCGATCGCGCGGCGTACAAGGTTCTGCTGGATCGAGGCGCTCGACTTCAAGAGGAGATCTGGAGGCGAAGTGTCGCCGCGTCCCGCGCGTCGCCGAATCAGGGGACACCGATCCTCCTCCTGGATGCGCTCAACAGGATGATCGACATCACGACCACGCGCGATCTGGCCACCACGACGCACGCACCCTTCCTCATTCTCGCACTGCTCGTCGGGCTTTCGTTCATGGGGGCGCTCCTCGCGGGAGACACCCTCGCGCTCAAGGGCCGGAGGTATCCGCTCCACATGGCGCTCTTCGCCCTGGCCATCGCGGCGACCGTCTATATCGTGATCGACCTGGAGTATCCGCGCGTGGGGTTCATCACCCTGCGGCACATGGATCGTGCGATGATTCAGCTTCGGGACCTGATGCACTAGCCGGCTCTGGAGATGGCGATGAGAGTCACGACGCGTGCCCTGATGCCCTTGTCCGTGTGCGTTGCCATCGCGTGGTTTGCGGCGGCGGGCGCGGACCAGCCAACGCCGCGTCCGGCCAGCCAGATCACCGAGGGCAGGACCCTCATCACGCTTCCCGACACCACCGGCTACTCGCCGGACGAGCGGGCGATCCTGACGCTCGAACGTGGCCGGAGCGCGGCCATCGCGCGCGGCGACACGGCCTGGCTGGCAACCCTGTACGCCACCGATTTTCGTGGAGTCGCGGGAAACGGCGCCCGGATCGAGCGGACCGATCTCTTTCGGATCTTCGGTCGCGACGATCCCGTCAGCCGCTTTCTCATCGACGAGCTCTCGATCCACTCCTACGGCAACGCCGCCACAGTAACGGGCCGTCTTCGGACGCTCGGGCCGACCGGGGACATGACCGCGGAGTCGCGATACCTGCACGTCTACGCCATGCGTGAGAGCCACTGGCGGCTCGTGGCGGCCCAGGCCACGGTGGTGCCGCAGCCCGCCAAGCGATAGTTGTGGCGCGGGGCGGTCCCGCGCTACCATCGAGCCTCGAAGTCACCACGGTTCACCACCTACCAACCCGGAGGAGCGCATGCGTGCCTTGATCGCAGGACCCAGCGTCACGCCGACCATCCGGGTCACGCTCGCCCCCTAAGCCGTCTCGCGGGAATCCGCCGATCGGCCGGGACGCGCGTCCCGGCACGAAAGGAGATTCCCGTGCAAACGCAAATCAAGAAGTGGACGTCGAGGTGGACGCGCGCGTGGGCGCGGCTCCGCCGCAAGAAGAGCCACGAGCTGGACCCGCGGACGCTCGAGCGGATCCGGGGCCGGAAACAGCTGCGACAGGCGTACCGGAAGAGCCGATTTCAACCCGGTTCGAGCCTGCTATGACTGCGGCGCGCCGGTCGTTCCGGACCACTATCTGCTGTCGTCGGAACCGGCCATCCTGTGCCAGGTATGCCGGCTGCTCATGACCGGCGATCCGGACAAGGCCGTATCGCTCGACGACGAGGACGATGAGTAGAACGGCCCCGGCGGGGGCGACTCCGCCGGGGCGCATCGCTTGCGCCATGGCCGACCGGCTCCGCGCGCGACGACCGGGCTAGGACGCCCTATGGATGGAGGCTATACTCCGGCGGCCATGCTAACCGGCCTCCAGATCGACATCGCGGCCCTGACCGATCGCGGAAAGCGACGCGAAGCAAACGAGGACGCGTACAGCGTCTTCCGGGTCGGCCGCTTCGCCGAGCGCGTCGACAGCAGCGTGCCCGAGTCGGAGCTTCCCTCCTTCTACGACGCCCGCGCGCTGGCCATCGGAGTCGCCGACGGAATGGGCGGCCACGCGGCCGGCGAGGTCGCGAGCCGCGACGCCTTAGTCGAGCTCATGCGCTTGGCGCTCAAGAAGCCGCGCTGGATGATGTACCTCGACGACCCCGAAACGCGCGAGGGCGAGATCCAGGACTTCTTCGACCGCACCAAGACCTACCTGGCCGGCGTGCACGCGGCGATTCTCGACGAGGGAAAAGAAGATCCGGGCAAGCGAGGGATGGGCACCACGTTCACCCTCGCCTACCTGGTCGGACTCGATCTCTTCATCGTCCACGTGGGCGACTCGCGGGTCTACCGCCTGCACCAAGGAGCACTCACCCAGCTGACCCGCGACCACACGGTGGCGCAGCGCCTCGCGGACGCCGGGGTGATCCCGCAGGAGGTCGTCGCCACGCATCCTGAGCGGCATCGACTCACGCAGGTCGTCGGTGGATCCGGAGGATGGATCCGCGGCGAGACGCATCACCTGCGGCTCGAGGCTGGAGACGCGCTCCTCGTGTGCTCCGACGGACTGAACGCGGTGGTTCCCGACGAGGAGATCGCCCGATGCATCGCGGGCGCCCGATCGAGCCAGGACGCTTGCCGGGACCTCGTCAGTCGAACGCTTTCCGGTGGCGCCCCGGACAACGTCACCGTCGTCGTGGCTCGCCTCGGGTCCGGGTAGAAAGTCAGGCGCCGAGCGCGAGGGTCATACAGAGGCTGTGCGGGTCGTCGTCCCGGTATTGCGCGAATGCGGGACAGACCGTGAACCCAAATCGGCCGTAGAGCGCGCGGGCAGGAGCGAACGCGTCCGCGGTGCCCGTCTCGAGGCTCACGCGTCGATAGCCCCGGGCCCTCGCGACGTCGAGCATGTGCGCCACGAGCCGTGCCCCCACACCCTTCCCCCGATGCCTCGCCGCCGTGTGCATCGACTTGATCTCTCCGTGATCCGCCGCCAGCTCCCGGAGCGCCCCGCAGCCCGCCAAGTCTCTCCCCAGCCAGACCGTGTAGAACGTGATGTCCGGCACGCGAAGTCGGTCGAGGTCGAGCGCGTGGATGCTTTCGCGCGGGGATTGCAACGCAGCGAAGTCGAGGTGAGCCTGGAGCAGCTCCGCGACCTCGGGACCGCGGAGATCGTCTTCACGAAGGACGAAATCCATGGAGCGCGAATCCTAGCGGATCGCGCGGGCGGACGGAATGCCTCCTCAGTTCCGGTTTGATATACTAGGTTGCTGGCTCTGTCGGATCCACGGGCTCCACCGTGGATCCAGCCAAGAGGTGCACATGACTGCCCTGCTCCGCATCCGCCCGGACCTCGTCGCCCCGAAGCCCGCCCCCTCGTTCCACCTGCTATGCCTGGGCCTGCTCGCGACCATCCTGGCCACCGGATGCGGCGATGACAGC
>DASTKC010000084.1:0-8310 GCA_035716085.1 Candidatus Eiseniibacteriota bacterium | reverse complement strand
GGCCCGGCACGGGGGCTCGAGCGAGGATCGCGACCGCCGCCTTCATCCGGCCGCGCGCCGGCGGAGCGCCGCCATCGAGGGGAACGGCCCCGACGTTCGCCGTAGATGAAAGAGGACCTGCTGGAGGTAGCCGCGTCCGGGCCCGAGCCGCACGGCCCAGCGCGCCAGCTCCTCGTCGCGCGCCTGGGGGCGCGCCATGAGCTCGCGCGTCGCGCGGCGGATCCACCGGTCGACGGGGTAGGCCTCGAGCCGGTCGAGACCGAAGAGGAGCACGCAGTCGGCGATCTTCGGGCCCACGCCGGGAAGCGAGGTCAGCTCGTCCCGCGCCTCCTCGAGCGGAGCCGAGCGGAGCCGGGCCCAGAACGCGTCCGGATCCTCCGCCACGCGCTTCGCGGTGCCGAGCAGGTAGGGAGCGCGAAAGCCGACGCCCGCGCGTCTTAGGTCCGATTCGCGCGCTCGCGCGATGGCGAGCGGACCGGGGAACGCGCGGCGCTCGGAGCCGGAAATGTCCGTCCCGTGCCGGGACGCGACCGCCTCGACATTGGCGCTGATCTTCCCGATGTTCGCCGCGGCGGAGCAGATGAACGACGCGAGGGTTTCCCACGGATCCTGGCGGAGGAGCCGGAGCCCGAGGAGCGGCACGAAGCCCGGGATCGCGAGGAGCTCGCGGGCCCCGTCCACGTGCCCCTCCGGATTCTCGTCCAGACGGAAGTAGCGCTCGAGGGAGGCTGCGTCGGAGGGACCCGTGGTCTCGAGCGTGAGGACGCCGTCCCCGACGCCGAGCACCCGCAGCTCGGCGCCCCCGACGATCCCGGTCCAGGGGCCGTCCGCATCTCGGCGCCAGCGGAAGGCCTGGCCGCACGAAAACGTGGCTTCGAGATCGAGAGGGCCCGAGATGGGCAGCTTGAGGCGCACGGGACGAGGGTCGTCCGCGCGGCGGCGCGCCGTCAATGCCATTCCGAGGGCGCGAACGGGGGTTTCCGTTGACGCATCACGATTTGGCGTGGGAAGATCGCCCGGCGCTTGACTCATCTACCCCACGAACGCGGACGCCCGATCCCGGCACAACCAACGATGACCTCACCGACGCTCCGGCATGTCCCATGGTTGCGCCTCGCGGCGATGCTCGCGGCGGCGGCGATCGTCGTCGCGCTCCACGCCGCGCGCGCGGACGAGCGACCGGCGTCGGCCGGGAAGGCCGCGCCCGCCGGGCCGGCCACGGGTCAGATCGGCATCCGTCTGGTGCGCCTCCTCTCCGAGGTGCCCGAGGACGTCGAGAAGCGAAGCGGGCCGTTGCACGATCTCCGCGTGGAGCTCGTGCCGGGCAACGTGATCGTCTTCCGCAAGGGTTCCGAGTTCGCCGCGCTCCTTCCCATCGACAAGATCCAGGGACGCGTCGATTCGCTCCGCTACTTCTACTACGTCGAGAGGAGCCCGATGTTCTGGTTCTTCGGCGGCGCGCGCTTGAAGGGGATCCGCGCCGTCGCGGACGGGAGCGCGTTCCAGTTCGATACGTTCCGACTGTTCTGGGGCAACGGGGGCGAGCAGGCCGGCTGGATCTACTTTCCGGACACGGCCGAGAATCAGGGACTTCGCTTCTCCGTGGTGAGCGGACAGTCGGTGGACCAGGCCGATCCGAAGGAGACGAAGTACTGGGTGGAGCTGGGATCCGAGGGGAAGGCGGGCTTCTAGCGTGTGGGCCCGGATCCGCGACCTCCTCCTCCACAACCTCGGCCTCAAGCTTGCGTCACTCCTCCTGGCGCTCCTCCTCTACGCCCACGTCGTCACCGACCAGCAGCGCGAGTCCAGGCTCACCATTCCGCTCGCCTTGACCGGCCTTCCCGACACCCTGGCCTTGTCGGGACGCGTGCCGAGCCGGGTGGTCGTGGACGTGCGAGGCAAGTGGAAGGATCTGATCCGGCTCGGCCTGATCGGCCGGCAGCTCACCGTGGATCTGGCCGGGGTATCGCCCGGGCGCTTCCAGAAGTCGATCTCGGCGGACGACGTGCGCGAGCGGGCCATCCCGGCGGAGCTGGCCAAGGCGGTCGACGTGACCAACGTCATCGAGCCTCGGACGGTGGACGTGGTCATCGAGGCGAAGCGGAGGCGGTCGGTGCCCCTCCTGGCGCGCCTGACCGGATCGCCGGCCGAGGGCTACTCCGTGGTGGGCGCCCCCGAGATCGACCCCGACTCGGCGATCGTCGCCGGACCGCAGTCTTTGGTGCAGAATCTCGACACCCTGCGCACGCTACCGGTTGACATCGCCGGAGAACGAGAGAGAATTCAGCGTCAAGTCCAGCTGGACACGGGCGCGAGCCCGATCGTGGTCCAGCCGCGGCGTGTCCTCGTGACGCTGCGCATCGCCCGGACGGCGCCCGACTCCATGGCGCACCCCTGATCCCGACGGTGCAATTCCCGGAAAAGGAGATCGCGACGAGATGAAGAGAACCACCGACCCGACACTGCCTGCCGCCGAGACTTCGGCACCGGGCTACCCCGAAGGCGACCGGCGGCGAGTCCCCGAAGGGCTCACGCTGGTTCCCACCAAGATCTTCTTCACCAAAGGTGTGGGAAGCCACCGGGACGAGCTGCGCTCCTTCGAGCTGGCGCTCAAGGATGCCGGCATCGAGCGGCTCAACCTGGTCCACGTGTCGAGCATCTTCCCGCCGCTGTGCAAGATCATCTCGCGCGAGGAGGGGAGCAAGCTCATCGCCCCCGGCTCGATCGCGTTCTGCGTGATGGCCCGCCAGGCGTCGAACGAGATGCGCCGGCTCATCGCCTCCTCCATCGGCTGCGCGCTGCCGGCCGACAAGAACACCTACGGATACCTGAGCGAGCACCACGCGTATGGCCAGACCGACGAGGTGGCCGGCGACTTCGCGGAGGACATGGCCGCGTCCATGCTCGCCTCCACGCTCGGCGTCGAGTTCGACGAGAACGCGAACTGGGACGAGAAGGAGCAGGTGTTCAAGATCTCCGGCGAGATCGTCCGCACGTTCAACGTCACGCAGTCGCACGTCATCGCGAACAAGGGATGGACGACCGTCGTCGCCGCCGGCGTGTTCATCTTCTGATCCCCAACCCCATCACCCATCGATGAGGAGTCCCATGACCCGGAATCACGCCGCCTGGATCCTGATCGCCTCGCTCGCCCTCGCGGGCTGTGCGGGCGGCAAGAAGTCCAGCGATACCGCTCCCGACACCACCGCATCGACCGCGCCGGCCGCCGGATCCACGACGGCCGCGCCTTCCGGAGGCACCATGCCCGATGTTTCGACCGGGGCCGCCCCCGGAACCATGCCGGTCACGCCGAATCCGACCCCGGCGCACATCACCGTCCAGCACATCCTCATCGGATTCGCGGGCTCGGTGCCAGGCAAGGGCATCACGCGATCGCAGGACGATGCGAAGAAACTCGCCTACGACATCCTGGCGCGGGCGCGGAAGGGAGAGGACTTCGACGCCCTCGTCACGTCGTACACGGACGACTCGCCTCCGGGGATCTACAGCATGGCGAACACGGGCGTGTCGAAGGGAATGGACGAGTTCCAGCGCGAGCAGATGGTGCCCGCGTTCGGGAACGTCGGCTTCGCGATCAGCGTCGGGAACATCGACATCGCGGACTACAATCCGACGACCAGCCCCTACGGCTGGCACATCATCAAGCGGCTGAAGTAGCGGTCAAGCGGCTGAAGTAGCGGTTTTCCCTGCTGGCCCGCCCGGCGCACCGCCGGGCAGGCCCAGGGCTTCGAAGCATAGAGCGGCGATATCGGTCAGCCGCTCGGGCGTCTGCTTCGGCGTCCACGATCCCCACAGCGCGAAGTGAGCGGGATTCAGCGTGTGGGTCCGCACCGTCCCATCCTCCACGTTTCCATGATCGCTCACCACGACGACCGAGAGACGCTCGAGGTCCGCGAGCGCGAGCACCGTCTCGAGCGCGCGATCCAGATCCGAGAGACACCGCTTGGCGCGCTCCGCGTCCTGATCGTGCCCCGCGCGATCGGTCTCGAAGTACTCGAACAGTGAGAAGTCCTGGGCCATCGCCTGCTCCGCGATGATGGCTCCCGCCTCTTCCGGCGTCCTGAGCGGAACGTCGTAACCCCGCTCCCTCATGCGCCAGTGGGTGAGGTCGTGCACGACGCCCCGCCCCGCGAGGAGATCCTCCAGCGTTCGGAACGGCGCGCCCGATGCGATCGTGGCGAGCGATGTCGCCGAGAGCCGGCGCTTGGACGGCTCCGTCTGGAAGAAGGTCGTTCCGTACGCGTTCAGGAAGCTCGCCGATCGGCCCGCCTCGCGAATCCGCTTCAAGATCGAGTGCTCCGCGAGGATCGCCCGGAGCGTCGGGCCGGGGAACCCGGAGATGTGCCGTCCCATCACGGCCGGCGCGTTCACCCCGGTGAGGATCGCGGTCTGCCCGGTCGCGCTCTGGGGAAGTCCCGGGACACCCAGCGAGGCGTCCACGCCGTGCGCCAGGACGGGGATCAAGCCGGAACGGGATCCGGGGCGATGCGTCCTTGTGAGCGCGAGCGTGGGGTAGTCGCCGCTCGCGACCACGTTCACGTCGGGGTCGTCGGAGCCGACGCCGAGGCCGTCGATGAAGAAGAGAAGGACCTGCTTCATGGGGTGGGACCGCCTGAAACGAAAACGGGAGCCGCACAGCTAGCGCTGGGTCGGTGCAGGGCCGGCGACGTGGATTCAAGGACCTGCGCTAGGGGGCTCCCGAGTTCGAAGTCTGGGATCGGCTTACGCAACGCACGTGCCATGGGGCAGGATTCCATGCTTCCGTAACCTCGCCCTGGCCAATCGATTGGGGGACTGCTCGCCCCCGGATTTTCGGCGACTACGTATCGGCCCTTCCAAATGCCCGAGAAGCCGCCGCGGGCGTTGCAGGCGGCGCTTTGAACCCGGAAACCGTAGCGGGAAAAAGCCTTGACACGCTTCGCGGCAGGTCTATAGTCCCGTTTCGCGTGCCGCGGTTCGCTTAATCGTAATACCCGCTCCACTTTATAGCGACCCGCGGCGCGGAGAGTGCGCCCGGAGCTGGGCACCGTGCCCCGCGCACCGGAAGCGCGGGCGGAGTGGGCTCGCCAGGAGGGTCTGATGACCAAGGCTGATATCGTCGACGAAATTGCCGAGCGGACCGGCCTGACCAAGAAGGACGTGGCGGATACCGTCGACCAGTTTCTCGATGCGGTGTCGCGCGCCCTCGCCTCGGGTAAGCACATCGAGATCCGGGGCTTCGGGACCTTCAAGGTGAAGGATCGAAAGTCGCGCCTCGCGCGCAATCCGCGCACGGGCGAGTCGGTGCCGGTTCCGCCGCGACGCGTACCCGTGTTCAAGGTGTCCAAGGAGCTCAAGGACATCGTCGCCCAGATCTAGCTGATTCGGCCCGAGAGGGCCTGTCGATTGAAATCGAAACGGGACGCCCCGGTGTCGGGACGTCCCGTTTTCTCGTCTCGTGTGGAAGCGCGCTCAGTTGCGCCGGTCTCGAAGGATCAGGAGCCGGACGAGCTGGAGTATGGCTGCGGCCGCGGCGGCCACGTACGTCAGCGCGGCGGCGTCCAGCACCTTCTTGGCACCGTCCTGCTCCTCCGGGGAGACGAGACCGAGCTGGTTGAGCTGGACGAGGGCGCGGCGGCTCGCGTCGAACTCCACGGGGAGGGTGATGACCTGGAACGCCACCCCGAAGCTGAAGAGGAGGATGCCGATGTCGATCAGGCTCACGCCCGCGATCCGGACACCCGGCACGAAGAAGAGCCCGATCAGGAGAATGGGCCACGCCAGCATCGTACCGATGTTGGCGAGAGGGAAGATCGCGGTCCGCAACTGGAGCGGCGCATAGCCCTTGGCGTGCTGGATGGCGTGCCCCACCTCGTGCGCGGCCACGCTGATCGCGGCCACCGAGGGCTGCGAGAAGTTGTCCGGCGACAGGCGGACCACCTTCTTGATCGGATCGTAGTGATCCGAGAGGAAGCCCTCGCCTTCGACCACCTCGACGTCCGTGATCCCGTTCTGGCTCAGAATCGTTCGCGCGATGTCGCGTCCCGTGCGCCGGCTCGCGGCCATGATCTCGCTGTACTTTTGGTACGTCGACTTGACCTTGGTCTGGGCGTAGAAGGCCAGGATCATCGCGGGGATCAGAAGCAGCATCGTCGGATCCCAGAACGGCATGAACATCGTGCGGTTACCTCCGTTCGAGTTGGGGGGCGTGAGTCCGCTCCCCTATACTGCCGTGCTGCGGGAACGGTTCCACCCCTTCTGGACACTGAGACTATCATCGGCCCTGGGCCGATTCAACGAATCGGGGCTTGATTGACAACGGCTTACGTCGATCTGAGAAGCGACACGGTGACCCGGCCGACCGCGGCGATGCGCCGAGCCATGGCCGAAGCCGACGTCGGGGACGATCACTTCGGCGAGGACCCGACGGTGCGCCTCCTCGAGGAAGAGACGGCCCGGCTCCTCGGCAAGGAGTCGGCTCTCTTCGTGCCGAGCGGCTCCATGGGGAACCAGATCGCGATCGGCATCCAGACTCGGCGCGGGGACCAGGTGCTCCTGCACGAGCGAAGCCACGTCGCTTACTCCGAGGAAGCCGCGCTCACGAGCTTCCTCGGACTTCGACTCCTGCCCGTCGTCGGCGACGCGGGACGGCTCGCGCCGGAATCGATCGCGGCGGCGCTCGACTCGGCCGCGCGCGAAGGGAACGGACGCGTGGGATTGGTGGAGCTCGAGAACAGCCACAACTGGGCGGGCGGTGCGGTCTACGACGTCGAGCGGCTCGGCCGCGCGGCCAGGCCCGCCCGCGAGCGCGGTCTCCCCGTGCACCTGGACGGTGCGCGCCTCTGGAATGCCTCGGCCGCAACGGGCACGCCGGTCTCCGAGTTCGCCGACGCCGCGGACACGGTCATGGTTTGTTATTCGAAAGGGCTCGGTGCGCCGGTGGGGTCGGCGATCGCCGGGCCGAAGGCTCTGATCGGTGAAGCGCGCACGCTCCGGAAGCGCTTCGGCGGCGGCATGCGGCAGGCGGGGATCCTCGCTGCGGGCGCGCTCCATGGGCTTCGCCATCATCGCGAGCGCCTCGTCGACGACCACGGGCGCGCGCGGCGGCTCGCCGAGGCGCTCGCCTCCGTGCCGGGCCTCACCATCGATCCCAAGACCGTGACCACGAACATCGTCATCGTCGAGGTGACGCCGCACGAACGCGTTCAGGAGCTGGCGGATCGCGCCGCGGAAGCGGGAGTGAGGCTCCTCGTCTTCGGCGGCCCCGGCCGATTCCGCGCGGCGACGCACCTCGACGTGGACGACCCCGCCATCGACCGCTCGATCGACGTGATTCGGACGGTGGCCCGCGATCTGGGGATGGGTCGCGCGTGAGCGGCGAGCCCGAGCCCGGCACCCTCTATCTCGTCGCGACTCCCATCGGCAACGTCGAGGACCTCTCGCCGCGCGCGCGGCACATCCTCGCCGAGGCCGGCGTCGTCGCCGCCGAGGACACGCGGCACACGCGGGGACTCCTCGCGCGCTTCGGCATCGATCGCGCGCTCGTCTCGTATCACGACCACAACAAGGACGCGCGGACCCCGGAGCTCGTGGGGCGCCTTCGCGAGGGGATGTCCGTGGCCGTGGTTTCCGATGCGGGCTCGCCCGGGATCTCCGATCCCGCGTTCACGCTCGTGCGCGCCGCCGTGCGCGAGGACCTCCGCGTCGTGCCGATCCCCGGCCCGTCGAGCGTTCTCTGCGCGCTCGAGGTGTCCGGACTTCCCACCGACCGATTCGCGTTCGAGGGATTCCTCCCGCGAAAGCCCGGGCGGCGGCGCACGCGCATCCGGGAGTTGCGCGAGGACCCTCGCACCCTCATCTTCTTCGAATCGCCGCACCGGGTCGCCGCGGCGCTCCGCGACCTCATGGCGGAGCTGGGGGACCGGCCGGCTTCGATCTCGCGCGAATTGACGAAGAAATTCGAGGAGACCCGCCGCGGTCCCCTCTCGTCGCTCCTCGCGTGGGTCGGAGCGAAGACGCCGCGCGGCGAGTTCGTGCTCGTGGTCGGCGGTGCGCCCAAGGACGGCGACGACCGCGAGGAGGCGGAAGAGCCACCGCCACGGGACGAATGGGAGGAGAGGGAATGACGGAGGGCTGGAAGGAGCGCGGGCGATCCTGGTTCCGTCCCATCGGGGCCGCGCTCGCGAAGCGCGGCGTCAAGCCCGACCATCTGACCATCGCGGGACTCGGCCTGTCCCTCCTCGCCGCGCTCCTCCTCGCGCGCGGCGACTTCCTGAGCGCCGCCGTCGTGCTCGGGCTCTCCGGCCTCTG
>DASTKC010000083.1:0-7581 GCA_035716085.1 Candidatus Eiseniibacteriota bacterium | reverse complement strand
GTTCTCGAGCCGCCGCGCGAGCCATTCGGGAGCTACACGATCGTGAAGGACGCAGAAGGGCTCGAAGCGCTCGCGCGGGAGCTCTCCGAAACCTCGGGACCGGTTGCCTTCGACACCGAGACCACGGGATTCGATCCGCATCGCTCCGACTTGGTCGGCGTCGCCCTCGCGACGGCGCCGGGGCGCGCGTTCTACCTCCCGGTCGGTCACCGGCAGGGGACGGTGCTCGACAAGGACCACGTGCGCGAGGCGCTTCGTCCCTTCTTCGATTCGACCGACGGCTGGCGCGTCGCGCAGAACGCGAAGTTCGACTGGCACGTCCTCCACGCGTTCGGGATCCCGGTCAAGGACGTCGCGTTCGACACGATGATCGCGGGCTTCCTCGTCGATCCCGACCAGCCGAAGAACTTGGACGCACTCTCGTGGAGCCGTCTCGGACTGAAGAAGATCACGACGGAGTCCGTGATCGGATCGGGGCGCGATCAGATCAGCATGGCCGATGCGCCCATCGAGCGCGTGGCGGAATACTGCTGCGAGGACGCGGACGCGTGTCTCCGCCTCGTTCCGCTCCTGACCCACGAGCTCGAGGCCGCCGAAGCGCTTCCGCTCTTCCGCGACGTGGAGATGCCGCTCGTCGGCGTGCTCACGCGCATGGAGCGCGCCGGGGTGAAGGTCGACGTCAGCCAGCTCGAAGGCATGGCGAAGGACATGGGAGCGGAGCTCCAGCGTCTCGATCACGAGATCCAGGAGCTCGCCGGCGTGCCGTTCAACGTCTCCTCGCCGCGCCAGGTGGCTGAGGTCTTGTTCGAGCGGCTCAAGCTTCCGCGCGGCAAGCGCACGAAGGATGGCTACTCGACCGATGCCGAGGTGCTCGAGGCGCTCGCGGCGGTGCATCCGCTTCCCAAGCTGCTCCTCGCGTATCGCCAGGTCGAGAAGTTGAAGAGCGGCTACATCGACACCCTGCCGCGCCTCACGGATAAGGACACCGGCCGGGTGCATGCCACCTTCCACCAGACCGTGGCGTCGACGGGGCGCTTGAGCGCGAGCGATCCCAATCTCCAGAACATCCCCATCCGGACGGCGGAGGGGAGCGCGATCCGCCGCGCGTTCGTCGCGGAGGGAGAGCGCGGTCTCCTCGCCTCCTTCGACTACTCGCAGATCGAGCTCCGGCTCCTCGCCCACTTCTCGCACGATCCGGTGCTCACCGAAGCGTTCCGGACCGGGGAAGACGTGCATGCCACGACGGCCGCGAAGCTCTTCGGCGTGGCGCCCGACCAGGTCACATCCGCGCAGCGTGCGCAGGCGAAGATCGTGAATTTCGGCATTCTGTACGGCATGGGGCCGGTGCGGCTCGCGCGGGAGCTCAACCTCTCGCGTCCGCTCGCGGCGGCGTTCATCGAGGAGTACAAGCGGACGCTCGCCGGCGTCGCGCAGTACATCGAGCGGACTCTCGCCCAGGCGCGGCGCACGGGCTACGCGGAAACGATTCTCAAGCGGCGCCGCCCGTTTGCAAATCTGAGATCGGAAGGGGCGCGCCGGGCCGAAGCGGAGCGCGCCGCGGTCAACATGCCCATCCAGGGCTCGGCCGCGGATCTCATCAAGATCGCGATGGTGCGGATCGACGCCCTCCTCGCGGAGCGCAAGTGCCGCACGCGGCTCATCCTCCAGGTGCATGACGAGCTCCTCTTCGAGACCGATCCGGAGGAGCTCGCCGAGATCGGCCCCTTGATCCGCCAGGTGATGGAGCACGCCATACCGCTCCGCGTGCCGCTCGTGGTCCACGAGGGGAGCGGGGCGAACTGGGCCGACGCGCATCCATGAGGGCTTTCGGCTTGACCCTCGCGCGCGCGCGCCGATAGGTTGACGTGATGGTCCGGATCGGCGTCACGGGGGCGATGGCCTCCGGCAAATCGACCCTGGCGCGCCGGTTCCGGGAGCGAGGCGCCGATCTCGTCGACGGCGACGCCCTCGGCTGGGAGGTCTTGCGCCTGGCCGAGGTGCGCGCGGCGATCCGCCAGGCGTTCGGCGAGGACGTGATGGACCGGCAAGGCGAGGTCGATCGAGCGCGGCTGGGGAAGATCGTCTTCGGGGATCCGGACCGGATGGGCCGGCTGAACGCGATCGTGCAGCCGAAGCTCCTCGAGCGGGTGCGCGCCGCGCTCGAAGCACCCGGCGCCCTCGTGCGCGTGCTCGATGCGGCCATGCTCACGACGTGGCGGCTCGAGCCCGAGCTCGACGGCGTGGTCGAGGTGGTCGCGTCGGAGGATGAGCGGGCGCGGAGGCTCCGCGCGGCGCGATCCTTCTCCGACCTCGAGGCGCGAGGGCGCATCCAAGGTCAGAAGCTCCCGCCTGTGCGCGGAGCGAGGCGGCTCTGGAAGGTGGAGAATGCGGGGGATCGCGCCGCGCTCGTCGCGCAGGCGGACGCGATCTGGGATGAGATCCAAAGCCTGTCCGAAGCGAAGGCCTGACGGAAGGAGCATCGATGGACTGGAGTGCTACGCGAAAGAGGCTCGAGGATGGACGCCAGATCCTGGCGCAGCTCGGGAGCTATCTTTGACGTCGATCAGCGCGAAACGCGGGCCAAGGAGCTGGAGGAGCGGATGGCCGCTCCCGGTTTCTGGGACGACGGAGATCAGGCGCAGAGGACGGTCACCGAGCTGAAATCGCTCAAGCGGGTGACCGAGCCCTATCGCGAGCTCGCCCGCGAAGTGGACGACGCCGAAGGCATGGCCGCGCTCCTGACCGACGATCCGGACGAGGCGCTGGCGCAGGAGCTCGAGGAGCAGTCGAAGCGGCTCCTTCCGCGCATCCAGGACCTCGAGATCCGGAGCCTCCTCTCGGAGGAGAGCGACGCGCACGGCGCCATCCTCACGATTCATCCGGGCGCCGGCGGGACCGAGTCCCAGGACTGGGCGGAGATGCTCCTTCGCATGTACCTCCGCTATGTCGAGCGGCGGGGCTGGAAGGTTCAGGTGCTCGACCAGCAGGCGGGGGACGAGGCGGGGATCAAGGACGCCACGATTCAGATCGATGGCGACCTCGCGTACGGCTATCTCAAAGCCGAGCGCGGCGTGCACCGGCTGGTGCGCATCTCCCCCTACGATGCTCAGAAGCGTCGACACACGTCGTTCGCATCCGTCTTCATCTATCCTCAGGCGGGGGACGACGGCGCCGTCGAGATCAAGGATGGCGACCTCCGTATCGACACCTACCGCGCGAGCGGCGCGGGAGGGCAGCACGTGAACAAGACCGAGTCGGCGGTGCGGATCACGCACTTGCCGACCGGGCTCGTCGTCCAGTGCCAGAGCGAGCGGTCGCAGCACAGGAACCGGGACGCGGCGCTCAAGGTCCTCACCGCGCGCCTCTACTCCATGCGGCTCGAGGAGGACAAGGAGAAGCGCGACTCGCTCGGTGGTGGCAAGAAGGACATCGCCTGGGGGAATCAGATCCGCTCGTACGTCTTTCAGCCGTACACTCAGGTCAAGGACCATCGCACCGACGTCGTCGTCACCGACGTGCAGGCCGTGATGGACGGAGACCTCGATCCATTCATCGATGCCTACCTCAGAATGAAGGAGCGCCCGTGAACCCGCAGATCTTCCGCGAGTACGACATCCGCGGCATCGCCGACCGCGACCTGACCGACGACGTCGCGCGCGCCGTGGGGCGCGCGTTCGCGCAGATGATGGCGGAGCGCGGCAAGCGCCGCATCGCCGTCGGCCGCGACGTCCGGCTCTCGTCGCCGCGCATCCGCGCGGCGGTGGTCGAGGGTCTTCGCGATCAGGGAGCCTCGGTCGTGGACGTCGGGCAGGTGCCGACGCCCGCGCTCTACTTCGCCGTGCTCCATCTGAAGGCGGAGGCCGGCGTGATGATCACGGGAAGCCACAACCCGATCGAGTACAACGGCATCAAGGTTTCGGAGGGGACCAGCTCGCTCCACGGTCCCGAGATCCAGGAGATCGCGCGGCGCGGCGCGACCGCGGGTGTTCTCGAGAAGCGCGGCACCGTCGAGGAGGTCTCCGTCGACGAGGCCTACATGGCCGACCTGAGCGGTCGGATCAAGCTCGCGAAGCCGCTCAAGGTCGTGTGCGACCCAGGGAACGGCGCCGCCAGCATCCTGGGACCCCGCTTCCTCCGGGCCATCGGCTGCGACGTGGACGCCATGTTTGCCGAGCCCGACGGACGGTTCCCGAACCACCTCCCGGACCCGACCGTGCCGGAGCTGATGAAGCCCCTGTGCGACCGGGTGCGCGCCACGAAGGCGGACGTTGGGATCGGATTCGACGGCGACGCCGATCGCGTGGGCGCCGTGGACGAGAACGGGCGGATGATCTTCGGGGACGAGCTCCTCGGGCTCTTCGCGGCGGACGTGCTCGCGAAGAAGCCGGGAAGCACGGTCGTCTTCGAGGTGAAGTGCTCCCAGGGGCTCGTCGACTGGGTGAAGCAGAAGGGTGGAAACCCGATCATGTGGAAGGCGGGTCATTCTCTCATCAAGGCGAAGATGCGTGAAACCCACGCCCCCCTGGGCGGCGAGATGTCGGGGCACATGTTCTTCGCGGACGAGTTCTATGGGTATGACGATGCGCTCTACGGGGCGGGCCGGCTCCTGCGCATCCTCGCTTCGGCCGGCCGTCCGCTCTCTGCGCTGGTCAAGGAGTTGCCGCAATCCCAGTACGTCTCCACCCCCGAGCTTCGACTCGATTGCACCGACGCGGCCAAGTTTGCTATCGTGGACTCCGTTCGCGAGCACTACAGGCCCCGGTACGACGTCCTCGACGTGGACGGCGCCCGGGTCCAGTTCGGGGACGGCTGGGGGCTCATCCGCGCATCCAACACCCAGCCGGTTCTGGTGGTCCGGTTCGAGGCGAAGTCGCGCGAGAGGCTCCAGGAAATCGCCCGCGACGTCTTCGATACCCTGTCCAGATTCCCCGAGGTGACGATCCCCGCGCTCACAGTCTGATCGGAGCGCCGCCGGTCTCGCGCCACGCCGGAAAGGGTGATCGCTCGTTGCCTTTGCGTCCCGGCGTTCTGCCGTTGCTCCTCATCGCCTGGCTGGCCGCGGCTCTGCCCGCGAGCGCCCAGGACGAGTTCCTCGTCAATGACGACCGGGTGAACAAGAACCAGTGGGCGCCGACCGTGGCCTGCGGCTCGTCCGGGTCGCTCGTCGTGATCTGGATGGATGGACGGAACACGTTCAACTCGAACGTGGACTTCGACTCGTACGCCCTCACGATCCACGATCCGAAAGGGATCGGGACCTCCTTGAACCGGCGCATCAACGACGACTCGAATGGCGGCACGCAGAGCTTTCCCGACATTGCGGCGAGCCCGGCCGGAACCTTCTTCTGCGTCTGGGAGGACACGCGCGCGGCCAATCGCGACATCTACGGTGCGGCGCTCGACTCCATCGGACTCCGGATCACGCCCAATCTCCGCTTGAACGACGACGTCGGCTCCTTCGATCAGTCGCATCCTGCCGTCACGGCCGTCGGTCCGGATCGCTATCTCGTCGTGTGGGCCGATCAGCGCCAGGCCCAGGGCGAGATCTTCGGCGTCTACGTCACCGCCGCGGGCGCCCCCATCGGACCCAACTTCAAGATCTCGGTGGACCCGGTCGTGGGAGGCAGCTCCCAGGGCGGACCCGCGGTGGCGGCGCGGCCCGACGGCTCCGTCCTGGTCGCGTGGCAGGACGGCCGCGGCGGCGCCACGATCGGCGCGACGGACGACGTGTTCGCGCAGCGCTTGAACGCGCTCGGCCAGCCGGTCGGCGGCAATTTCAAGGTCAATGGAACCACCGGGAACCAGGATGACGAATCGGTCTGCGTCGCGGCCGATGCGTCGGGCTTCGTCGTCGGCTGGATCGACCGGCGCGACAAGCCCACGGACACCGGCGACGTGTACGCGCAGCGCATCGACCCATCCGGCGGCCTTGTCGGCGGCAACGTGCGGGTGAACGACGATCCCCTGGGCAAGGATCAGCGCGCCGTGCGCGCCTTCTCGGCCCCGGGTGTCGCGTACCTGCTCTGGGAGGACTATCGGGGCAATCTGGGCATCGACGCCAACGTCCAAGCGGCGCGCGTCCCCTACGACACCACCGCGCCCGGGGCGAACTTCCGCGTGAACGCGTTCCTTCCGGCGCGCCAGGGCACGCCCGCCGCGGTGTGGGACGGCCGCGACGGGATCGTGGCCGTGTGGGAGGACGGGCGGAACGGCTCGCCGGACGTCTACGCCCTCTCCATCCTGCCCGACGGCACGCGGCGCAATTCGGAGACGCAGCTGAACGACGATGCCGCGTCGGGGGATCAGAGGCGCCCTCATGTCGGGCGCGGACCAGGGCAGTACCTGGCCACGTGGATCGACTACAGGACCGGAACCGGAGACCTCTACGGCCAGTGGATCACGGCGTCGGGCGGACGATCGGGCGCAAACCATCTCATCGCGAGGGATGACGGCGTGAACCGTCCCGTCACCTCGTCGTCGGCTGTGACCGCGTCCGGCGCCGGTCTCATCGCGGCACAGCTGACACGCGATTCGGACGCGGGCGAGATTCGCGGCTTCCTGTATGCCGCGCCCGGCACCCCCCCGGTCTCGGGCTTCTGGATCTCGGACCGCCTCGCGAGCGCGCAATCGAGCCCGGCGACGACGACCGACGGCGTCACGTTCGCGGTGGCCTGGCTCGACGCGCGCACGGGGACGACCCAGCCCTTCGGTCAGCTCCTGACGCTGGCGGGAGCGAGGATCGGGGACAATCATCCGATCCTCACCGTGCCCCCTTCATCGCCGGTCGTGGGGGTGGACCTCGATGGCGACGGCTCGGGCGGCTACTGGCTCGCCTATGCGATCGACGGCGTGGCGGAACCCGGGCTCTGGATCGTGCACCTGGGCTCGGATCTGCGCCAGGACCGGGCCACGGTCGAGGTCGGAGCCGGGCAGACCGGGACGCGATCCGAACCGCACATCGGCCTGGGCTCGGAAGGGCGGATCGAGGTGGCGTGGCTCTGCAGCGATGCATCGGGGCTCCCGCGCGTCTACGTGCAGAGCTTCGCCACCTCGGGAGTCGCGCTCTCGAACCCGATCCGGCTCGACCCAGGCCATGACGACGCCATGCTATCTCCGGGGATCGCCGTGTCCGGCGGCCAGTCGGTCGTGACGTGGGAGTCCAAGCGGGTCGGCGACTGGACTCCGTGGATGCAGGCCTTCGAGGGAGGCGTGGCGCCCTCGACGGGGATCTTGCGGGTCGATCAGGACGTGCTCGGCGCGGACCAACTCGATCCTGCCGTCGGCCTCGATGCATCCGGCCATGTGGTCGTGCTGTGGAGCGACACTCGCTCGGTCTCGAGCGGGGCGGACATCGTCGGGCGCGTGTTCGCGATCACCCCGACGCCGGTCAGGGACCCTGACCCGCCGCCGGCGCCGGATCCGCTGCCCGCTCCGCTCGCCTTCCGCATCGGAGCTTCGCCGAATCCGTTCTCCGGGGCGCTCGCGATTCCCATCCAGCGGCCAGGCGCGGCGGGGTGGCATCTTCGCGTCCGCGTGGTCAACGTGCGGGGGGAATTGATCCGGACCTTGTACGACGGACCG
>DASTKC010000082.1:0-2672 GCA_035716085.1 Candidatus Eiseniibacteriota bacterium | reverse complement strand
CAAAGCGCTGGCCGAAAACGCGATGGCGCAACTTGAAGATGCGCAGCTCGCGGTTTCGGCGGGGACGGCGACCGAGTCGAACTCGGTCGCGGTGCTCGTCTGGCACGTCTCGGGGAATCTCACGTCGCGCTTCACCGACTTCCTCACGTCCGACGGCGAGAAGCCGTGGCGGCAGCGCGAGGAGGAGTTCGCGGCCCGCACGGTCTCGCGCGCCGAGCTCATGGCGAAGTGGAATCAGGGGTGGGATGCTCTCCTCGAAACCCTGACCGCCCTCACCGACGCCGACCTCTCGAAGTCGGTCACGATCCGCGGTCAGTCGCTCCTGGTGCACGAGGCGCTCCATCGCTCGCTCGCGCACACGTGCTATCACGTGGGGCAGATCGTCTACGTGGCGCACGCGATTCGTGGACGCGAATGGCGGTATCTCAGCATCGCTCCGGGGCAATCGGACGCATACAACGCGAACCCGACCGACGAGACGGCCCAGGCGCATGCCGAACGCCTCAAGGAGAGGACATGACTCTGGCGATCGTCCTGATCCTGGGACTCTCGGGCCTGTTCACTCTCGTGGTTGCCGGCGTGCTGCTCGCGTTCCGCTCGGACATGCGTGAGCTCCAGATGCGGATCGAACGGCTCGAGCTTCGCGGAATCACTCCGCCGCCGGAACCCGTTCGGACGCCCGAGCCGGCGGTGATGCCACCGACACGGTTGACCCCACCCGTCGCCGTGGCACCTCCTACGCCGAGCGCGCCCGCGACACCTGCGCTCGTCGAGACACCTCCGCCACCGACCCCGGCTCCCGCAGCCGCGCCAACGCCCGCGCCGGCCCCAAGCTTCCAATCGGTCCACTCCCGCGGCGAAGCGCCGCGCCTCGACCGCGGACGGCTCGAACAGCAGATCGGCGGGATCTGGATGCAGAACGTGGGATCGGTGCTGCTCCTGCTCGGAGCCTTCTTCCTGATCGTGTGGGGCTACGCCAACAAGCGGATCGGCCCGGAGATCCTGGTGCTCGCGGGGGTCGCTCTCGGAGTCGTCGTGGCCTGGCGCGGGCACGTGATCGGACGAACGCTGGTAGCGCTCGGGAACGCGATCATCGGAATCGGCCTTGGCGTCGTCTACATCACGCTCTACCTGGGCCACTTCCGGATGCATGTGTTCCAGGGTGCTGTCGCGTTCTCGCTCCTCACGCTCACGTCGCTCGTCTCGGTTGGGATCGGCCTCCGCCGCCGCGAGCCCATCATCACGACCCTCGGGACCCTCGCGGCGTATCTCCCCCAGCTCCTCGCGGTGTGGATTCCGCTCCAGGGCTTTCGGCTCGCGCTCCCCGCGCTCCTCGGATATTTCGCGGTGGTGAACGTGGTCGTCTTCGCGCTCGCGGCCTCGGTCGGCTGGAGCGGGCTCGTGCTCCTGTCGCTCGTGCTCACAACGGTGACCTGGGGCGCCAACTCGGGGCTGGTTCCTTGGGGACTCGGGATCCAGCTCGGCCTGTCCGCTCTCTACGTAGCATTGGGTTTGGCCCCGGTCGTCAGGCTGGCGCGCGATGAGAAACGCGTTCGCGGGATCGACATCGCCGTCATCACCGCGGCTCCGATGCTCCTTCTCATCGCCTCATTCCCCTTCCTCGTCGCGCCATGGCGGATGCGCTCCGGGCTTCTGCTCACGGGACTTTCTGCGGTCTACCTGGGCATCTCCCTGTGGGTCGAGAAGCGTCGGCGGGAGCAGGATCTCTGGCGCCCGCTCACCGCCGCCTCCACCGTGTTCCTCGCCGCCGGAATCGAGCGCGGCCTTCTTCCCGAGTACCTGGCGCTCGCATGGTGCGCGCAGGGCATGGCGCTCCTCTGGCTCGGCCTTGGAGAGCGGGGCGCGTGGTTCCGGCGCTTGGGATACGCGATCCTCGCCGTCGCCGCGACCCGACTCTTCTTCGTTCTTGTCACCAATCAGCCCGATAGCCTCCTGGGCGCGCCCGCGATTCGTGATCTGATCGTGATTCTCGCTCTCGTCCTTGCGTCCCATCTGCTCGGGACCGCGCGGGACCGTCTGGATCCCGAGGAACGCTACGCATACGGGCCGTGTGCGCTCATCGCGAACCTGCTTCTCATGATCTGGATAGGGCGGGAAGCGAGCCAGCTCAAGCACGTGCTTCCACAGCTCGCCCGACCCGACCTGGGTTTCGTCAGGCTCGCCCTCACGTCGGCGTGCTGGATGATCCAGTGCGTGGTCCTCCTCTACCTCTCGATCGTCCGCGGCGGTGCCGTCCTTCGGTACATCGGTTACGTAGTCGGCGCCTGCGCCTCCGTCGGGATCCTCATCAGCCTGGCCGGCGCCGATTGGCGCCCGGAATTCATGACCCTCCTCAACACGACGGCGATCGTGATCGCGTTCGCCACGACGCTCGTGATCCTGGGCGCCGAGTTCCTCGCGCGCCATCGGGACCGGCTCGGACCTTCCGAGCGTGTCATGCCCGAGGTCGCCACGGTCATCGGCAACTTCATCCTCATGATCTGGATCGGGAGACAGGCGGATCATCTCCGCTACGTCCTGCCCCAAGTGTCTTGGTCCTACTACGGCCCGGGGTTCGTCACGCTCACGCTCGCGTCGGCGTGCTGGATGGTCCAGTGCGTGGTTCTCCTCTACCTCTCCATCGCCCGCAATGCTCCCGTGCTTCGATACAT
>DASTKC010000081.1:0-8132 GCA_035716085.1 Candidatus Eiseniibacteriota bacterium | reverse complement strand
CCGCGCTCGAGGCGGAGGGAGAAGGGGGAACCACCGCGCTCTGGGCGGTGGCGGAGCGCGCCCTCTACGCGCTCGATCCGTCTCCCTACGGCTACCGCCGGAGCTCCGGACCGCCCATGCGTCCCGCCGATGCGCGACGCGCCCTCGAGGTGGTCTATCGCGCGGATCGCGCACTCAAACAGGGCGAGCTCCGCGATGCGGAGCTCAGGGACTTCGTGGAGCGGGAGATCGCCGCTTCCCGTGGCTGAGGCCGCGCGAGCGGGCGCCACGCTTCCTCCCGCCGTCATCCTCAACGTGTACGCCACCGGCCTCGGCATCGCGCGCAACCTCGCGCCCCACGGTGTACCCGTGTACGGTCTCAGCGTTCAAGCCAACGCCCCGGGAAACTTTTCGAGGCGCTGTCACGCGCTTCCGTGCCCCGATTCGCAGGACGAGCCGGAGGCGCTGTCCACGTTTCTCACGCGTCTCGCGGCGCGTCTCGGCGCTCGCGCCCTCCTGCTTCCGACGCGCGACGCGGACATCCGCTTCCTCGACCGGCACCGCACCGCTCTCGATCCCTACTACGAGATCCCGCAGCCGAGCGGCGATCGCCTGGACGTGATCATGAACAAGCACCGGCTGGCCGAGGAGGCGCGCGCCGCGGGCATTCCCACGCCGCTCACGATGCGCCTGCAATCGCGCGAGGCGGCACGCGATGCCGCGACACGGTTCACCTATCCGGTCGTCGCCAAGGCGGTGTACGCCCAGGACTGGCGCAAGGCGGGCATCGCGGACGCGGTGAACCGCCGCAAGGCCGTGAAGATCGCTTCCGCGGAGGAACTGACGCGATTCTTCGAGCGGGTCGAGCCGCATCATCCCGATCTCCTGGTCCAGGAATGGATCGAGGGGCCGGACGACCAGTGCGTCGTGCTCGGCGTGTATCGCGGGCGAGGAGGCCGCGTGCTCGGATGGTTCACCGCCCGGAAGATGCTCCAGTATCCGCCCGAGTTCGGCCTCGGCTGCATCGTGCGGCTGGAGCCGCACCCCGAGGTGGAGCGCCTGGGAAAGCGGCTCCTCGAAGCGCTCGCCTTCGAGGGAACGGCGGAGGTCGAGTTCAAGCGGCACGCGCCGAGCGGGGAGTACCGCCTGATCGAGGTGAATCCACGCCACTGGGACCAGCACGCGCTCGGAATGACGTGCGGCGTCAATCTCGCGTGGATCGCGTATCGCGACCTCGCCCTCGGCGATCGCGTGGATCCGGTCGCACCGGATGGGCGACGTGGAGCCTGGATCAGCGGCAACGGCCTTCTGGGCTCCTTGAAGGCGGACCTGCTCCAGGCGCGCGTGAGGCCCTGGAAGTGCTCCGATCTCCTTCACCGGGGAACTCGCTACGCCGTGTGGGATCCCAACGATCCCGGTCCGTTCCTCGGACGCCGTATCGGTTCCGCCCAGGATCCACAGCACCGATGAGCCGCGCGAACGCGACTGCCGCGGTGAGCCCAACGCGCACTCTCGATGCACCCGCGGGGCTCGAGGCCTTCCGCCCGGAGTGGAACGCGGCCGCTCTGGAGCGTGGAAATCTCTATCTCACCTACGAGTGGATGAGGTCGCTCTGGGAGAGCCACTTCGGCGCCGAGGGAGTGGAGTTCCTGCTCCACGGGAACGATCCGTGGAGCGCGCTCTTGCCCCTCGGATTCGAGGAGACCCGAAGCCGCGGCTTCCGACTGCGCACAGCCCTGCCTGTGACCAATCGATATGGGCGGAATCACAACGATCTGCTCCTGCGCCATTCTCTGGAGGCGGAGCTCCGATGGGTGCTCACCATCGCACGGGAGCGCCGGGCCGATCTCTTTGCCCTCGCATCGCTCCCGGACGACAGTCCGACGGTCCCTGTGATTCGAAGCGTCGCCTCCGGTCAGGGATTTCGCGTTCTCACCGAGCCCGGCGCGAAGTCTCCGTATCTCACGCTGGAAGGGGACTGGGACGGCTACCTGAAACAGCAGTCCTCGAATTTCCGGAGCGACCTCAAGCGGAAGGGAAACAAAGCCCGACGGTCCGCCCTCGAGATCCGGCGCTTCACCGATGTCGCTTCCGTGTCCATGGTGCTCGAGGCCATCTACGCCATCGAGACCAAGAGCTGGAAGGAATCCACCCAGACTTCGATCACCACGAATCCACTGGCCCAGGTGTTCTACGACCGATTCCTGCATCGCGCGGCCGAGGCCGGCTGGTTCGAGTCGTTCCTCCTCTACTTCGAAGGGACTCCGGCGGCGTACGACATGGGTGTGCGATTCGCGGACCGGTACTACATGCTGAAGACGAGCTACGACCAGGCCTGGAGCGAACAGAGTCCGGGGGTCGTGCTTCGTGAGCACGTCGTCCGCCATCTCTACGAGACGGGGTGCCGCGAGCATGATTTCCTGGGGGACGATGAGGGGTGGAAGATGCGCTGGACGTCCACGGTCCGCGGCCACACTCACTACTACCTGTACGACACCTCGCGCCCCAAGGCGAATCTCTACTCCCTCTTGAGGAAGCTCCAGGCGCGCTTCAGCTCTCCCTAAGGTCGCACAGCCCTCCGGTTTACCGCTCTACACGTTTGGGGTATCCTGACCGTTTCCCACGCGTCATCTCGATCTCGAGACGAGGGTACACCGTGAGCCACGCCAAGGATCCTGAGGGGACCGCCGCGCCATCCGCCGAGGAACGGGGAACCTTCTATCCGTTCCGCGAGATGGAGCAGCGCGCCCGCGCGCTCTGGCGAGACGAGCGGCTCTTCGAGATCGACGATCCGATGAAGGCGGACCGCCGCTTCTACTGTCTCAACATGTTCCCGTATCCATCGGGCGATCTCCACGTGGGACACGGCCGGAACTACATCCTGGGCGACGTGGTCACGCGGCTCAAGACGATGCAGGGCTACCACGTCCTCACGCCGATGGGATGGGACGCCTTCGGCCTGCCCGCCGAGAACGCGGCGATCGCGAACAAGATCCATCCCGCCATCTGGACCAAGCGCAACATCGCCCGCATGAAGGAGCAGCTCATCTCGTGGGGGCTTGCCTACGACTGGAAGCGCGAGATCGCCTCCTGCGACCCCTCGTACTATCGCTGGACGCAGTGGATCTTCCTCCAGCTCTACAAGAAGGGACTCGCCTACCGCGCGAAGAGCGCGGTCAACTGGTGTCCCAAGGACCAGACCGTCCTCGCAAACGAACAGGTGGTGGACGGACGATGCGAGCGCTGCGGCTCCGAGGTGACGACGCGCGAGCTGGAGCAATGGTTCTTCAAGATCACCGCCTATGCCGAGCCGCTCCTTCGGGATCTCGAGACGCTGACCCACTGGCCCGAGAAGGTCCGCGTCATGCAGCACAACTGGATCGGCCGGAGCGAGGGCGCCTCCATCCGCTTCGCCCTGCGCGGGGAGGGAGAGCCGATCGAGGTATTCACCACGCGACCCGACACGCTCTACGGCGCGACGTTCCTCGTGCTCGCCGCGGAGCACCCGCGCGTGCGCGAGCTGGAGCGCTCGGGCTCGCTGTCTCCCGCGGCCACCGACTTCGTGGCACGGATCCGCCACCATCGGATCGAGAACCGATTCGCCGTCGAGATAGAGAAGGAGGGCTATCCGACCGGCCTCGAAGCCGTGCACCCGCTGACAGGCGCTCCGCTCCCGGTCTGGGTCGCGAACTACGTGCTCATGGAGTACGGAACGGGCGCGATCATGGCCGTGCCCGCGCACGACCAGCGGGATTTCGAGTTCGCGAAGAAGTACGGGCTGAACATCGTCGAGGTGATCCGGCCGGAGTCGGGCCCCGGGTACGACGGGGCCGCGGCGTGGGAGGGGGACGGGCGCCTCGTGAACTCCGGCCCCGCCGACGGCACGACGAGCGCGGAGGGGAAGCGCGCCGTGATCGCCGATCTCGAGAAGCGGAAGGCGGGGGAGGCCCGCGTCCAGTATCGCCTCCGGGACTGGCTCATCTCGAGGCAGCGCTACTGGGGCGCCCCGATCCCGATCGTGCGCTGCCCGAGCTGCGGGATCCAGCCGGTGCCCGAGTCGGAGCTGCCCGTGCTCTTGCCCGACCAGGTCGAGTTCTCGCCGACGGGGGAATCGCCACTCCTCACGAACCAGGCATTCCTCAAGGCCACTTGCCCCAAGTGCGGTGGGCCCGCCACGCGCGAGACCGACACGATGGACACGTTCGTCGACTCGAGCTGGTACTTCCTGCGATTCCTGAATCCCGCCCTCGATACGGCGCCGTTCTCGAAGGACGCGGTGGATCGCTGGCTGCCCGTGGACCAGTACATAGGAGGCGTGGAGCACGCCATCCTGCATCTCCTCTATTCACGATTCATCGTGAAGGTCCTACGCGACATGGGGCATCTCAGCTTCTCGGAGCCCTTCGCGCGCCTGTTCACGCAAGGGATGATCACGAAGGACGGGCACAAGATGTCGAAGTCGAAGGGAAACGTGGTCGCGCCCGATGCCTTGATCGAGAGGTTCGGGACCGACACGGTGCGGCTCTACACCCTCTTCATCGGACCTCCCGCCAAGGACGCGGAGTGGAACGATCGGGGCGTCGAAGGCGCCTACCGCTACCTCACGCGATACTGGAAGATGATCGAGGACTTTCTGCAGGCCGCCGGCAGCCGGACGGCCGCGTCGTCCGCCCAGCACGAGACGGCTTGGGCTGCGTCCGGGCCTCGTCGCGACCTCCGCCGTCGAACGCACGAGATCGCGTCGCGCCTTCTCGACGACATGGATCGGCTGCATCTCAATACCGCGGTCAGCGGGCTCATGCAGATCGTCAACGGAGTACAGGAATATCAAGCTGGAGGCGGAGATCTGAAGACGCCCGAGGTCGAGGAGGCGGTCGACCTCGCCACCCGCCTGATGGCCCCGCTGGCGCCACACACCGCCGAAGGGGCCTGGCACAAGCTAGGGAAGCCAGGCTCGGTCTTTCGTTCCGGCTGGCCCAAGGTCTCCGAGGCGGCCCTGAAGCAGGACGTCGCGCGGTACGTGGTCTCGGTGAACGGGAAGGTCCGGTCCAACATCGAGGTCCCGGCAGACGCAGGCCAAGAGGTCATTCGGGAGCGCGCTCTAGCCGACGGGAACGTTCGAAAGCACACGGAGGGGAAGACGATCCAGCAGGTCATCATCGTCCCAGGGCGCCTGGTCAACGTAGTGGCGCAGTAGGGGGGGGGTGAGGCAAAAGTCTCCGCTTATTGTTTCAATTGAATAAGTTACGAATTTCTGCTATCGTTTCACGTCAATCAGCCATCCCACCCCAGGGACCACGCCACCGGTGGCGGCAGCGCCCTTCAGAGCACGTGTCCACGTAGGAGTTGCATGCCGCGAAAGCGGTGGGCCGTTCTGTTCCTCGCGAGCCTCGTGACGGGGTCGTCCACCGCCCCGGCCCAGTCGCTCTGCCCGACCCGCAAGCTCGACGACGCGACCCAGATCCTCCCGGAAGCCGTCCGGCCCCGTCCCGCCCTCTTCGCATCCTTTCTCGATTCCGCCTACGCGACCTGCTTCGAGCGAATCACCGAGGATCCTCAAATCGGGGGCGCGCGGCCCCCGGTCGCCATGGGCGCGGCGCTCCAGGCCTGGAATGCCGATCAGTCGCGGCTCCTCCTGGCCTCGGGCGAGATCCTCCGAAGCCCCGGCTGGGCTCATGAAACCTCGCTTCCCGCGGCTATGGCAGGGGGGGCGCCGCGCTGGTCTCCCATCGATCGCGACGGTCTCTTCTATCTAGAAGGAAACGCCCTCCGAAAGCTCGACCTCTTCACCGGCTCGATCCAGACCCTGCACGTCTTCGCGGAATACACGTCGCTCGACGCGGGCCTCGGCCATCACGACCTGTCGCGCGACGGTCGCTTTCTCGTCCTTCACGGCTGGCGGGGTCCCGCGGGGAACATGGAGCAGAGCGATGTCTTCGTCTACGACCTCGCGATCGATCGGAAGGGAACGGTGCTGCCCGCGGTGTCTCCGATCACCGGCACGCTGCAGGACGCGATGATCTCCCCGAGTGGGGCGTTCGCGCTCGTGCAATGGTCCGGCGCAGGGCTGAACCCCCAGCCCATGCTTCAGGCGTTCGATTCGTCGATGGTGGCTCGCGGCAGGACGGCTCCTGGATCGGGACCCTTGGATGTGACGGTGGATGCGGACGGCTCCGAGTGGGTCGTCCGATTCGCTTCGGGAGCACCGGGAGGGATCCAAGGGGACTACGTCGTGAAGTACCGCCTACCGGACGGATGGGACCGGCTCGAGGGAGGGGACGCGACTGCGGGCGACACGCTCTGCACCTGGCAGCGCCAGGTCGGCGGGGGACAGATCTCGGGCCGCGCCTTCGACATGGGCTTCGTGATCGTGAGCGCCGACGGCGCCCCGCCGTTCGCGACCTCCACCCGAAAACCGTTCACGCACGAGATCGTGAAGATCTACCTCGACAGCTCGCCTGGCGCGCCGCACCTCGAGCGCCTCGCCGACACCCGGAGCGACGCGCTCTTCGCGAGCGGTTCCTGCGCCGCAGAAGTGGCCGCCGCCGCTCGACCGACTGCGACCGTGAGCCGCGACGGCACGCGCGTTCTTTGGGGAAGCACGTGGGATCGCGCGTGTCGCGCGGACGCGTACGTCATGGACATCTGTAACAAGAGCCCCAACAAGACGCTTCGAGATCTGCCCGTCAACGCGTGGGTGAAGCTCTCTCCGGCGTCCTACCGGTTCGACGGCACCAGGGAAGCCGGGGACCGATTTCCCATGATGCAGTTCGGACGCGCCGTTTTCGTCCCCGAGTACGGGTCGATTCTGTCCTGGGGCGGCGGGGGACACGGCCAGTCGCGGCTCGGCAACGACGTGTGGATGTACGACACGGCGCGGAACGAGTGGCGCCAGATGACACCCGGCGATCCGTTGAGCAGCTATCCGAATCCGGGGGCGGCGACACCGCTCCTCGGCGACTACTGCCACAACGACAGCTCGCTCGCGGTGTTCTGGTCAGCTTGCACTCCGACGTCCAATCTACCGATCGGATCCACTGCGTCCGGCGCACCCTGGACCAGCGAGATCTACAGCCAGCGAGCCTGGGACTCCTACAACCGGCGTTTCGTGATGTTCGGACCCAATTACATCACCGGGCTCATGCATGAACCCGAGGCCTGGTTCGCCGCGCGCGCCTCGTATGCGTACGATCCATTCCGGCGCACCTGGAGATTCATCGCCAACGATCCCCATCTCTATCACCAGGGCGGCACGATGGCGTACGACCCGATCCACCGGAGGCTCGTCGCCGTGAATCACGACTGGTGGCATCACTCCGGTTACAACTCCAGCCAGGATCGCTTCAACTTCCGCTGGTGGCTGGACGTCACGACGGACCTATGGACGGAGAAGCCGCCCCTGCTCGCACCCAACATGTTCGACAGTGATCTGGTCTACGACCCGCTCACCCGACGCATGTTCCGGCAGGGAGGTGATTTCCCGACCGAGAACGATCTCTGGAGCTACGACCCGGAGAACGACTCCTGGAACCTGCTCGCGCCGGCGCCCGATCCGGCCGCGGGCCTTCCGCCTCCGGCGGCGCCCTCGGCCGCCGTGAACCGGAATGGAATCATGCTGGTGTGGGGGTTCGGTGGAGACGGTGAGTGCCTTCCGACATGGGCCTATAACACTCAGCTCAACTCATGGAGGAAGATGAACGCCCTGAACGACCCGATCAGCCAGGCACCGCCCACCAGTCGAGTGCACGCATGGCCGTCCCTGGTCTACGACCCCACGAACGACATCTTCTTCCTCCTGCGCCTCAGCCCGACCGAACCTCAGACCGACATCGGGTACTGGCCAAACAGCCTCGTCGGAGAGATCTGGGCGTACCGCTACAACGCCCCGATGTCCATCACGCCGGTCCCAATCCCAGAGTCAGAGCCTCCGCCCAAGGCCATGCTGGCGCAAAACCTCCCGAACCCGTTCCGGGCCACCACGTCGATCCCGTTCCGCCTCGACAAGCCCGCTCGAGTCCGCCTTCGAATCTTCGACATCCACGGCCGAGTCGTCGCCACTCTGGCCGACAAGACCATGGACGGGCTGAACGAGCTCCGCTGGAACGGAAAGGACAGCCGAGGCCGCGACGCCGCGTCCGGAGTCTACTGGTACG
>DASTKC010000080.1:0-2307 GCA_035716085.1 Candidatus Eiseniibacteriota bacterium | reverse complement strand
CGCGGTTGCTCCCCCCACACCACGATGCCGTGATGCGCGAGGGCGAGCCCGATGGTCCCGAGCGGCAACCGATCCACGATCCCGCTGATCGTTCGGGCGAGCGGGAATCCAGGCCGCACGTACGGGACGTACACGATCTCTCCAGCGAACAGCTCGGTGACGAGCTGCTCCGCCGTGGCATCGCTCACGTTGGTGAGGCTCATCGTCGCTATGTCGTGAGTGTGCGCGATGACCCGAGCGGCGAGGAGTGAGTGAAGCGGTGTCTCGACGCTCGGTGTAGGTCCTTCCGTCAGCATCGCGCGCGCCATGAGTCGCATCATGTCGGCGTCGAGCATGGTCTCGACCGTGCGTAGGGCGGCCAGTGCCGAGAGGGAGAGGCGTGTGAATCCCTCCCGCCCGATCGTGCGCAGGTCGGTGCCGCTTCCCTTGACCAGCAACGCATCCCCGACCTTGATCGACGTGTTGCCGCCGCCCGGCTGTACGAGGCGTGGTTCTTGCCCGATGAGGTTCGAGAGGTAGACGAGCTGTGCGAGGTCGTCGGCGCCGGAGGCAGGGCCGTCACCCCAACGATCTTCCATTCGCGCGGCAGAGCTGAGCGTTAGCATGCGTTGGCGGTGGGGGAAGGGAACATGGCCGGACGAGTCTATTCCCCGGAGGATCGACCTGTCACGCAATTGGGAGGTGCTTGGGGGTCTTCTACGAAGGAGCGTAATGCGTTAAGCCCCAGGAGGATGGGTCTCCTGGGGCTTCCTTCTTTGGGTCGAGATCACGCGGTTCGCTTCAGTCAGTCCGTGGCTTTACCTCCGCCCCACCCTTGGCCCGATGCTCCTTCGCCATCTTCTCGTCCCAACGCTTGAGCATGGCGCCGTAGCGCGGATCCCCTCGGAGCGCGTCCAAGTCGCTGTCCGAACCCACGTGCTCGCCGATCTCCATCCCGGCCTGATCCGCGCGATCGAGATACTTGAACGCCCCGTCGATGTCCCCGGACCGGGCCGCGCAACAGGCTAGGTTGTATAGAGTCGTCGGCTTCTCGTATCCCAGATCGAGAGCCTTCTGGTAGGCGGCCACGCCCCCCTTGGCGTCACCCGCCTCCAGGCGTGCAAACCCGAGGTTGGCCCAGGCACGGCCGACGCCGGGGTGTTCGCGCGTGACGCGCTCGAGGCGAGGCAGCAGACCGCTCCAATCCTTCTCGCCGTTCATTCCGCCGAAATGCCCCGAGTTGAAGAGCTGCAGATCCCGGGCCAATCGAACGAGCTCATAGAAGTGGGGATCGCCCTGGAGTGAACGGAGGTCCTCGTCTTCCGTCATGTGGTGGGTATTGTCGAATCCGTTTTCGATCGACTTCTGCAGTGCATCAAACGCGAGCTTCTTGTCCCCCTTGAGCGCATACGCGCATGCGAGGTTGTACATCGCGTTCGTGCTCCCGGTCTGTCGGATTTCCTCCTGGAACGCGGTGATCGCACGCGAGTACTGACCATCTCTCATGAGCTCGATGCCTGACGAGTTGGAGTCGTATGACTTGCGACGGTGCGACGAGCCGACGGCCGAAAACACCGGAGAGACCCTCACGGATACGTCCGGCACCACGACGGACACCTCGGGCACTACGGACACTTCGGGCACCATGGACACCTCGGGCGCGACGGACACCGACATGGCGCTCGGGGCCGACATGATGCTCGGAGCAACGGGGGCGCAAGGTTCGTCACAGGGACCCGTTTGGTTGGGATCGGACACCTTCATCTCTGATCCGCTCCCCGCGGCAGCCTCCATGGCGGCCTCGACCTCGCGAGCGTGCTGACGCGCCTCGCGGTTGGCTTTCTTGACCGAGGCCCAGATCTCATTCTCAGATTCCGGCGCGGCCACGACGTGGACGACGGTGGTCGCGGCGAGCACCAGGCCCGCGAAAACGATCGTCCCGGCGAACCGTGCCCGCGAGACGGAATCGCGTCGTTGACCCGAGCGCAGAATCGAAGCCAACCGACGCTCCAGGTTCGATCCCTGAGCCAAGGCCGGCGCGACATCCGCGAATACGTGCTGACGGGGCATGGAGCGCACGATGGCGAGCAGGTGCGCGGCATAGTCCGTGGCTCGCTCGCCTGCAGCGAGCACCATGTCGTCACAGCAGCGCTCACACTCCTGCCGCGCGACGTGAGCCAGCTTCCACACCAGCGGATGGAACCAGAACACCGATGTCGCGACGCGTGCCAGCAAAAGGCCGACCCCGTCGTGCCGCGCCACATGGGCCACCTCGTGGAGGAACACGACGCGGAGCCTCTCGCGACTCCACCCACGCGCCTCTACCGG
>DASTKC010000079.1:0-7473 GCA_035716085.1 Candidatus Eiseniibacteriota bacterium | reverse complement strand
CTTCGATACATTGGCTACGTTGTCGGCGCCTGTGCCGCCTCCGTGATCTTCGCCGGCATGGCCGGCACCGATCCCTGGCGCCCAGAATTCATGCCCATCCTCAACACGACGGCGATCGTGATCGCCTTGGCGACGACGCTCATGATCCTGGGTGCCGAATTCCTCGCGCGCCATCGCGACCGGCTTGGGCCTTCCGAGCGAGTCATGCCCGAGGTCGCCGCAACACTGGCGAACTTCATCCTTCTCGCGTGGTGGGCGCGCGAGGCGGGACATCTGGCGAGCGTCGTCGCGACGCCTGGCGAGCGCCTCGGCTCCCTCGAGCCCACCGCCCGAACACTCGCCGCCGTCTTCACGAGCGCGGCGTGGACGCTTCAGGCCGTGACCCTCTTCGGGCTCGGATGGATCCGGGACTCGGCCTTTCTGCGATGGAGCGGACTGGTTTTGTTTGGGCTCACCGTGCTGAAGTTCTTGCTCGTGGACCTGGATCGCGTGGACACGTTCTGGCGCTTCGTGAGCGCGCTCGGGATCGGCGTGGCGCTTCTCGTGGTGTCGTTCCTGTATCAGCGGCGGGCGAGGCGGTCCGCGGAAGAGCCGCCTCGGCAGGCGGAGGCGGGATAGCCATGCCGTTCGACCTCCAGCCGACTCTCGAGGGCGAGATCCTCGAGCTGCGCCCGTTACGCCCCGAGGATTTCGACGCGCTCTTCGCCGTGGCCTCGGACCCACTCATCTGGGAGCTTCACCCGGAGCGTGATCGCTACAAGGAGGAACGCTTCCGCGCGTACTTTCAGTCGGGGCTCGACTGCGGCGGCGCGCTCCTCGCGATCGACCGGAAGACGGGGGCCGTCATCGGATCGTCCCGCTACTACGGCTATGACCCGGAAGCGAGCGAGATCGAGATCGGATGGACCTTCCTCGCGCGCTCCCACTGGGGCGGCGAGTACAACGGCGAGATGAAGCGGCTCATGCTAGGCCACGCGTTTCGGTTCGTCGAGAACGTGGTCTTCCTGATCGGAGCCGACAACCTGCGCTCCCGGAAAGCGGTGGAGAAGATCGGCGCGGTCTACATCGGGACGAGGATCGACTCGAAGCGGGAGGAGCGGGTCGTCTATAGAATCACGGCTTCGAGCTGGAATCCCTTGACCGATCCCCGATCGTGGCAGGTGTGACGTGAATCAATTCGTGCCGGAAGTGACGGATGCCGACGTCGAGCGAATCATCGAGCGCGACTACCCTCGTGACAAGCACACCGAGATTCGCGACCTGGTCCGCGGCGTCGAGGTGCGGGAGAAGCCGCGGGTCATGCTCGCATGCCTCAAGAACGGCAAGGGAGACTTCGAGAAGCTGAAGGGCGAGCTTACGAACGCGAGCGGATGGTATCGCGAGAGCATCTTGGAAGCCGAGTACCCGAACTACAGGAAGAAGATGTTCCGGATCGACCGCCTGCCGCCCGAGGAGCAGGAGCGCATCGTCGAGGCCGACAAGGCTCAGTATCTGAAATGGCTCGTGACCGAGCCCCTTCCCGACTACGTCCTCCAGAACCGCGGGCACTGGGACGAGCTGGCCAAGAGCTACGCCGCGTCCGCCGCGCGGCACTGGGCGGAGCCAAGCCCAAGCTGGGGCATCTGGGGCATCCCGGAATCCGAGGTCGGCATGATCCCCGCCGACATCGCGGGCAAAGACGTGATCGAGCTCGGGTGTGGAACCGCGTACGTCGCGGCATGGCTCGCACGCGCCGGGGCCAGGGTCACCGGCATCGACAACTCCGAAGCCCAGCTCGCGACCGCGCGACGCATGCAGATCGAGCACGGCCTCGACTTCCCGCTCGTCCACGGCAACGCCGAGACCGTCCCCTGCCCCGACGCGAGCTTCCACTTCGCGGTCTCCGAGTACGGCGCATGCCTCTGGGCCGATCCCTACAAGTGGGTGCCGGAAGTGGCGCGGATTCTCCGCCCGGGCGGACGGCTTCACTTCCTCACGAACGGTTACGTGCACACGCTCTGCGCACCAGAGCTCGAGACCGAGTCCGCCACCGACCGCCTCCGGCGCCCCGCGTTCGGGCTCCATCGTCTCGAATGGCCGGACGACACGGGCGTCGAGTTCCACCTCACGCACGGGAGCTGGATCCGGCTCTTTCGCGAGAACGGGTTCCAGATCCATGAGCTGCTGGAGCTCCGCCCGCCGGAAGGCGCGACGACGCGCTTCCCCTACGTCACCGCGGAGTGGGCGCGGCAGTGGCCGTCGGAGGAGGTCTGGAAGGTGCGGAAGCGCTAAGGTGGACGCCATGCCCGATGAACTCGCCCAGCTCCGAGCCCGCATCGCCGCGCTCGACACCGAGATCGTGCGGCTCGCCGCGGAGCGGTTCGCGCTCGTGCGCGAGGTGGGCGAGACGAAACGGGCGGAGGGCGTGCCGGTCCGGAGCTTCACCGCCGAGGCGGACGTGATCGCGCGCTACCGCGCAGCGGCCCGCGAGAAGGGGCTTCCCGAGGGATTCGCGGAACGTCTGGCGCTCCAGCTCATCGCCGGAGCGGTTCAGCTCCAGGAAGAGGCGCTTCCCGGGTCGCGTCCCGCGGCCTCACGCCGGATCACGATCGTCGGCGGCGCGGGCAAGATGGGGCGCTGGCTCGCGGAATACTTCGCCGGACAGGGACACGAGGTCTCGATCCACGACCCGGCCGGCGACGTCCCTGGCTTTCCCTCCGAGGCCGGCCTGGAGGACGTTGCACGCAACGCCGAGATCGTCGTGCTCGCGACGCCGCTCGGCTCCGGGCGCGCGGTGCTCCAGAAGGTCCTGGCGCTCGAGCCCAAAGGCATCGTCGCGGACATCTTCAGTTTGAAGAGCCACGTCATGGACCTGCTCCGCAACGCCGCGTCGCAGGGGCAGCCCGTGACGAGCCTCCATCCGCTCTACGGTCCGGACGTCCGCACGCTGTCGGGCCGGACCCTCGCGGTGTGCGACTGCGGGCACGCCGGCGCGACCGAGGAGGCGACCGCGCTCTTCCAGGACACGGCGCTCACGATCACCCTCATCCCCGTGGAGCGCCACGACGAGATCATGCAGTACGTGCTCGGGCTCTCCCACCTGGTCTCGATCCTTTTCTTCACCACGCTCACCGAGAGCGGAGTTCCCTTCGCGACGCTCGAACCCATGGCGAGCACCACGTTCCACAAGCAGATGCGCGCCGCGGCGGCGGTGGCGAGCGAGAGCCCGCAGCTCTACTACGAGATCCAGAAGCTGAACCGGCACTCGGCGGAGTTGTTCGAGAAGGTGCGGGCGAGCCTCGAATTGATCGAGCAGGCCGCTCATGCGGGCGACTCGGCCTCGTTCACCAAGATCATGAATCGAGGGCACGAGTACTTCCCGCTCGTCCTGCCTCAGGAGCTCGACTGATGGGATCGCGAGGATCCCGAAACACGGAGGCGTCATGACGCACCGATCCAGGCTCAGCCCTGCGCGCACGCTCCTCGTGCTCGCGATGGTCGGACTCGCGGTCCTGGCCGCGTCCCAGGAGAAGACGCTGTCGATCGAACGCGCCGTCACGGGCCAGGACCCGGGCAAGACGCCGGAGATCTCCACCCAGGAGCTCCGGCTGATTCTCGTGTCGGGCTCCGCCACCGTGTTCGACGCACGGCCGCCCGCCGAGTACGGAATGGGGCACATCCCGGGCGCGCGGAATGTGGCGCCCAAGCCGGGCGCCCCTACGTCCGAGTACGTCTCCGACGCGGCGGAGATCGGCCGCGTGGTGAACGGGAACAAGAAGGCGCCGATCGTGCTCTATTGCAACGGCCCCTTCTGTGGAAAGAGCAAGCGGCTCGCGGACGAGCTCGCCACCGCGGGGTTCACGAACGTGCGCCGCTATCAGCTCGGCATTCCAGTGTGGCGCGCTCTCGGCGGTCCGTGCGAGATGTCGTTCCAGGCGTTCTTTGACATTCTCCAGAAGGACAAGACCGCGGTCGTGATCGACGCGCGCGAGGCGGACGCGTTCCGGGCGCTCTCGCTCCCGGGGAGCCGCAACATCCCGCGAAGTCTCGTGCAAGAGGGCAAGGACGTGGGCGAGATCAAGAAGGCCAAGGACGATGGACGGCTCCCCATGGACGACCACAACACCCGGATCATCGTCATCGCGTCCGACGGGGCGTCGGCGCGCTACGTTGCGGGGGCGCTCACGTACGAGGCCTTTCAGAACGTGAACTATCTGGAGGGGAGCTTCGCGCAGACGAAGGCGGCGGGAGATTCGCTCTCGAAATGAAGCGTGGCCGGCGCGCCATTCGAGGGCGCGCCGGCCCGACGTTCCTACTTGAACATCACTCCGAACATGAACTTCCAGTCCGGAACCTCGTCCGTGAGCCCGAGCTTCACGTCGACGAAGAGGGGCGGGCCGTTCGCGCTGCCGAAGAAGAGTCCGCCCAGGGCGCTCACACCGATGTTGGTGTCGCTGTCCGCGTTGTCGGCGTCCGGATCGAAGTAGTAGAGATTGAGTCCGCCTCCCACGTAGGGGCGGATCCCGCTCGAGGTGTGGAAGCGGTACTGGAGATCCCCGTTCACGGCGAGGCTGAACGCGTCGTCGCCAATCCCCACCTCGGCGCTTGGCACCACGTACAGGTTCTCGGCCAGGGGCGGAAATTCCATCTGGACGCCGAACACGAACTGGTCGGGATCGGAGCTGAATCCACCGCGCACGCCGGCGGGGTAGCCGGCCCACGCGTTTGTGGCGAGAAACACGGCGGACACTACGGCGAGAGTCGAGATTCGAAGCGTGGCTCGCATCATGGCCCCCTACGTTGATAAGGATCCCCGCCCCGGCTGGTCGCTGGAACGGGGGTCGTTTCTGGTCCGTGCTCCACTATCGAGGCTAGCATGGAGCGCGGGGTTGCAACCACGCGTCGCCGGAGGGTAGCGTAGGTCTGCCATGACCGATCCAGGCTCCGACAAGCCCCGCGTCGTGAAGGGAGATCAGAAGTTCGATCTCACCCTCGAGCGGTTTCGCGAGCGCTACCTCGCCCGCTTCTACGATCCGGAGTTCGAGATGGTTCCCGAGGAGCTGGAGCGGATCGTGAGCGTGGCGTGGGAGGCCTATCACCAGTACCGCAAGAACCCGCGTACGAGGAAGGCCGGCCCGGAGTTCGCGAACCCGGACGCAAATCTCCCCGTGGAGTGGCTCGACACGCGGCAACATATCCTCGAGGCAGAGCGCCGGCAGAAGGATGCCGTATCGCCCTCGCGGATCCTCGTCGTCAACGGTTCCGCGCGCACCGACCAGTCGTGCCCCGGCGAGATCTCGAAGACCTACCGCCTCGCGAAGATCGTCCAGGGGACGATTCTCGCGGAGCAGGGCTTCGAGGTGGACTTCCTCGACTTGAGCGCCCTCACGGCCGAATACGGCCTCGTGATCTATCCGTGCAAGGCGTGCGTGTCCACGGCCCAGCCGCTTTGCCACTGGCCCTGCTCGTGCTACCCCAACCACGCGATGGGCCAGGTGAACGACTGGATGAGCGAGCTCTACCCTCGGTGGACCGCGGCGCACGGCGTGATGATCCTTTGCCCCGTGAACTGGTACCAGGCGCCGAGCGTGCTCAAGCTGATGATCGACCGGCTCGTCTGCGCGGACGGCGGCAATCCCGATCCCACGACCACGCGCGGCAAGAATCCCGCGCTCGCGAAGGAGATCGAGCTTCGAGGATGGTCCTATCCCAAGCATCTCGCCGGCCGCGCGTTCTCCGTGGTCGTTCACGGGGATGCGGCGGGGGCGGAAACGCTGCGCCGCATGCTCGTCGACTGGATGAAGGACCTCGAGATGGTCCCGGCCGGACCGAATCCGGGGCTCGACCGCTACATCGGCTACTACGAGCCCTACGCGACCAGCCACGACGATCTCGACAAGGACACAGCCATACAGGAAGAAGTGCGCCACGCGGCGCTCACGCTGTGCGAGACGGTCCGCCAGATCCGAACCGGCCGCTACCACCGTCCCGACGAGGGGCTCGAGGAGCCGAGAAAGAAGTGACGTGGCATCCCTGACGATCGCGGGCTTGTCCCTCGTCTATCCCAACGGCACGCGCGCGGTCGATTCCATCGAGATCGCGCTCGCGGACGGAGAGTTCCTCGCGATCCTCGGCCCGTCGGGCTGTGGCAAGTCCTCGCTCCTCAGGCTCATCGCCGGGCTGGAGCCGCCCACGTCGGGGACGATCGCGATGAACGGCCGCGACGTGACCGCGCTCGAGCCCAAGGATCGGGACGTGGCCATGGTGTTTCAGGGGCTCGCGCTCTATCCCCACATGACGGTCGAGGAGAACATGGCGTTCGGGCTCCTCGCGCGAAAGACGCCGCGCGCCGAGATCGCGGAGCGCGTGCGCGAGGCCGGGACGATGCTCGGCCTCACGCGCTACCTCGCGAAGAAGCCGCGCGAGCTCTCCGGCGGCGAACGCCAGCGCGTGGCGCTGGGGCGCGCGCTCGTGCGCCGGCCGCAGATCTATCTCTTCGACGAGCCCCTCTCGAGCCTCGACGCCCAGCTCCGCCAGGAGCTGCGCGAGGAGCTGGCGCGGCTCCATCGGGTCACCCGCACGACGTCGATCTACGTCACGCACGATCAGAAGGAGGCGCTCTCGCTCGGAGACAAGGTCGCGGTGATGAGCGCGGGCACGCTGCGGCAGGTGGCCTCGCCCGAAACGGTGTATCGCGAGCCGCACGATCTCTTCGTGGCGCGGTTCGTCGGCGAGCCTGCGATCAACTTGATCGAAGGGCAGATCGCTGTGGATGCGGGCGCCGCGTCGTTTCGCGCGCCGGGGCTTCGCCTCGCGCTCAACGGATCGCGAGCCCGAAGCGGGCCCGCGACGCTGGGACTCCGGGCGGAGGCGATCGCGCTCGTGCCGGGGGTTCGCGATGCCGAGGGCTCGGCGGTGGTGGAGCGGATCGAGCACTTGGGAGGCGACACGCTGGTGCATCTCAAGGGAGCGTGGGGCGGGCTCGTCGCGCGTCTCTCGGACGCAGCATCGGCTCCCGCGCCCGGAGCGACCGTGGAGGTCCGTCCCGATCCCAAGCGCGCGCTCTTCTTTGGACCGGACGGCGCGCGGATCTAGATCGCGGCGGTCGCTGCCGCTCGTAACAGTCGCCTATGCTCCCCACCCGTCGTACGCGGACATGACACCATCCTTCCAGTGCCAGTACTCGCGCAGCTCCACACAGCGGCCGTCCTCGTCGAAGATGAGGTACAGGCAGCCGGGGAGCGTCCCGGCCTCCCAAACTCCGGTCTCGCCGGCGGTCTTGAGGATCGCCCACCACTCCACCGCGACGCGCAGTCCCTGGAGGATCGGCGTCCCAAATTGCAGATCCAGCGAGCGTTGATCGTCCGTGGCCCGCTGCCAGTACGCGCGCACGCCGTCGCGCCCCTGGTGCGGGGTCCGAAACGGGCTCGATCGGTACACGCATTCGTCCGCAAAGAGCGCAGCCGCCTGGTCCGGGTCGCGCTCCTCCCAGGC
>DASTKC010000078.1:0-13367 GCA_035716085.1 Candidatus Eiseniibacteriota bacterium | reverse complement strand
CTCTTCGTGCAGAGCGGCGGGGCCACGATCGGAACCGCGGGTGTCCAGTCGACGATGTTTGGCGCGATCCCGATGGTGGGCCTCGGGCTCAACCTCATCGTGATCCCGCTCTGCACGCTCTTCATGGCGGAGTGCGTGCTCTTTCTCGGCGCCGCCGCGACGGGCGTGCCGCTCCTGCGCGACGCCGCGGCGGGTGCGCTCGAGGCGTCGGGACTCCTGATGCTGGAGCTCAACACGCACGGATCGCGGGCGCTCGACCCGTGGCTCGTGCACGGCGTCGCGCCGCTCGGCGCGCTCGCTCTCGGCGCGCTCTTCCTTGCGCTCGCGGGGGCCGCGTCGGAATCGTGTCGCGGCGGCCGCACGTCGCGCTCCTCCGCGGCGCGCTGGTCCGCGGCGGCGCTCTTCGTGGGCGCGCTCGTCCCGTTCGTTCCGTCCCCACGGCGCGCACCCTCCGTGCCCACGATCGTGATGCTCGACATCGGGCAGGGAGATGCCACGTGGGTCTCGCTTCCGGGGAGTGGATCCCTTCTCGTCGACGCGGGCCCGCGCGACGAGCGGCGCGACTCCGGCGAGTCGGTGATCGAGCCCGCCCTCCGCGCGGAGGGGGCGGGGCGGATCGCGAACGCGCTCCTCTCGCATGCGCATCTCGATCACTTCGGCGGATTCGAGTGGCTCGCCCGGCGCGAATGGATCGGGACCCTATGGGAGAACGGACGCGATCGCCGCGGCGCGTGGAGGCGAGGGCTCGCGCGTGCGCTCGGACGTCACGGAGGACGCGCTCTCGGAGTCGCGCGCGACATGACGCTAGCGCTGGGCGGCGGAGCCTCGCTCACGGTCGAGCGAGGCCCTGTCGACGGACCGCATGAGAACGACGCCTCGCTCGCGGGCATTCTCCGCGCCGGCGGTGCGACCGCGCTCTTCGCGGGCGACCTCGAGACGGACGGGGAGGAAGCGCTCCTCCCGCGGCTCGGACCCGTCGACGTGGTCAAGGCGCCGCATCACGGGAGCAAGACGTCGAGCGGCGAGGACTGGGTGGCCAAGCTCCATCCCTCGGTCGTCCTCGTGTCCTCGGGTGAGCACAACCGCTTCCATCATCCCAACCCGACGGTTCTGGGCCGGTACGAGCGATGGGGCGCTCGGGTCCTCCGCACCGATCAGGAGGGGGCGATCCGGCTCACGCTGGTGCCGGGCGGCGCCTGGATCTCGACCCGCGCGCACCCGGCTCCGGAGCGCGTGACGTGGAACCGTGACGCGCCGGTAACCCCTTCACGCGAAGAACCTTGAGCCGGACGCCCGAGTATGGTATCGATTGTCGATGGAGCCCCTTCGGCTGCTGCTCCTCGCCTCCGGGCGGGGGAGCCACGTCGCGAATCTGATCGAGGCCACGCGCGACGGACGGCTGCGAGCAGCGGTCGTGCGGGTCGTCTCCGACCGGCAGGACGCTCCCGCGCTCGAGTACGCCCGAGAGCGATCGATCCCCACGTCCGTCCTCACGCCGTGGCGCCCCGGATCGCGGCTCGCTCCCGAAGCCGAAGACGAGCTCCAAGGCATCATCCGCCGGGATCGTCCCGGGCTGATCGCGCTCTGCGGCTTCATGCGCCTTCTGCGCGCGGAGACGATCGACCGCGCGGGCGCCCCGATCCTCAACGTGCACCCGTCGCTCCTCCCGCGATTTCCTGGGCTGGAGGCGCAGCGGCAGGCGATCGAGGCGGGCGCTGCGGTGACCGGAGCGACCGTGCACCGCGTGGATGCGGGCATGGACTCGGGCCCCGTGATCCTCCAGGCGGAGCTTCCGATTCAAAAGGGTGAGACCGCGGACTCGCTTGCAGAGCGTCTGCTGCCGCTGGAACACACGATCTACGTCGACGCGATACGAACGTTCACTCAGGAGGAATCGATGAAGACGGCCGATCGCGCCCTGCGCGACGTGGTGATCCCGGGCCGCGCGCCCGACTACAAGGGGAAGGTCCGCGATCTCTACGATCTCGGCTCGCAGCTCCTCCTGGTCGCGACCGACCGCGTGTCGGCGTACGACGTGATCCTGAACGAGGCGATCCCCGGGAAGGGGCGCGTGCTCACCCAGATCTCCCGCTTCTGGTTCGAGCGTCTCGAGTCGATCGTCCCGAGCCACTACCTCACGACCGACGTGGCGCGCTTTCCCGAGCCCTTTGCCTCCAATCGTTCCGTGCTCGACGGACGGTCCATGCTCGTGAAGAAGGCCAAGCGCTACGACGTCGAGTGCGTCGTGCGCGGCTATCTCGCGGGATCGGGGTGGAAGGAATACCAGGCGAGCGGCATGGTCTGCGGCGTGAAGCTCCCGCCGGGGCTCAAGCTCTCGTCGAAGCTTCCCGAGCCGATCTTCACCCCCGCGACGAAGGAGCAGGAAGGGCACGACGAGAACATCGACTTCGACCGCATGGCGTCGATCGTCGGCGGTGACGTCGCCGAGAAGCTCCGCGCGACGAGCATCGCGATCTACAAGGCGGCCGCCGCGCACGCGGAGTCGATCGGACTCATCCTCGCCGACACCAAGTTCGAGTTCGGCGAGAAGGACGGGGCGATCGTCTGGATCGACGAGGCGCTCTCGCCCGATTCGTCGCGTTACTGGCCCATCGATCGCTACACCGAAGGCGTGGCGCAGGACAGCTTCGACAAGCAGGTGATCCGCGACTATCTCGATTCCATCAAGTGGGATCGCAATCCGCCGCCGCCTCGCCTGCCGGACGAGGTGATCGAGAAGACCGCGCGGCGCTACGAGGATGCCTTCGCGATGATCACGGGGGCGCGCGCCGCGCGGTGAGCGCCATCGTGATCGGGCGGGCGCTGCTCTCCGCGTCCGACAAGACCGGTCTGGTCGAATTCGCGCGCGGACTCTCGCGCCACGGCGTGAAGATCCTCTCGACGGGCGGCACCGCGCTCGCGCTTCGCGGCGCCGGCATCACCGTGCGCGATGTCTCCGAGGTGACCGGGTACCCGGAGCTGTTCGACGGGCGCGTGAAGACGCTCCACCCCTCGATCCACGGCGGGATCCTCTACCGCCGCGGCCTCGGCCGGGACGAGGAGGATCGCCACAAGCACGGCATCGTCTCGATCGATCTCGTGGTCGTGAACCTCTATCCCTTCGAGAGGACCGTCGCGTCGCAGGCTACGACCGACGACGAGGCGATCGAGCAGATCGACATCGGCGGCCCCGCGCTCATCCGCGCGGCGGCGAAGAACCACAGCCACGTGGTCGTCGTGGTGGATCCCGATCAATACGGCGTCGTCCTCGAGGCGATGGATCGCCAGGGAGGCGTTCCACCGTCGATCGCCCGGAAGTTCGCTCGGCGCGCCTTCGAGCGCACGGCGACCTATGACGCGGCGATCTCGCGCTACCTCGCGGGCACCGAGCGCGACACGCCGGGCGAGACGCGCGCGCCGGCGGCCGGTGTGCCCGGGGCGCTCGAGGGCGTGGCGGCGCTTCCCGAGACGATCGACCTCCAGCTCCGGATCGAGCAGCGGCTTCGCTACGGCGAGAATCCCGGACAGGAGGGGGCCTGGTATCTCCCCGAGGGCGGGGGCCGGCTCAAGCTCGGCCAGATGCGCGGGAAGACGCTCTCCTTCAACAACCTCCTCGACGTGGAGGCGGCGCTCGGCCTGCTGCGCGAGTTCAGCGAGCCGGCGGCCGTCGTCATCAAGCACCGGAATCCCTCCGGTGCCGCCGTGGCGGACACCGCGGCGGAGGCGATCGGGCGGGCGCGGCAGGGGGACGAGCTCTCGGCGTTCGGCGGGATCCTGGGCTTGAACCGCCCGCTCGACGACGCCGCGCTCGAAGCGGTCGGCTCGTTCTTCTACGAGATCGTGCTCGCCCCCTCGGTGGAAGCAAACGAGGCGAAGCTCGCGGCCCTTCGCAAGAATCTAATCATCCTAGAGCTGCCCTGGATGCGCGAAGCGTCGGCGTCGGGTCTGTCCGCGCGCACGCTTCTGGGCGGCCTCCTGGCGGAGACCGTGCCGGGGCCGCCGCGGCTCGAGGGATGGAAGGCGGTCTCCAAGACGCCGCCGAGCCCCGCGCAGCTCGAGGATCTGCACTTCGCCTGGCGCGTGGTGCGCCACGCGATCTCGAACGGCATCGTGATCGCGCACGGTGGGCGAACGCTCGGGATCGGGGCGGGGCAGTCCTCGCGCGTGGACGCGGTGCGGCTCGCTTTGTTGAAAGCGGAGCGGGCCGGGCACGATGTGCGCGGCGCGGTGCTCTGCTCCGACGCGTTCTTCCCGTTCCCCGACTCGGTCGAGATCGCGGCCGAGGCGGGGATCGCGGCGATCGCGCATCCGGGAGGATCGGTGCGGGACGGAGAATCCGTCGCCGCCGCGGACGAGGCGGGGATCGCGCTTTTGACCACAGGCGAGAGATGTTTTCTACATTGAGACGGATGCTGCGCGAGTATGCGCCCATCGTGGGCCTCGGGGTTCTGGCAGGCGCAGGCTGTGCCACCATCGATCACCCCGCGCCCATCGAAGAGGTTTATGCGGACAGCCTCTTCGGAACGTGGAGGTGGCAGTCCAATGATACGTTCACGCGTGGTCCGGGACGTGACGGTCAACTCAGTCTGAATGCCGACTCGACGTACCGATTGACCGAGATCAGGAACGGAGGATCCAGGACGCGGATGGGCCGATTCAAGGTGTATCAAGCCGCTCGTCGAGACTCTCTCGATCCATGGATCGAGTTCGATCCCGGGACCGACAGGAAGCAGCGCGTGTTCCAGTTCTCCGGCCACGATACGTTGCTCCTTCGAGACGGGGACATGGGTTATGCGCTCGAGAACAGCGGGGTCGACCTGTACGTTCGTGCCATCTCCGGCAGCGACAGCCTTCCCCACCTGCCCGATGGTGACGTTCTCTACGACCAGCGACCGAGGCCGATCTGGGCTCCGCCGCCCGAGTATCCCGAATTCGCCCGAACCGCGCGAATCACGGGAAGGGTCGTGCTCGACGTCCTCGTCGACGAGAAGGGGCACGTCCGAGATGTCTTCGTCATTCAGAGCGTGATGGGTCTCGACCAGCCGGCCATCGAGGCGGCCAAGGTGTGGACCTTCACACCGGCCAGGAAGAACGGAGTTCCAGTCGCGGCTTGGTTCGAGCTGCCCTTCGACTTTCAACTACCGGAGGGGCCGTGAGCCACGAACGACTGCTGATCCTCGACTTCGGTTCGCAGTTCACCCAGCTCATCGCGCGCCGGGCGCGTGAGCTCGGCGTCTTCGCCGAGATCCGCGCACCGAACCTCGACGCCATGACGCTGGCATCGCTCAACCCGAAAGGGATCATCCTCTCGGGCGGTCCCTCGAGCGTGGACGAGCCCGGAGCGCCGCAGCTCGACCCCGCGGTGCTCGCGCAGGGCGTCCCGATTCTCGGCGTCTGCTACGGCATGCAGCTCCTGGCGCGCGACCTCGGCGGGCGCATCCATCCGAGCAAGCACCGCGAGTACGGGCAGGCCGTGCTCCAGGTGGAGCGGGCGGGAACGCTCCTCGCGGGGCTGCCGGCGGAGAGCCGGATCTGGGCGAGCCACGGCGACATCGTCGAAGAGCTGCCCCCCGGCTTCACGCTCCTGGCCCGCTCGACGGGAGGGCTCGCCGCCGCGGCCGAAGACCTCGACCACCAGCGCTACGTCGTCCAGTTCCATCCCGAGGTCGCGCACACGGAGCAGGGGATGCGCATCTACCGGAACTTCCTCTTCGACGTCTGCGGCTTTTCCGGCGACTGGACGATGGGGCAGGTCCTGGACGAGCAGACCGAAAAGATCCGTCGCCAGGTGGGGAAGCGCCGGGTCCTCTGCGCCCTCTCGGGGGGCGTGGACTCCTCGGTCGTGGCGGCCCTCCTCCACCGGGCCATCCCGGGGCAGGTCCGGGCGGTCTTCGTGGACCACGGACTGCTCCGGAGGAACGAGGCGGCCCAGGTGCAGGAGCTGATGCAGCACGTGATCGGGGACGACCTCGTGACCGTGGATGCCCGGCGGCGCTTCCTGGACGCCCTCCAGGGCATCGAGGACCCCGAGGCCAAGCGGAAGACGATCGGACGGGTCTTCATCGAGGTCTTCGAGGACGAGGCCAAGCGATTGGGGGGAGCGGAGCTCCTGGCCCAGGGCACCCTCTACCCGGACGTCATCGAGTCCACGTCCATCCGGGGGCCCTCGGCCAAGATCAAGTCACATCACAACGTGGGCGGCCTCCCCGAACACATGAAGATGGAACTGGTGGAGCCCCTTCGGGAGTTATTCAAGGACGAGGTCCGAAGCCTCGGATCTCTTCTGGGTCTCCCCCCCTCCGTTCTAGGCCGGCACCCCTTCCCGGGGCCCGGTCTGGCCGTGCGGATTTTGGGGCCGGTCACGGAGGAAGCGGTGGAGACACTCGGCCTTGCGGACGATATCTACATCACGGAGCTGCGCCGCGCGGACCTGTACGACAAGGTCTGGCAGGCCTTCGCGGTTCTTCTCCCGGTGCGGACGGTCGGGGTGATGGGGGACGGCCGGACGTACGACCAGGTGGTCGCGCTCCGCGCGGTCACCTCGAGCGATGGGATGACGGCCGACTGGGCCCGGCTGCCGCACGAGTTCCTCGCGCGCGTCTCGTCGCGCATCGTCAACGAAGTCCGAGGGGTCAATCGCGTCGTGTACGACGTCAGCAGCAAGCCTCCCGCCACGATCGAGTGGGAGTGAGGCTTCCCATCATCCATCCGGAGACAATCCGTTGAGCCACGATCGAGCCGTGCGTGCCGCGCTGTCCCTGACGCTTCTCATCTTCGTGGCCGCGCCTGCCTGGGCGGCGGCTCCATCTCCGAAGGTCTATCGGAACCTCACCGAGGTCCAGCGGAGCGCCGCGATCAAAGCCTACGACCAGGCGCGCGTCAATCTACGGGCGATGGGCGTGGACAAGATCTACCCGCAGTTCGCGCTCGACATGGCGAAGTTCCCACGACAGGGCGTGGCGCATCGAAATGTGCTCGTCGTGCTCTGCAAGTTCCCGTCGGAGGGCGGCTCGCCCTCCTCGGGCCCGGCGGCCGTGAGCACGCCGCGGTACTTCTACAACCATCTCTTCAGCGACGACCCGAGCGACGGGATGACGAGCCTTCGCGAGTACTATCGAACCAACTCGAACGGCCGGCTCGTCATCTCGGGCTACGTCACGTCCGACTGGCTCGAAATGCCGCACAGCTACGAGTACTACGTGAACGACTACGCGGGGCTCAATTTCGCAACCTATCCCCGCTCGGCCCAGAAGCTCGCCGAGGACGCGATGGACGCCGCGTACAACGACTTCGACGGCAATCTCAAGTTCTTCGACAACGACGGACCGGACGGGGTGCCGTCGAGCGGCGACGACGACGGCTATATCGACGCGGTCATGGTCATCGTGCCTGGCGCCGGCGGCGAGACGCAGTGCTCCGTGCCGCAGGGCTGCCAGAGGCTCTGGGCGCACGAGTCGGGGATCGCGCTCTACTCCGATTGCCCCCAGGCGAACTCGGGCCCCGACTGTCTGCCGGGCCTGCCGCTCGGCGACAAGCGCGGGTTCCTCTACAACCTCGGGAGCGAGTACAACGAGTACCCGGGCGACAATGCGGTGGGAACCTGGATCCACGAGTTCAGCCACACGCTCGGCCTGCCGGATCTCTACGACCTGAGCGGCGGGAACGGGCTGGGCTTCTATTCGCTCATGGCGGTTGGGAACTACCTACCGTACTCGGGCGACCCGAACACGACGGGACCGGGTGTCCAGGGGGCGAATCCCTCGAACCTCGACGCATGGTCCCGCCAATTCCTCGGATTCGACAATCCCACGCCGGCCGCGGCGGGACACTACGTGCTCCCGCCGGTCACGCGCGGCGGCGGCTCGATCAAGATCTGGACGAACGGCGAGCCCGGGACCGAGTACTTCCTCGTCGAGAACCGGACGAAGGAAGGATCGGACGCGTTCCTACCGGGTGAGGGTCTCCTCGTCTACCACATCGACGACACCAAGCCGGACAACATCGACGGGGCGGCGAACTACCGCGCGCGCATCGTCGCGGCCGACAATCTCGGGCAGCTCGAGAGCGGCGCCAACTACGGCGATCCGGCCGACTTCTTCCCGGGGACGACAGGAAAGACGAACATCACCGAATCGACGTCGCCCAATACGCGCGACTTCAATCTCTTCGACACCGGCATCCGGATCACGAACATCGCCTACGCCGCGGACACGGTGTCGTTCGACCTGCAGATCGCGACCAAGCCGGACTTCCGCACCGTGCGGTACACGATCGACGATGGCGGTGGCGACGGACTTCCGGATCCGAACGAAGCCGAGCAGCTCACGCTCACGATGAAGAACGTCGGGATTCCGTCCGGCCCCTTGACCCTCACCATCAGCACCGGGGACCCTGCGGTGACGCTGAACACGGCCACGGTGGCAGCGCCTTCGGCTCTAGGTGGAGCCACGGTCACGACATCTTCACCGTTCGCCTACACGATCGGATCGATCGTGAACCTGCCGCACCTGGTCCACTTCAACGTGAATTGGAGCGACGGCACCTACAACGGCGTGTTCGGGTTCGACGTCGTCGTGGGAGCGCAGCCAGGCCTGTCCGAGGACTTCGAGTCGGGCAACGAGCCCGGCCTCTTCTGGGAGACCGAGTCGCTTCCCGGCAGCTCGAGCAACCAGTGGCACGCGGAGCAGCAGCGTGCGAAGAGCGGGACCTGGAGCGCGAAGGTGGGGTCGACCGCCACGTCCGGCGCGCCCGAGGACTTGAGCTACGCGCCGATGCAGGACGCCGCCCTCGTCTCGCCCACGTTCGAGCTTCCGGCCGGGAGCCAGCTCGCATTCGACTCCTGGATCGATGCCGAAACCTACGGCGGTACGGAGTCGGTGGACGGAGGCCGGGTCGAGCTCTCGATGAACGGCGGCGAGTGGGTCCCACTCCCGGTGGACGGCGGCTACGGCACGATCATCAAATTCGACTCCGCCTCCTCGCTCCGCGGTCAGGACGTCTTCTCCGGATCGCCGCAGAGCTGGCGTCATGTCACAGCCGACCTCTCCGGATACTCCGGAGAGGCGCGGGTGCGCTTCCGCTTCTCGTCGAACGAGGACAATCCGCCCTTTGGAAACTTCGGCGAACAGGTCCGCGCGTACGAAGGCTGGTACGTGGACAACGTCGTCGTCCAGACGCGCACGGCACCCACGTCGACCGCGCGGGCCGTGTCCCTGCGCGGCGGCCCGAGCCCGTATCACATCGGCGCTCCTTCGGCCGGCTCGCTCCAGTTCCGCTTCACCGCGCCCGACGGCCACCCGCATCCGGAGCTCAGTCCCGTCGTGCGCATCTTCGACGTGCGCGGCCGCCTCATCCGCGAGCTTCCCGCCGCAACCGGCCTCGTCGCGAGCGAGTTCCACGCGACGTGGAACGCGAAGGATCGAAACGGGGACACCTGCCGCGCGGGCATCTACTTCGCCAGAGTCGACATCCAGGGCAAGGAACAAACCTTCCGCGTGGTTCTGCTGAAGTAGGCGTGGCGCGGCGGGGGCGGGGGCTTCTTCTCGGGGCATGGACGGCCGCGCTCGCCGCGGCCGCTGCCTTCGCGCTCCTGCCGGGCGCCATGATCTGCGGCGCCGAGACGGTGTGGAAGGAAGGCGCCAAGAAGATGAGCGCCGAGCGCTCCGCCTGGGATCAGGCGCGGCGCGCGTACCGCACCGCGCGCTGGAGCGGCAGCCTCCCCGAGATCGCGGCCGCCTTCTCGCAGGCCGCGCGCGCCGAGTCGACCTACCTCGGGGCGCTCGAGGCGTGGATTCGTTCGGGCGCCGTGGGGTTTGCCGGGCGGCCTGATCCCACATTCGAAGGTACGCTCCGCGACGGCGCGCTCGATCTGATGGAAGACGGCCGGGTCGAGTCGGCGAAGCTCCTCCTCGGCGGTCCACTCCGATTCGACGCTTCGCTGGCTCCGCTCCACGCCCGCGCGGTTGGACTCGGCGCACCCGACTCGGGGCTCGCGATCCTCGGATGGCCGCCGGATCGTCGGGGCGGTGCGGCGCGATTCGGCGCCGACATCACGGGGCGTTTTTCCGGTCCCTCCGCCGACGCTTCCTACCTCGTCGCCGCCGAGCTGTCCGACTCTGTCGATCTCCCGCGCGCACGCCGCGCCGCGCTCTGGCGTTTGCAGAGCCATCCGCGTCCCGCCGTGCGGAGCTACGCTCGCATGGCGCTCGCACGATCGTTGCTGGCGAGCGGGGAGCCTCGGTTGGCCGGCGCCGTGCTCTCGTCTGCCTCGGCGATGAACCCGGACGAGGAAGCGCTCCTCGTCGACATCCGCGCGGATCTCATGGAGTCGGCCGGCGACACCCTCGGCGCCGTGAACCTCCTGATCGACGCCGTACGCTCCGGCAAGGGAACGCTCGCGGCCCGCTACCCGCTCGCGATGAGGGCCGCCGGCGAGGCCAGGGGGGCGCGCGTCGATTCACTCGACGAGAACCGCTGGTTCGATCTGGTGAAGCAGCTCGGGACGATGGGTGAGAGCCATGCCGCGCTTGGGCTCCTCGATGCGCGGCGCGCGCCGCCCCGCATGGCGAACGCGGAGTTCAATCGCGCGGAGCTTCGTGCATCGCTCCTCGCCCGGCTGAAGCGTCACGACGAGGCGGTTCTCGGATACCAACGCCTCCTGACGCGAAAGGATTTGTCCTCCGAGGCGCGCGCCCGATTGGCGCTCGGTCTCGCGCGGTCGCTCCGCGCGCAGGGCTCGTTCGCGGCGATGGACGCCGCATTCGTGCGTGCGGTCGTGGTGGATCCCAAGGGGCCGAACGCCTCGCAGGCGGCCTGGGAGCGCGCCCGCGAGTGGGAGGATCGCCGGAGTCCCACGGAGGCAGCCGCGATCTTCGCGTGGGCGCGTCCGTACGTCGGCGATCCCGCCATCGCACCGCCGCTGGCCGCGCACGCTGGGATCGCGATGCTGCGGGCGGGGAAGCCGGACTCTGCGGTGATCGCCATCACCGACTCGATCGCCACCGTGCCGCGATACTGGCGCGCTCGCGCGCGGTTCGCCGCGGGCGACACGGCGGGAGCGTACGCGGCGCTTGGAGCCATCGCGCAAGGAGAGCCCTGGACCTATGAAGGCGTGCGCGCCCGTGAGGAGCTCCAGCGCGTCGGTGCGCCGTGGCCCGGGGCGGCAGCTCCCGCGGACTCCGACTCTTCCGCGGAGGCGATGGTGCGCGCCACTCCCGAGCGCGAGCTCGATCCGCCTCTGCCCGCGCGCGTACTCGGCGGCGCCGGCGCCGTGCCGTTGCTGATGGACCTGTTGCGCAATTGCGCCAAGAACGGCGATCCCGGGCAGGCGCGAGGCTGCACGGACGAGCTCGAGGAACGAGGCGTGTTCCGCGTCGGCCGCGCGGGACTTCTGCCTCAGGCACGCCTGGAGTATCCGCCCGCGTACCCGACCGCGGTCCTCCATGCCGCCGAGCGGGAGAGCCTCGCCGCGGCGCTCCTCTGGGCGATCATGCGCCAGGAGAGCATCTACCAGCGGAACGCACGCTCGAAGGCCGGTGCGATCGGACTCCTTCAGCTCATGCCGTTCACAGCTTCCCGGTTGAACGGCTCGCCCGTGACCGAGGGATCTCTCACGGACCCCGACCTCAACGTGCGGCTGGGGGCCGCCTACCTTCGCGGGCTCCTCCAAGAATTCAAGGACCCACGGGCGGCCATGGCAGCCTACAATGCCGGCGAGGACGCGGTGCGCCGGTGGCTCCGCGACCGACCGGTGGTGGACGACGTGTGGGTGGAGATGATTCCGTACCGGGAGACCCGCGACTACGTGAAGCAGGTCTATTCGATCTGGCGCCGCTACGAGGCGCTCTACGGCTCGGGCTCGGCGGGCAGGCCCTAGGGTGCTCCTTGCCAACGAGCTGAAACGGAAATCGATCCACCTCTCCTCGATCGCGATCCCACTCGCGTATTTCTTCACGCCGGACTCGTGGCAGAAGGGCTGGGAGCGCGGACTCCTCGCGCTCGTGATCCTGTCGCTCGCGATCGAAGTGTTCCGGCTGAACCATCCACGCACGCGGCACATCTTCCGGCATTTCTTCGGGGAGCTTCTGCGAAACCACGAGGAAGCGAGCCTTCTCGGATCGACCTACCTGCTGATCGCGTGCCTGCTCACGATCCATCTGTTCCCGAAAGACATCGCCGTGCTCGCCCTCTGCTTCCTGATCCTCGGGGACACGATGGCCGCGATCGTGGGGAAGTCGATCGGCAAGATCCGGATGTTCGGGAAGACGCTCGAAGGCTCCCTCGCGTGCTTCGCGGTCTGCTACGGGCTCACGCTGATCATGCCCGGCCCGAACCTGCCGTTCCCGGTGGGGTTGGTGGGTGCCGCGGTGGCGACCGTGTTCGAGCTCCTGCCCATCCCGCTGGACGACAACTTCCGCATTCCGCTATCCGCCGGGTTCGCGATGGAGCTACTCTTGCGGTAGTCACGCCGCCAACCCCGGACCGCCCGTCTCAATGCTGGACTCCACGGAGGATCCCATGAATACCGCCCGCCTTGCCTCGTCCCCTCGCGTAGCCGCCCTGCTCGCCGTGCTCGTGATTCTGGCCGGTTGCAACAAATCCGGCACGAAGACCGAAGCCTCTACGGACATGGCCGGCTCCGCGTCGAGCACCGCCGCCGCCATGGGTCAGTCGCTCATGGATCAGCTCGGGGGGATGGAAGGAGTCGTCAAGCTAGCCGATGCCTTCGGAGCGAACCTTGCGGCGAACCCCGCCTTGTCCTCCCTGCTCAACGCGGATGCCATCACGGGCGCGAAGCAGGGGCTCGTGAACGAGATCGCGAAGGCGAGCAACACTCCGGCGCCCTACGCGGGCGCCAGCCTGGCCGGATCGCTCTCGGGGAAGGGTTTGACCCATGATTCGGTGAAGGCGGTCACGGACGCGTTGGAGAGCGCCGCGGACTCCATGCACCTCACCCCGGCAACCAAGTCGTCGCTCATGGGACTCATGGCCCCGATCTCGAAGGCGTTGGGGGGCTAGGGGCGCCAGCCGCCCACCACAAGCGGTTACTCAGGGATGATTGGGGCCTGGAGCCTTCTACTTAGATTGGTCATTCCAGCTTGACACCCCCCGGCTCGGCCCCTAGACTGCCCGCCAAAGAACAGAGCATGGCCGAGGCACGACGAGCGAGCTAATCAGCGAAACAGCAAGAGCTTAGAAGGCAGCATTCGCGTATCGAACCCCCGGCGGCCAGAGGCTCCTGGGGTTTTGCCATACTAGGGGGGACGGGAGCCGGAACCGGCCCGGAAACCGCGGGTAGAGGGCGCACGGGGCCCTGACCGCATCCAATAAGGAAGCCATGCTGAACCTCCTGACACGAATCCTCGGCA
>DASTKC010000077.1:0-6029 GCA_035716085.1 Candidatus Eiseniibacteriota bacterium | reverse complement strand
TCTGTCCGCCGACTTCGCGCGTCTCGGCGACGAGATCCAGCGCGTGGAGCGCGCGGGGGCCGATTTCCTCCACATCGACATCATGGACGGGCAGTTCGTCCGCAACATCACGTTCGGTCCCATTCTCGTCGAGGCCATGCGCCGTCTTTCCACGCTTCCGTTCGACGTCCACCTCATGATCGTGGAGCCGCTCCGCTTCCTCGAGCCGTTCGCGAAGGCGGGGGCGGATCACTTGATCGTGCACGAGGAGACCGTGCCCGACCTTCGCGAGGCGGCGCGCGCCATCCGCGCGCGCGGGCTCAAGGCGGGAGGCGTGGTGAAGCCGGGCACGACGATCGAGCGGTTGATCGCGGCATTGCCCGATCTCGACATCGCGCTCGTCATGACGGTGGAGCCCGGGAAGGGGGGACAGGCCTTCCTGGAGGATTCGCCCGGTCGCATCGCGCGCGTGCGCGAGGCGATCGATCAGGGCGGGTACGACTGTCTCTTACAGGTAGACGGCGGCATCGGCGAGGAAACGATCGTCGAAGCCGAGCGCGCCGGCGCGGACACGTTCGTCGCCGGCCACTCGATCTTCCGGACCCCCGATCCCGAGCTGGCGCTCCGCCGCCTCCGGGCCGCGGCCGGGCGCGCGTGAATTTCCTCGTCGTCGGAGGCGCGGGTTACATCGGGAGCGTCGTCGCCGAAGAGCTCGCGCGGGGGCGCCATTCGGTCCTCGTGCTCGACGACCTCTCGACCGGGCACAAGGACGCGGTGCCACCGCTCGCCTATCTCGTGAAGGGCCCCATCACCGATCCCAAGGCGCTGCGCGAGGCGTTCACGACGAAGGAGATCGACTGCGTCGTCCACCTCGCGGCCCGCTCGATCGTCTCCGACTCCATGGCCGACCCGCAGGGATACGAGGAAGCCAACGTGCGGCAGGGGACGATTCTCCTCGACGCGATGAAGGAGCACGGGGTGAGTCGGATCGTCTTCTCCTCGACCGCCGCGGTCTACGACGCGTCGGCGCCCATGCCGCTCCACGAGAGCTCGCCTCTGATCCCGGGGAATCCGTACGGACAGACGAAGCTCGAGTTCGAAGCGATCCTGCGCGAGCGGGAGCGCGCGGACGGGCTCCGCTACGTGGCGCTCCGCTATTTCAACGTGGCGGGGGCGAGCATCGACCACGGCGAGGACCATCGCCGGGAGACGCACCTGATCCCGCTCCTACTGGATGCGGCGCGCGGCGCCCGCGAGGCGGTTCCGGTCTACGGGAGCGACTACCCGACGCCCGACGGCACCGCGGTGCGCGACTACATCCACGTGGTCGACATCGCCGAGGCGCACGTGCGCGCGATCCGGCATCTGATGGACGGCGGCGTCAGCCTCACGCTCAATCTGGGCGCGGAGCGCGGGCTCTCCGTCCGCGAGGTCATCCGCTCGGTGGAGCGGGTCACGGGCCGGACCGTTCCCACCGTCGAGGCGCCCCGCCGCGCGGGCGATCCCGCCGCGCTCATCGCCTCGTCGGAAGAGGCGGAGCGCGTGTTAGGCTGGAAGCCGCAGTGGGGGGACATCGACACCATCATCGAGACCGCGTGGGCCTGGCGCCAGCGGTATCCGGAGGGATACGCCGAATGACCGCGAACCGTAGAGACGATGAGGAGACGGAAGAGCAGCTCGTCCGGGTCGCCGACGTCTGGGACGAAGCGACCGCGACCCTGCTCTGCGACTTCCTGAACGAGCAGAAGATCCGCGCCACCGCCGTGTCGGCGCAGATACCCGCCTTCGGCATGATCGAGCGGGCGGGCAGCGGGCACTGGGGCTACGTCGAGGTGCTCGAGCACGACGCCGAGCGCGCGAAGGAGCTCATCCGCGACTTCTACGCCGCGCGACCGGAAGCTGGAAACGGAGAGGCCGCCGGTTGAACCCAGCCACCGTGCCCGCATCGCCTTCCAAGCTCACGAGGAGATCGCTCGAGGAACGGATCGCATCGTTCCGGGGACGGCGCGTCCTCGTCGTCGGCGACGTCATCCTCGACCGCTATCTCTGGGGACGCGCCACGCGCGTCTCGCCGGAGGCGCCGGTCCTCGTCGTCGACATCGAGCGTGAAGAGCTTCGCCTGGGCGGCGCGGCCAACGTCGCGCACAACGTTCGCGCGCTCGGCGCCGATCCCGTTCTGATCGGAGTCGTCGGCGAGGATCAGGCCGCCGCCGATCTGGATCGCCTCCTCCGCTCGCGCGGCGTCGATCCGTCGGGGCTCGTCCGCGATCCCTCCCGGCGCACCACGCTCAAGACGCGCATCATCGCGCACCACCAGCAGGTGCTTCGCGCCGACGAGGAGAGCAAGGACGCGCTCGGTACGGCGCAGGAAGCGGCGCTCTGGGATCGCGTGGAGCAGGCGATCGGCGAGGCGGACGCGGCGCTCGTGAGCGACTACGGCAAGTGTGTCGTCACTCCCTCGCTCCTATCGAAGCTCCTTCCGGCCCTCGAGCGCCAGGGCGTACCGAGCGCGGTCGATCCCAAGGAGGAGCACTTCTTCCGCTACACGGGGGTCAGCGTCATCACGCCGAACGCCGCGGAGGCGGCACAGGCGTGGGGGCGCCGGCTCAAGACCGAGGCCGAGCTGATCGAAGCGGGATTCGGGCTCCGCGAGAAGCTCGAGGCGGGATCGGTCCTGATCACGCGCGGCGAGGAAGGGATGTCGCTCTTCACGGCCGAGGGGCACACGCACTTCCCGACGCGCGCGCGCAAGGTGTACGACGTGACCGGCGCGGGGGACACGGTCGTCGCCACGATCGCGACCGCGCTCGCCGCCAAGGCCACGCTTCCCGAGGCATGCGTTCTCGCGAATCACGCCGCGGGGATCGTCGTCGCGCAGCTCGGAACCGCGACCGCCGGAGCCGAGGAGCTGATCGCGTCGCTCGAGGACCTTCCGGTTGGGTGAAATCCTCACGCTCGAGGAGGCGCTCCGCCGGCGCGCCGCCGCGCGAGCGCTCCGGCAGACCTTCGTGTTCACGAACGGCTGCTTCGACGTGATCCATCCCGGGCACGTGGCTCTCCTGCATCAGGCGCGAAGCCTGGGGCACGTGCTCTTCGTCGGACTCAACTCGGATCGGTCCGTGCGCGCGCTGAAAGGCGAGGGGCGTCCGGTCCAGAGTGAGGACGCGCGCGCGATCGTCCTCGCCGCGCTCGCGGACGTGAGCGCCGTCGTGGTGTTCGACGAGGACACCCCGCTCGAGCTGATCCAGGCCCTGAAGCCGGACGTGCTCGTGAAGGGCGGGGACTACGCCCCGGAGCAGGTTGTGGGGCGCGATGTCGTCGAGAAGGCGGGGGGACGCCTGGTCCTCGTGCCCCTCGTTCCCGGCGCGTCCACCTCGGCCATCCTGTCCCGCCTGTAGCCCTGCCCGCATCCGGGCTTCCTGCAACACCTTGCGAAGCCAAGGCTTCCCGTCGCACGCTTGACACTCACGCGCGCGTGCCGGTAACGTCGTCCGGTTCTAGACCTCTTCGAAGTCAACACCGAACGACGAACCGATGGCGCGCCGCCGCGCTCGCCGAGCGACTCGAAGCTCGACGAGCCCTCGGCCGGTGCCGCCGGATCGCCACACCCTAGAAGGAGGTATGCCTCGAGTGAGACGCGTGCGAAAGGTCGTCATCATGGGCGCCGGCGGGCGCGATTTTCACAACTTCAACACCTTCTTCAAGGACAACCGGAACTACGAGGTGGTGGCGTTCACCGCCTCCGCCCAGATCCCGGGCATCGACGATCGGAGATATCCGAAGTCGCTGGCCGGGCCCAACTACCCGAAGGGAATCCCCATCTTTAGCGAGCAGGAGCTGCCCGAGATCGTGCGCGAGCGCGACGTCGATCTGGTGGTCTTCGCCTACAGCGACGTCTCCCACGAGTACGTGATGCACAAGGCTTCCTGGGTCGCAGGGATGGGATGCGACTTCATGCTCATGGGGCCGAAGGCGACCCAGATCAAGAGCCGGGTCCCCGTGGTCGCGGTGACCGCCGTGCGCACGGGATCGGGGAAGAGCCAGACGACGCGGAAGGTTTGCGCGGTGCTCAAGGGGATGGGGAAGAAGGTGGTCGCGATCCGCCACCCGATGCCCTACGGCGAGCTGTCGAGGCAGGGCGTGCAGCGCTTCGCCACCTACGCCGACCTCGACCGGCACAAGTGCACGATCGAGGAGCGCGAGGAGTACGAGCCGCACCTCGACAACGGCACGATCGTCTATGCCGGCGTCGACTACAAAGAAATCCTGGCCGCCGCCGAGAAGGAGGCGGACGTGATCGTGTGGGACGGCGGCAACAACGACTTCGCCTTCTACAAGCCGGATCTCACGATCGTCGTGGCCGATCCGCATCGCCCCGGGCACGAGCGCCGCTACCATCCGGGCGAGACCAACGTCCGCCTCGCGGACGTGGTGATCATCAACAAGGAGACGACGACCGACTACGCGAACATCGAGGCCGTTCGCGCGTCGGTGCAGCAGGTGAATCCCGACGCGGTGATCATCGACGCCGCCTCGCCGATCACGGTCGATCGTCCGGAGCTGATCCGCGGACGCCGCGCGCTCGTGATCGAGGACGGCCCCACGCTCACGCACGGCGAGATGAAGTACGGCGCCGGCGTGATCGCGGCGAAGCGGCTCGGCGCGAAGGAGATCGTGGATCCGCGGCCCTGGCTGGTCGGCGAGATCCAGGACACGTTCCGCCAGTATCCGGACATCGGGCCGCTCCTGCCGGCGATGGGCTACTCGCCCGAGCAGATCCGGGACATGGAGCGGACGATCAACGCCACGGAGTGCGACGTCGTCATCGTCGCGACGCCGATCGACCTCCGGCGCCTCATGAAGATCCGCCCGCCGTCGGTGCGCGTCGGGTACGAGCTCGAGGAGATCGGGCGGCCGAAGCTGGAAGACGTGCTGGCCGAGGCGCTCAACCGCCTCACCAAGGGACGCAAGCCGGCAGCCAAGCGGCCGCTCAAGAGCGGCGTTCGCCGCGCGGCACGGAAGGCCGGGCCACTTCCGAGACGAGGGAGCCGATGAATCTTCACGAATACCAGGGGAAGGAGATCTTCCGCGCGGCCGGGATTCCGGTGCCGCCGGGAGAAGTGGCCAAGACGGCGGACGAGGCGGTCGCGATCGCAGGCCGGGTCGGCTATCCGGCCGTGGTCAAGGCGCAGGTCCTGATCGGAGGGCGTGGCAAGGCGGGCGGCGTGAAGGTGGTCAAGACGCCCGAGGAGATGGCGCGCGAGGCGGGGCGCATTCTCGGCATGGACATTCGCGGACACACCGTGCACAAGGTCCTGATCACGCCGAGCGCCGAGATCGCGCAGGAGTTCTACGCGGGCGTCGTCCTCGACCGGAAGGCCGAGACGCCGCTCCTCATGGTGAGTCCGGCCGGAGGCATCGACATCGAGGAGGTCGCGCACTCCACCCCCGAGAAGATCCTCCGCCTCCACCTCGATTCGCGCGGACTTCCCGACTACCGTGCCCGAGAGGCCGCGCGATTCCTCGACTCGCGGTGGGACGTGCAGAAGCAGCTCGCTCGCGTTCTCGTCCGCCTCGCGCGCGTCTATCGCGATCAGGACTGCTCGCTCGCCGAGATCAATCCGCTCGTCGTGACCAAGAAGGGCGAGGTCTGGGCGCTGGACGCCAAGGTGGTGATCGACGACAACGCGCTCGATCGCCATCCGGATCTCGCCGAGCTGCGCGATCTCGGCGCCGAGGATCCGGGCGAGGTGGAGGCGCGGGAGCGCGGTCTCTCCTACGTCCGCCTGGACGGCACGATCGGCTGTGTCGTGAATGGCGCCGGCCTCGCGATGGCGACGATGGATCTGATCCAGTACCACGGCGGAAAGCCGGCCAACTTCCTCGACATCGGCGGCTCGAGCAATCCCGACAAGGTCACCGCCGCGATGAACATCCTGACGCGCGACTCGCGCGTCAAGGCGGTCCTCTTCAACATCTTCGGCGGCATCACCCGCTGCGACGACGTCGCGCGCGGGCTCCTCACCGCGCTCGACCGGATCGGCACCAAG
>DASTKC010000076.1:0-10760 GCA_035716085.1 Candidatus Eiseniibacteriota bacterium | reverse complement strand
CATGTCGTCACGGTCAACGAGTACCTTGCACAGCGCGACGCGGATTGGATGGCCCCCGTCTACCGGTTCCTCGGGCTCACCGTCGGCGTCATCAAGAGCAACCAGCCGACCGAGGAGAAGAGAGCGGCCTACGCCGCCGACATCACCTACGGCACGAACAACGAGTTCGGCTTCGACTACCTGCGCGACAACATGGCGCGGCATCGTGACCATCGGGTGCAGCGCGGTCACAACTACGCGATCGTCGACGAAGTCGACTCGGTTCTCATCGACGAGGCGAGGACGCCGCTCATCATCTCGGGGCCGGTGGACCACAGCCTCCAGCAGTACGACGAGATGAAGCCCGACGTGGACCGCGTGGTGCGGAGCCAGGGCCAGATCACGAACCGGATCCTCGCCGAAGCGGAGACGATGCTGCAGGACCCCGAGAAGGAGTACGAGGCCGGGGTCAAGCTCTTACAAGTCAAGCGCGGCGCTCCCAAGAACAAGCGCTTCCTCAAGCTCGTCGCGGAGCAGCCGGGACTGAAGCGGCTCATCCAGAAGGTCGAGCTCGACTTCATCCGCGACAAGCGCCTGGGCGAAGTGGACGAGGATCTCCTCTATTCCATCGACGAGAAGAGCCACTCGGTGGATCTCTCCGAGCAGGGGCGCACGCTCCTGTCGCAGCGCGATCCGAATCGTTTCCTCCTGCCCGACCTCGCGGTCGAGCTGGGAGCGATCGACGAGGACGAGGCCATCTCGCCGGCGGACAAGGTCCAGAAGAAGCGCGAGCTGGAGCGCCAGCACGCCATCCGGAGCGAGCGGGTTCACGACATCCTCCAGCTCCTGAAGGCGTACTCGCTCTTCGAGAAGGACGTGGAATACGTCGTCCAGGACGGGAAGATCCTGATCGTCGACGAGTTCACGGGGCGCCTCATGCCGGGCCGCCGCTATTCGGACGGACTGCATCAGGCGATCGAGGCGAAGGAGAACGTGAAGGTCGAAGGCGAGACGCAGACGCTCGCGACCATCACGATCCAGAACTACTTCCGCCTCTACGACAAGCTCGCAGGCATGACCGGAACGGCCGAGACCGAGGCGAGCGAGTTCTGGCACACGTACAAGCGCGACGTCGTCGTGATCCCGACGAACCAGCCGGTCCGTCGCGAGGATTCCAACGACGTCATCTTCAAGACGCGGCGCGAGAAGTACAACGCGCTCGTCGATGAGATCGCGAGCATGCACGCGCAGGGCATACCCGTGCTCGTGGGCACGATCTCGGTCGAAGCATCCGAGACCCTGAGCCGGCTTCTCAAGCGGAAGGGCGTTCCGCACAACGTGCTGAACGCGAAATACCACCAGCAGGAAGCCGAGATCGTCGCGAACGCCGGACGGCGCGGCGCCGTCACGATCGCGACGAACATGGCCGGCCGCGGAACCGACATCAAGCTCGAGAAGGGCGTCATCCGGTGCGACCGCGGCTGCTACGTGAATCAGCAGAGCAAGCTGGACAACGGCGTCTGGAGGAACGTGGGGCGGTGCAAGGAGGAGATGACCTGCGGGCTCCACATCCTCGGCACCGAGCGGCACGAGAGCCGGCGCATCGACCGCCAGCTCCGCGGCCGAAGCGGACGCCAGGGAGATCCGGGGTTCTCCCGGTTCTATCTCTCGCTCGAGGACGACCTGATGCGGCTCTTCGGCTCCGACCGGATCGCCGGGATCATGGAGCGGCTCGGCGTGCAGGAAGGCGAGGTCATCGAGCACGGGCTCGTCACCCGCGCCATCGAGCGCGCGCAGAAGCGGGTCGAGGCGCACAACTTCGACATCCGGAAGCACCTCCTCGAGTACGACGACGTGATGAACAAGCAGCGCACGGTCATCTACGCGCAGCGGCTCCGCGCGCTCGAGGAGGCGGATCTCAAGGAGACGATGCTCGAGATGATGGATGAGATGGTCTCCGAGCGGGTCCACACCTATCTCGGATCGCACGAGCGCTACGACGAGGAGGATCTGAAGCGGGTCCTGAACGACGTGAGCCAGCTCCTCCTTCGTCCCGTGAAGCTCCCCGACCAGGGGGACCGTCTCCCGTCGCCCGACGAGGTCGAGGAGGAGATCCAGGAGATCTTCCACAAGGCGTACGAGGAGAAGGAGCAGGAGATGTCCGCCCCGATCCTGCGCGAGCTGGAGCGGGTGGTGTATCTCGAGGTCATCGACGAGCACTGGATGGACCATCTCCGCGAGATGGACCACATGCGCGAGGGCATCGGGCTCCGTGCGTACGGGCAGCGCGATCCGCTCCTCGAGTACAAGAAGGAAGCGTTCGAGATGTTCGAAGAGCTGACGCGGTCCATCCGCGAGGAGACCGTGCGGAACCTCTTCCGGGCCGCGCTCGTGATGGAGCCGGTTCCGGGGCGGGGCCTCCCATCCCTTGCCGTCGGCCCCGCGGGTGCTTCCGGCGCGCCTCCCGAGATGCCGCGTATTCTGCCTGGCCGTCCAGCGGCTAAGTCAGCGCCGCGTCAGCAGGAAGTGCATGCGGAGGTGACCGCGTTCGGCACGATGGCGGAACCGCAAGAGGACAGCGGCGCATCTCAGCGTCCCGGCGGCCGGAGCGCGGCACCACCGCCCAGACCGGGCGCCGCGCCTCCGGGCGCGAAGCAGGCTCCCGTGGTCTCCACGGAGCCGAAAGTCGGTCGAAACGATCCCTGCCCGTGCGGTAGCGGGAAGAAATACAAGAAGTGCCACGGCGCTAACTGAAAGGAGCCCACACCATGGATGAAAGCGTCCGGGAGATGGTGCAAGTCATCGTCGAGCGGCTGAAGGCTTTCGTCGACGGCGACGAAGACGCGCTCCTCGAGCTCAGCCGTGTGCTCGACTCCGGCCGGTTCGACGCGAGCGTGGTCGGTGAGGCATTCGAGATGATCGTCCGTGCCCTCGAGCCCTATGCGCGCGAGGACTTCGGCGACGGCTCCGCCAAGGAGCGGCCGAACGTGCGCGTCCCGAGCGGCCCGGAGCGGGCGCTCCTGCTGGCGAATCCGGCGTACGCGTATCTGTTCCGGCTGCTCGAAGCGGGGAAGGTCTCGCCGGAGCAGTTCGAGGAGATCCTCTCACGCGCTCGCGACATGGGACCGTCGCTCCATGACGAGGCGCAAGCGCGCGAGCTGGCGATCGAGGTTCTCATCCGGTGGTTCGATGACGAGCACGGGGTCACGTTCGACCCGGCTCCGACGGCGGGGGCGCATTGAGCGCGGTGAAGTCCAAGGCGAAGTCGGTCAAACAGGCAGAGGCTGCCGAGGCGGTCGAGACGGCCGCCGAGGCGAAGCCGCGCCCCGCGACACGGAAGAAGGTGGCTGCGGCGGCCAAGGCCGCCCCGGCGCCGGCCGTCGAGAAGGTGCCGGCCGGCGTGAAGGGCGCGACCAAGAAGAAGGTAGCCGCGCGCAAGAAGGCGTCCGCGAAGCGCGAAGCGCCCGCCGCGGGTGGTCGCCGGCGCAATCTCGTCATCGTCGAGTCGCCGGCCAAGGCCAGGACCATCGCGAAGTATCTCGGCCCCGGCTACGAGGTGAAGGCCTCGAACGGGCACGTCCGCGATCTTCCAAAGAGCAAGCTGGGCGTCGACGTCGAGAAGGGCTTCGAGCCGTCGTACGTGCTGATCAAGGGCAAGGGGAAGATCCTCAAGGACCTCAAGGCGAGCGCGCGCCGCGCGGCCACCGTCTATCTCGCGCCCGATCCCGATCGCGAAGGGGAGGCGATCGCGTGGCACCTTGCCGAGACGCTGGGCGATGACGCCGACGACATCCGCCGTCTCGCGTTCTACGAGATCACGAAGCGCGGCGTCACCGAAGCGCTCGAGCATCCGCGCACCATCGACATGGCCAAGGTCCAGGCGCAGCAGGCCCGTCGCGTGCTCGACCGTCTCGTGGGATACAAGGTGAGCCCCTTCCTCTGGCGCACGATCCGCTATGGCCTCTCGGCCGGGCGCGTGCAGTCGGTCGCGCTCCGCCTGATCTGCGAGCGCGAGGAGGAGATCCGGAAGTTCGTCACGCGCGAGTACTGGACCATCGACGCGGATCTCGTCACGCCGGCGGGGGACATCTTCCGCGCCCGCGTGCAGAAGAAGGCGGGCGAGAAGTTCGCGCTCGAGAACGAGAAGCAGGCCCGTGCGGACGCCGACGCGCTCGCGCGCGAGTCGTTCGCGGTCACCCAGGTCCGCACGCAGGAGAAGAAGCGGAACCCGGTCCCACCGTTCATCACGAGCACGCTCCAGCAGGAATCCTTCCGCCGCCACAGGTACAGCGGACAGAAGACCATGGTCATCGCCCAGCAGCTCTACGAGGGCGTGGAGGTGGGCGAGGGGGCCACGGGGCTCATCACCTACATGCGTACCGACTCGACCCGCGTCTCGCCCGACGCCATTGCCGAGGTGCGCGCGTTCATCCAGGAGCAGTACGGCGACGAGTACCTGCCGGCCGAGGTGAAGGTGTACCGCTCGCGCGAGACGTCGCAGGACGCCCACGAGGCGGTCCGGCCGACGTCGGTCGCGCGCACGCCGGCGTCGATCAAGGGCTACCTGGATCCGGACCAGTACAAGATCTACGAGCTCATCTGGCAGCGCTTCGTGGCGTCGCAGATGAATCCGGCGCTGGTGCTGACGACCACCGCCGAGATCACGGCGGGGCCGTATCTCCTCCGCGCGTCGGGGAGCCGGGTCAAGTTCGACGGCTTCGCCCGCGCCTACGCGACCGCGCTCATCGAGGAGACTCCCGAGGGCCAGGCGAGCAAGCTGCCTGCCTTGGCTGAAGGGGACAAGCTGAAGATGAAGGAGATCCTCCCCGAGCAGCACTTCACCGAGCCGCCTCCCAACTACACGGAAGCGTCCCTCGTGAAGGTGCTCGAGGAGAAGGGGATCGGCCGCCCGAGCACGTACGCCACGATCGTGGGGACGATCCTCACGCGCGACTACGTGACCCGCGATCGCGGGAAGCTCCTCCCGACCGAGCTCGGCATGACGGTCTGGAAGCTCCTCGAGCAGATGTTCGCCGACGTCTTCGACGTCGCGTTCACGGCGAAGCTCGAGTCGCATCTGGACCGGATCGAGTCGGGCAAGGATCCGTGGGTCGATGTGGTCACCGAGTTCTACGATCCCTTCCAGAGCGATCTCGCCAAGGCCGAATCGCAGCAGGAGAAGGTGCGCGCCTCGCTCGTCCAGGAGACGGACGTGGCCTGCCCGAAGTGCGGCTCGAAGATGGTGAAGAAATTCGGGCGGAGCGGGCCGTTCCTGGCCTGTCCGCGGTATCCCGAGTGCAAGGCGACGATGCCGCTCGAGGAGGAGGGCATCCCCGCCGAGGCTCCGACCCAGAAGTGCCCGCAGTGCGGGAGCGCCATGCGCGTCCGCACCGGACGGTTCGGCAAGTTCCTGGCGTGCTCCACCTATCCCGAGTGCAAGGGGACCCGCCCCTTCACGCTCCAGATCCCATGCCCCAAGTGCGTGCAGGGGGAGCTGGTCGAGCGCAGGACGCGGCGCGGGAAGCCCTTCTTCGGCTGCAGCCGCTATCCCGAGTGCGACTTCGGCATCTGGGATCGGCCAGTGAAGCAGAAGTGCCCGAGCTGCGACTCGCCGATCCTCGTGAAGAAGTCGAGCAAGGCGAAGGGCGAGTATCTCCAGTGTCCGAAGTGCAAGATCCAAGTCGAATCGGAGAGCACGGAAGCGCTGAGTGGAACGCTGGATCGCTGAGTTCCTCAGCTATCTGAAAGAGAATCGACGCTGCTCGCCGCTCACGGAGCGGGCCTACGGCGAGGAGATGCGCCGATTTGCTGAATTCGCCACTGGCCGCCTGGGCAAAGCCCCCCGCGTTCCACAAGATCTGACGCCCGAGCTGATCGCTGCGTTCGCCGCGGCGCGCTCGCTCGAGCGCACGGCGAAGAAGCGGCCGATCGCCTCGCGCACGCTCGCGCGCTCGGTGGCGGCCGTCCGGTCCTTCCTCCGCTACGTGGAGCGACGCGGCCACTCGACCACCGCGGCGCGAACGGCGATGCCGCGCGTCTCGACCCCCGACACGCTTCCCGCCTCCGTCCCCGAGGCTTCTTTGAATGCCCTCCTTGACGAGCTGGCTTCGAAGGTCCCGGCCGACGACGTTCGCGGCCTGCGCGGCCTCGCAGCCGCCGAATGTCTGTATGGCGCGGGGCTTCGCGTGGGCGAGCTGGCAGGGCTCACTCGCGGCAGGCTGGACGAGCGCCGCCGCCTCGTCCGCGTGCTCGGGAAGGGCAGCAAGGAGCGTGTGGTTCCGATCAGCGAGCGCGCGCTGCATGCCTTGAAGCGATTCTGGACCGCCCGGGGCAAGGCGCCGGAAGCGGGGGACGCGCTCCTTGCCGGCCCTTCGGGCCGGGGCGTCACGTCCAGGACCCTCGAGCGGGACATCGAGTCGATCCTCGGCCGTCTCGGACCGAGCGCTCCGACCCACGCCCACGCACTGCGGCACAGCTTCGCCACGCATCTCCTGGACCGCGGCGCCGACCTGCGCGCCGTCCAGGAGCTGCTCGGCCACAGCAATCTCGGCACGACGCAGATCTACACGCACGTGACCCGGCGCCGCCTCAAGGCGGCCTACGCGCGGGCGCATCCGCGCGCGTGACGCCGGACCTCATTTCCTCCACAACCGGGAGCGCCGACGCATGAAGCGGGACCTTCTCTCGTTCGCCGATCTCACGCGCGCCGACGTCGACCGCCTGTTCGCGGTGGCCAAGCGTCTCAAGGCCGACCTCCGCGCGGGCCGCCGGCACCAGGAATTGGCTCAGCAGACCCTCGCTCTGATCTTCCACAAGCCGAGCCTCAGGACGCGCCTCTCCTTCGAGGTCGCGATGACCCAGCTCGGCGGGAGCTCCGTGTTCATCACGGATCGCGAGATCGGGATCGGATCGCGCGAGCCGGTGCAGGACGTGGCGCGCGTGCTCTCGGGCTACGTCGACGGGATCATGATCCGCACGTTCGATCACCAGCTCGCCGTCGGTCTCGCGCGGCACGCCACGGTGCCGGTCATCAACGGCCTCACGGACTGGCTCCATCCCTGCCAGATCCTGGCGGACCTCTTCACGCTGGTCGAGCGGGGCCTCGATCCCGACAAGCTCATCGTGACGTACATCGGAGACGGGAACAACGTGGCCAACTCCTGGGTCGAGGCCGCCGGTCTCTTTGGACTCACGGTCCGAATCGCGTGCCCCGATGGTTACGAGCCCGATCAGAACCTGGTCCAGCAGATCGACTCGTCGGGACGCGGGAGGGTCGAGATCCATCACGACCCCGCGGTCGCGGCCACCGGCGCGGACGTGCTCTACACCGATGTCTGGGCGAGCATGGGGCAGGAGGCGGAGCGCGAGAAGCGGCTCCCGATCTTCCGTAACTTCCAGATCAACGCGGATCTCATCCGGCGCGCGCGCCGCGGCGCCGTGGTGCTCCACTGCCTGCCCGCGCATCGGGGCGAGGAGATCACCGAGGAGGCGATGGAGGGGCCGCAGTCGGCGGTGTTCGACCAGGCGGAGAACCGGCTCCATCTCCAGAAGGCGGTGGTCTACGAGCTGCTTGGCCCTGCGGGGAAGCGTTCGGCGAAGGGAGCCGGGGGGTCCAAGGGGGCCACGTCCCGCAAGGCCGCTTCCCGCGTGCCGCGCCTCGGACGGAGCGTCGCCGGCCGCCCACGCCGCGGGCGCTGATGCTCAACCGCCGCTCCCTCGCCGTCCTCGCGTGCGTTGTCTCCGCGGGGGCCATGGCGGGCTGCGCGCGGTCGGTCTTTCCGCCGGGAGGGCCGCTCGACACCATTCCTCCGAAGATCATCGCCGTGACTCCCGCGGACAGCACCGTGCAGGTCGCGCGCGACGCCGGGGTGGAGCTGATGTTCTCGGAGTCGATGGACCGCGCAACCGTGCGGGACGGGATTCGCGTCTATCCTCCCCCAGGACGCCCGAGGCTCGACTGGAGCGGCCGGCGGGCGCGCGTGACCTGGGACGAGCCGCTCGCCGAGAGCACGACGTACGTGCTCGTCGTGAGCGGCCAGGCGCGGGACGAGCGCGGAGTTCCCATGGGCCGGCCGATCACCGTGCGGTTCAGCACCGGCGGGAGCCTCGACAGCGGGCGAATCTCGGGCGTGCTCCGCACGCACACCCTCGTGAAGCGCGGCGTTCCCATCCTCGCCTTCGACGAATCGCTCGGCGAGCGCCCCGACAGCTCGGACGCCCTCCCGTCCTACGCCACCGAGACCGACACCGCCGGCGTCTACGAGCTGACCGCCCTTCCGGTGGGGCGCGGGTTCCGGATCCTCGCCTGGTTCGACATCAACACGAACGGCTCGATCGAGCCCGGCACCGACCTCGTCTCGTTCTATCCGGACCCGGTCCGCTTGACGCGGGAGCGAGCGCGAGCGGATAGTATCAACATCGTCGCGATCGACCGGCGCGCCCCGGCGGTCCTGAACGGACGGATCGCGTCGCGCGATTCGACCTCGAAGTACCGCGTCGAAGCGCAGGATACCGAGGATTCGTCTCTCGTGATCCGGGTGGAACGAACGGGGCCGGGGCCATTCACGCTCCGAGTGTCGGCGGGGACCTATCGCCTCCGCGTGGCGAGCCTGCCGCCTCCGGACAGCCCCGAGGAGCCGGTCTGGATCACGCGCGAGGAGCCGATCGTGACCAAGCCCGAAGAGGAGTACGGTCCCTTCGAGTTCGCGTTCGGCACGGTGGAGGAGACCCCGCCGCCGCCCGAGGGAGGGGAGTGACATGGCTGCGATCTTTGAAGGTCTGGGCGTAGCACTCGTTACGCCGTATCGGAAGGGCTCGGTCGACACGGACGCGGCGGCGAAGCTCGCCGAGCGTCTGATCGAGCGCGGCGTGCGTGCGATCTATCCGTGCGGCTGCACGGGCGAGGCGACCTCGCTCACGCGCGAGGAGCGCACCCGGTTGATTCGCGCCGTCGTCGAGGCCGTGCGCGGCAAGGGCGCCGTGATCGCCGGAACCGGCACCGCCAACACGGACGAGACGATCGAGTTGTCGAAGGAAGCGATCCAGCTCGGCGCGGACGCGGTGATGGTGATCACACCCTATTCGGTCCGCCCGACGCAGGAAGGGCTCATCGCTCACTACCGCGCGGTGGCGGCCGCGATCGACCGGCCCATGGTCTTGTACAACGTGCCTGCGCGAACAGGATCTTCGATCGCCCCCGAAACGGTGGCCAAGCTCGCGGAGAATCCACGCATCGCGGCGATCAAGGAGGCGAGTGGCTCGGTGGATCAAACGAGCGCCATCCGCGCGAGGTGCGACATCACCGTGCTCTCGGGGGACGACTCGCTGTACCTGGCGTTGCTGGCCGTCGGCGCTCGCGGTCTGGTGTCCGTGGCCGGGCATCTCGTGCCGGCCGAGCTCGTCGAGCTGGAGCATCACTTCCACGCGGGACGCATCGGCGAGGCGGAGAAGGTGCATCGGAAGCTCACGCCTCTGTTCAAAGCGCTCTTCCTCGAGACCAGCCCCGCGCCCGTGAAGCATGCGCTCGCGCGCCTCGGCTTGATCGAGGGTGAGATTCGGCTCCCGCTGGTGCCTGTGCGTCCCGAGACAGGGAAGGCGGTCGAGGCCGCGATGGACGCGGTGGGGCTCGCGGAGTCCGCGCGGAAGTCCGCGTAGCGACCCATGGCCGAAGTCCCGATCCTCCTCCACGGCGCCACCGGACGCATGGGCCGCGCGGTGCGCGACTGCCTGCCGGAGTTCCCGGATGTGAAGCTGGTGGCGTGCGTGGCTCCGCGGGAGCAGGCGCCGGGCCCGGCGCCGGGACCACTGTGGCTCACCCCCGAGGAACTGACGACCCACCGCCGACGCGAGGCGCTCCCAGACGATCTCGTGGTGATCGACTTCAGCTTGGCAGCCGGGACGCAGGCTTTGCTGAAGACCCTCGCGCTCTGGCCGCGCGCGCTCGTGTGCGGGACGACCGGGCTGTCCCAGGAATCGGAGCGCATGCTCGAGATGCTGGCGGGACGCGTGCCCGTGTTCCGCGCGTCGAACCTCTCGCTAGGCAACGCCCTCGTCGAGACCCTGCTGCGCGCCCTCCCGCGCCACGTCATCCGCACCTATACGGCTGACATCGTCGAGCATCACCACGCGGGGAAGAAGGACGCTCCGAGCGGCACCGCTATCACGCTGGCCCGCGTGCTGGGCGAGGTGGGAGCTGTGGGGCAGGAAGGGACCGAGATCCGGATCCAATCCATCCGCTCGGGTACCGTCCCCGGAACGCATCGCGTGATTCTCGGGGGTGCGGGGGAGACTATCGAGATCGTCCACACTGTGACGGACCGCGGGGTCTTCGCCCGTGGCGCGCTGCGCGCAGCAGGGTTCATTCACGGGCAGGTGCCCGGACGCTACACAATGGACGACATGCTCCGCGACGTGTGAGGTGTGTGGCTTGCATTCGATTGTGAGCCCTGAAGAAGAGAAAAGGTCATCAAGGCGCTGGACCTTGGCTCTCATCCTGTCGGTCGGCGCTCTTACCTTTGTGGGAAGTTGCCTTTACTCGCCGCCCCAGTGGGAACATCGCTGTCTCCCCAGTTATGTACAAGCTCCTGAACCACGCTTTGCAGTTCTGATGTATTCATCTCTTAGGATGGATCCACGAGGCATTCCCGCCTTTTTCGGGGTCGCTCCGATTGTCATTGATAAGAGGATCGCGATTTGGGTCTGCGATGTCCGGGAGCACTTCGCCCGTCGAGTGGCGACGATCGAAAGACCACGTTTAACGAGTCTTGACGTCACAGCCAAGC
>DASTKC010000075.1:0-4431 GCA_035716085.1 Candidatus Eiseniibacteriota bacterium | reverse complement strand
CCGGAATGCGCTTCACGACGATCATTTTACCAGACCCGGGGGGTCGATCGATACGACCGGCAGCGCCCCCATGCGGCGCGCGAGCCCGCGCGCGGCGATCATGGTCTCGGCCCCGGTCGCGAGCGCCTCCGCGTCGAAGCGCCCTCCATCGCGCGTCGGAAGACCGAGGCGCACCGCCTCGGCTGCGGCGTGCCCGAGGTAGTGGCGGCCGCCGAGATCCGGGAAGGCCGCTGCCGGCGCATGCGCCGCCCGTGCCGTGTCCGCGGGGGCGCGCGGAGAGGACGCCTCGATCCGGCCGAGCAGCACGGCGAGGTTGCCCCGGGTGAGCGGGTCGTCGAGATGGAGGTCGCGATCGGCGAAGGGGGCGATCCATCCGCGCGCCACCGACGCGCGCAGCCATCGCGAGCCCCACGCCTTGTCGATCGCCGGCCAATCCACGCGGTAGGGCGCGTCCGAGTGGAACGACACGCGGTCCGGATCGAGCCCCGCCTCCACGGCCAGGATCACGCCGAGCTCTCCACGCGAAACGCTCGACTGCTCCGGGATCGAGGCGTACTCCGGAGGCACGCCCGCGCGCCGGTAGCGATCCTCGAGCATCGGGCGGATCGCCGTGCGCGCTCCTACGTGCATGGGGTCGATCCGAAGCGCGCGCGAGAGCGACGCGAACGCCAGGTCCTGTTGCCCCGCTCTCAGGTACGCGAGGCCCAGACCATACGCCGGCTCCGGGCTCGACGGATCGAGCGTCTCCGCGCGCTCGAACTCGGTTTTCGCATCCTTGTATCGCTGGATCGCCGTGTAGAAGCGTCCATAGCCAAGGCGCACCGCCGCGCTCTTCGGCGCGAGGGACGCCGCGCGCTCGAGCGCGCGTCGGGCGAGCACGGGCTCGGCCACCGCCAGCGCGGAATCGGAGAGCGCGATGAGCGCCGCGGGGGACGCGTTCGGGTCGATCTTCGCCTCAGGCTCCCCCTCGGGACGCGAGCCCGCGCATCCCGCGAGGACGATCGCGAGCACCAAGGCGCTCCACCGGGCCCTCATCGAAGAAGCCTCCGCTCCTTGAAACTCGTGTACGCCTCCCGCGCGACCACGACGTGGTCCAGGAGCTCGATCCCGAGGAGGCGTCCCGATTCGGCGATGCGGCGGGTGATGGCCAGGTCTTCCTCGCTGGGCGACGGATCGCCGGACGGATGGTTGTGCGCGAGGATCAGGCTCGCCGCGGAGACAGCGAGCGCGGGGATGAAGACCTCGCGGGGGTGGACGATGCTCGCGTTCAAGCTTCCGATGGAGATGATCTCCCGGCGGAGCACCTGGTTCCGCGAATTCAGGTAGAAGCCCACGAAATGCTCCCGATTGGAGCGCCGGATATCCGCGGTCAGCTCGAAGATCGTCTCCGGTCCGCGCACGAGCGGGATCGGATCGGCGTCGGGCCAGAGCCTTCGCCCGATCTCCGCGGCGGCGAGGAGCTGCGCCGCGCGGGCCGGCCCCATCCCCTTGACCGCGAGGAGGTCCTCCACCGCGGTCTGATGGAGCCTTCTCAGATGGATCGACCGCGTGACGCGCGCCGCGACGTCCAGCACGCTCTCGCCTCCGCTGCCCGAGCCGAAGACGAGTGCGACGAGATCCGCGTCAGACAGAGCGCCCGGTCCCAGCTCGAACAGGCGCTCACGCGGCCGCTCCGATTCCTCCACATCGTGCATCAAGACGCCCGACTCCCGATCCATGCTCGAATCCTCCGGGAGCGGGGACGCGCGGGGTGATGAAGCGCGAGGAGTCTCGATGGTACCTCAGCTGAGGAGGGCCTGCAGGTCCTTCCGATTCATCCGAATGGGCGCCTTGGTCCGGAGCCGTCCGGTCCACGCGTCGATCCGCTCGTCCAGCACCTGGCGAAGGAGCGCGTCGCGCTGTCGCGCGAAGTCGCTCGCCGGCGGGACCGTGACGCTCTCGACCACGCCATAGAGCGTGCCGCTCCCCCCCGTGATCGGGGGCAGCGCGGTCTTAGGCTTCGACGCGAAGACCCGGGCGAGATAGGTCGAATCGCGCCCGAGGACCGCGTCCTTCTGGAAGTCGGGAATCGGGCCCTGCCGTCCGAAGGGCTTGCTCGGGCGAAGGCCGCCGAATGCGACAAAGAGCGTCTCGGGATTCGCGCCCTCCTTGAGCGCGGCTCGCAAGCGCACGTTCAGCGAATCCGAAGCCGCGCGTCGACGCTCCTCTTGATAGTCCGCGATCACCTTGTCCCTGACCTCTTCGAACCGCGCTTGCCGCGGCGTTTCCTCCCGGACCTTGCGGATCACGACGTCCCCCTCCGGAAGCTCGACGGGCTCGGCCGCCACGCCGCTGTCCGCGAGCGACGCGACCACGCGCGCGATGAACGGAACCTTGGCGACCCCCTCGATCTCCCCGTCCGGCCCGACCGGCCCCTTTCGCTTCCATCCACCGTACGGCGCGGCCAGCGAGTCGGCGGCGCGATAACCCACGCGGCTGGCCCGGTCTGCGAGGATGCGGGCCGGAATGCGCGCGAGCGAATCCGCGATCTGGTCGGCGAGGACGCCCCGGATCTCGGTCCTGCACTCGTCGAGGGGACGCAGGCGCTCCGGCGTCCGCGAGTCCACCTTGAGGATGTGGTAGCCGAACTGGGTCTCGATCGGCTCGCTCAGCTCGCCGATGGCGAGGGTCATCATTGCGTCCCCGAACTCCTTCGGGACCGCGCCTCGCGTGAGCTCGCCGAGGTCGCCGCCTCGGGCCGCGGACCCTTGGTCTTCCGACGCACCGCGCGCGACGGCGCCGAAGTCCTCCCCGTCGACGATGCGCTTCCGCACCGCGAGCGCCTTCTGACGCGCGGGACCCAGGGCGGACGGGTCCTGCGCGCGGAAGAGGATGTGGCGGACCTTCGCCTTGGCCGGCTCGGTGAACTCGAGCGGATGCTGGCGCCAATAAGCTTCGATCGAGTCGTCCGGCACCGCAATCTGCTCGGGTTTCTTCTTGGCGAAGAAGACGACGTCCAGGATGTACTTGCTCGGCGTCCGATAGGTGCCTCCGCGCGAGCTGAACCAGGCCTCGGCGTCCTTGGCGACGTCGGCCCTCTGCTTCGCTTCCGCCGCCTCGCGCGCGTCGTCCCGGATCTCCGCGAACGGGGGCACGTACGTGCCCTCGATCGTCTCGAGGCGGACCACGTACACGGAGTCGTCCTTCACACGCGGGCCGATGACCGCACCGGCGCGCATGGTGTAGAGGCTGTCGAGGAGCTTCCCCTCGAGGAGGGATGCATTCTCGGGCGGCTGCCCGCGATGCGTGCGGACGACACTCAGGACCCCGCCGTAGCGCGACGCCACCCGGGAGGCCGACTCCTTCTTGGAGAGCTTCCCGGCTGCGTCCTTCATGACGTGGAAGCCCGACTTGACCTGCCGCTCCTCGAGGATGAGCGCCGGGATGCTGGCGCGCGTCGAGTCCAGGTAGGCGCGCGTCGAATCGGGGAGATGGAGGTCGTCCTTCAGCTTCTCGAGGCGCCGGTCGATCTCCTTCGGCGTCGGAGGCGGTCCGGCTTCGAACGTGTTGAGGCCGCGCGCCACGATCGAGACCTCGATCTTGGGGGCATAGTACGACTCCGGATGGAGCCGCACGTCCTCGCGCGCGAGCGAATCGAGCATCTGGTCGCGCACTTCGAAATCGGCTTTGCGCTTTGCGTAGTAGACCACCTCATGGAACGGAAGCCGCCGGGCGCGGTGGCGATCCACGAGGTTCACGACCACGTACATGGGCCCGATCCGGATCGGATCGCGGATCCAGGCAGGAGGCTCGACGCTCTTGATCGCGGCCGTCAGGGCCTCGGAGCGGCCCAGGCCCCGGATGGGTTCGCCGAGCTTGGTCCAGCCCGGATCCTGGATCCCGCCGTACGGCTTCGCCGCCGTCTCGGCAGGGGCCCCGGTGCGGATCGCGGCGATCACGTCGGACGCGACTTGGAACGCAACTTTGGCCGCGGTGTCCTTGGCCGAGTCGGGCACCGATGCGTCCGCTCCGATCGGAATGCGGATGTACTGGATGTGCGCCTCGTCGGCGCTCTCGAATTCGTCCGGATGCGCGTCGTAGTAGGCGCGGATCTGTGCCGGGGTCGCCTCGGGATCGAGCGACACCGCGTCCGGCCCCATGAGCATGTAGCGGATGGACGCCGTCGCGCTGCGCGTCTCGAACTCCTTTCGAAGCTCGGCGTCGCGCGGGCCGAACCGGCGCTCCATCCAGCGGACGTACTCCTCGAGGAGGATCGCGTTCTGGATCTCCTCGTGGAGCGCCGGATAGTTCGACGTCTCCGACTTCTTGAAGCGCTGGAACATCGCCTCGTCGACCTTGCCCCCCTTCTTGAAGTAGTTGCTCTGCTTCATCCGGGAGTCGATAGCCGCTTCGGTCGCGACCATCCCGCGCCGGCGGGCATCGGCCAGCCAC
>DASTKC010000074.1:0-14416 GCA_035716085.1 Candidatus Eiseniibacteriota bacterium | reverse complement strand
ACCTCCGGGCGCGGCTCTTCGCTTTGCGCTCCGCGCAAAGCTCGAGAGGCGCCATCCGGTCAGTCCGTGCACGGCCCTACCGAAGCATCGGTGACGCTCCGGGCTTTCCCCGATCGCTCCGTCATTGATAAAGCCAGTAGTGGAAGGGGGCGTAGTCGCGCTGGGCCTCGACGTCCGTGGTTACCTGGCGCGTGAGGCCAATTTCGGAGCGGGGGTGCTGGATGAGGCGGGCGGGGATGGTGAAGGTGGGCTCGACCCAGGTCGACTCCGACCTCGCGATGCTCCAGGTTCCAGCGGGAGCTCCGTCCACCTGGACGTCGAGGTGCGTTGGGTACCAGGCGTCGGTGCGCATCACGAGCGTGAGATCCCGTCCCGGCGTGACGGACGCGCGAAAGCGCTCGCTCTTCCGGACGATCCGTCCCGCGTCCGTGATGGGGCGGTTCCGGACATCGGCGTAGGCGTAGCGCCGGAGAACATCGGTCGCTTCGGGATCCGAGCTCCACTCGTGGCGTGATTCATCCTCGAGCCACGCCAGGTCGATCGAGTCGACCGGGCGCTTGCCCTCGATCTCCCGGTGCGGAAGAACCGGGTGATCGGTCGGCTCCACGTCGATCCAGGACGCGGGGTAGACGACCATGTCCGTGCCTCCGGTGATCGTGTTGATGCCGAGGTGCGCGCGGTAGGCCTCGGGTCCGAGGATCCCGCTCTCCTCCCAGTAGGGAAACCATCCTGGGTAGATGGCGAAGTAGGTCGGGAGCCGGTCCGCTGGAAGACGACGCAGGTGCTCGAACAGACAGCCGAGCCCCGAGCGATACACGCCCGCGAAGCCGGCCGTCGTGAGTCCGACCAGGTCGAGCGTCGAGCGGTTGCCGTAGTACGCGATGGCCCCGGCGTCGTTCAGTCCGACGATGGCGTTCGGCGGGAGATTCCGGTCGATCCACTGGCCGACGCGCACCTGCTGATGGAGGATGTTCTCGCAGTTGTGGGCGTAGAAGAGCGCGATCTCCGCGTGGGCACGGAGGAGGAGGGGGGACCACGCGACGACCGGCGCGAGGACGGCGATGGCCGCGATGAGCGCGCCCGCGGCGCGCGGCAGGGTGCTCCACGACCACGTGGCGAGGCGCCCGAACCCCCCGGCCGCGAGGAGGAGCACGACCGGATAGAGCCCCTGCTGATAGCGGAACAGGTGCACCTGCCAGACCACGGGAATCGAGTTGACGAGGATGCCCGCACCGACGAGGGGAAAAAGGGCGAGGCCGCGGTCCCACGAGCGCGCCCGGGGCCAGAGCGCGAACGCGAGGTACAGCCCTGCGCCGATCGCGAACGGGATCGTCATCCGCGGGAACGGGAGTCCGCGCTCGTTGAGCAGGAACGCTCCGGCGTAGCTCGCGGCGATGTCGCTCCAGACCTTCGGCGCGTTCTCGATGTAGCTCGCCCGCACGTCCCGGTAGGGCTCGGCCAGGATCGACTTGGCCTGCGAGCTGGTCGACTCGATCGATCCCGCGACGGCGAGATTGACCAGGAACGGAAGCAGGCCGAACAGGAACGGAAGGATGGAGATCGGCTCGGCCAGGCGGAGAGGCGCCCCGGCGCGCGCGGCGCGGTGGCGGTCGGCGAGGACCAGGAGGCCGAACACGAAGCAGAGCACCGCTCCCTCCGGCCGCGAGAGCGCGAGCGCGAGGAGCCACCAGCGCAGCTTGGGGAAGCGCGCCTCCTTGCGCTCCCGGAGATATGTGTGGAGGGTCGCGAGGAGGACCGTCGCATAGAGCGGAACCTCCATGCCGCTCATGTATCCCCAGAGGAGCTGTGCGCTCGCGAGGAACAGCGCAAGCGCAAGGCCTCCGCCGACGCAGCCCCCCAGACGGCGTCCGAGGCGCAGGATGAGGAGCGCGCTCGCGACGAAGCCGACGACGCCGATCGCGAGCGTCCATGCGATACAGATCGACGGCGGGAGGCGGAGGAGATGCGGCGGCAGGAGGAGGAGCGGATACCCGAGGCTGGTCGCTCCGGTCGTGGGGGCGTTTCCCGGCGTGTAGACGAAGGGATGCCCCTGCGCGATCGCGCGGGCGTACTGGAGGTAGATGAAGCTGTCATCCAGCGGAAGCGAGAGCCCGCCGCCGGTGACCGTGAGCTCGGTCCGGAGCATGCTGCCCACGTGGAACGCCGTGACCGCAAGGATCAGGAGCGTGAGGAGGATCCCGCCACGCTGGCGGAGGAGCTCTCGAACGCTCTCGATCACGGCTCGACGAGACGGACGCGGTAGATCGGCATCGGGGGGTAGCCCACGGGCTCGGTCTTGAAGAGCGTGACGAGCGCGGTGTCGGGGCGGACGATGTAGACGGGGCGGTTCTTGATGTTCCGCGCGATGATGCGATTCAGCATGAGGTTCGGGTCCGGTGGCCCGGACGGCGCCACCAGGCCGGGATAGCGCTTCGCGATGTGGTACCGGTACCAGTCCCAGATGAGAAGGCTCTTGTAGACGACCGCGAGCTTGGGGTGGCTCTGCTTGAACTCGGTCGCCTTGTAGAACCAGAGAGAGAAGGTCCGGCCGTCGTAGTCGCTCACGATGAGCGCGTTCGGCTCGACCGCCTCGAGATTGCGCCGCGCGTAGAGGTACGGCGTCATGTCATTCGAGGCGTCGACCAGGGGCCAGTTCGCCCTCGCCATGAGGAGCACGAGAGCGGCGGCCGCGATCCCTAGAGCCGCGCGGCCCAAGAAGGGAACCCGCTCCCATGCGCCGCCGAGCCCCGCCCCCGCCAGGCAGCAGAGGATGGCCCCCGCCGGCATCCAGTAACCGACGTCGTCAGGGATCGTGTAGGACGAGAGAAGGACGAGAGACGCGGCGAGCGCGAGTAGCGCCGGCACCGCCGACGCGCCGGCGTTCGGGGCGCCCTCCGCTCCATCCTGCCTCGGTCGCCGCGCCAGGAAGAGGAGCGCGGCCACCCCTCCCAGGAGCACGAGCAGCCCCGGCCCGAAGTCCATCCACCAGCGCCCCGGGAACAGGTGGCTGCCTACAGCCACGAAGCCGCGGCTGAAGAAGTTGCCCCGGTACTGGGCCCCCGTGAGCACCCACCAGAGGCGTTGCGGGGTGTTGGGCACCCCCCACGAGAACTCCGGCCCCAGGGACGCCCGGATCGGGAGATAGGCGTCGAGCGAAACGCCCCAAATCACAAGAACGAGCAACAGAACGCATCCCGTCACGCCGATGGATTTCGAAACGAGGCGACGTACAGCCACCCACGCGATGGCCGGCGCCGCGGCGAGCACGAGCAGGTGATTCGAGAGTCCGAGACCGAAGAGATACGCGGCGAGCGCCAGGTACCGGTTCTTCCCGCTCCGCTCGGAGCGCGCGAGCGCCCAGAGGATCGCGGCGAGGAACACGATGTTCAGGGTGTAGACCTCGGCCACGACGCTCTGGCTCCAGGCGCCCTGCGAGAACGCGTAGAGGAGCGCCGCGGCGAGTGCGGCGATCGCGAGCGCGGCGGAACCGGCGGCCGGCGCGAGCTCGGCGGCCAGGCGCGCGATGAAGAAGACGCCGGCGGCTCCCGCGAGCGCCGAGACGAGATTGATCCGGAACGCGGTCGTGCCGATCGGTAGAAGGCTCGAGACGCGTCCGAGCAGCACGTAGAGCGGGTAGCCGGTGGGGTGGGGAATGCCGAGGGTCGCGGACGCGACGAGGAGATCGCCGGAGTCCTCGCCGAAGTTTCGCCACGCGACGGTCGGCGACAGGGTGGACGCGTAGACCCAGAGCGCGACCAGGGCGGCAACCCAAGCGGCGCCGCGGCTGTGGCGGAACATGCGCGGCACGCTAACAGAGGGGTGAAGGTCGGTCAACGCGACCGCCCTCGACGATCGATCTCGAGCCAGCGCGCTCGATGCAGCGGATCGAGATCGATCGCTCCGTGCGGAATGCACGGAGTGGAAGGGCCGCGCTCGCAAAGCGCGCGACGCGGGGCGCTCGCCGCGTAACCTGTTCGGCGAGTATGACTTACGTTGCAGGGTTCGCCAGTCGTGGCACGGTACTTGCTCGATCCAGCCGCGACGGATCCCCCGCAAGGTGTCGGGTGCCGGGGGTACGGCAAACCCAATCACAGACCGGAGCGAACCATGTTCGGGAAGAAGAAGAGCACGGTCGGTCTCGACATCGGCTCGAGCTCGATCAAGGTGGTGGAGATCGCTCGGGATCGCTCCGGGGACCATTTGATCAACTACGGCGTCTCGGAGCCTCTCTCCGAGGCGATCGTCGACGGCGAGATCATGGACCGGCAGATGGTGCACGAAGCCATCACGAATCTGATGGAGTCGCGCCAGATCCGGACCAAGAGCGTGGCGACGGCCGTGTCGGGCCGCGCCGTGATCGTGAAGAAGATCCTCATGGACCGCCTCAACGAGGAAGACGCGAAAGAGGCGATCCAGTGGGAGGCCGAGCAGCACGTCCCGTACGACATCAACGACGTCTCGCTCGACTTCCAGATCATCAATCCCAACATCGACGCCAAGAAGATGCAGGTCCTCCTGGTCGCGGCGAAGAAGGACATGGTACAAAACCACGCCGAAATCATCCGCGAGGCCGGCCTGACGCCGACGATCATCGACGTCGACTCCTTCGCCATCCAGAACGCGATCGAGGCGAACTACGAGTTCCTCCCGGGCGAGACGGTGGCGCTCGTGAACATCGGGGCCGAGATCACGAATCTGAACATCGTCCGGGACGGCGTGCCGCACTTCACGAAGGACCTCTCCGTGGGGTCGAACTCCTTCGTCGAAGGCATCCAGCGCCGCCACAACGTGAGCCAGCCCGAGGCGCTCGCGGCGCTGCGCGGACGGAACGAGAGCGGCATCGACGTGACCGCGATCGTCCAGACGGCGTCCGAGGATCTCTCGGTGCAGATCGATCGCGCGATCTCCTTCCTGAAGTCGGCGGGAGACGCGGACCGCATCGACCGGATCCTCGTCTCGGGAGGCAGCGCCCGCATCACCGGGCTCACCGACTTCCTGAGCGGCCGCCATCACGTGCCCGTGTCCGTCGTGAATCCGGTACAGCGCCTGTCGTTCGATCCGGGCCTCTTCGGCGGCGACATGCCCGAAGCGGTCGCGCCCATGCTGACCGTGGCCATCGGCCTCGCGCTGCGATAAGGGGGAGCCATGATTCGCATCAACCTCTTGCCCCGTGACGAACGCCAGGTCCGGCGCAAGATCGTGCTTCCGAACATCGGCGCGATGGTTCCGGTGTTCGCGCTCCTCGGCGTCGTGGGCCTCCTCGTCGCCTGCTCGATCGTTCAGGCGATGCAGGTGGCGCGCCTCAAGGCCGACATCGCGCACGCGCGCGAGGAGGCCGAGAAGCTGCGCCCGCAGATCCAGACGATCCAGGAGCTGACCCAGAAGCGCGAGGAGCTGACGCGCCGCCTCAACGTCATCGCGGCGCTCGACAAGAACCGGCTCTGGCGCGTGAAGCTGGTCGACGAGCTGAGCAAGTGTGTGCCCGATCACCTCTGGCTCACGAATTACGAGGAGATCGGTCCCGACCAGGTGAAGGTCGAGGGGGTCACCTTCTCGAACCTCCTCGTGGCGGATTTCATGTCCCGCCTCGAGGCCTCGCCGCTCTACGGCGACGTCGACCTGGTGATCGCGGAGAGGGGTCAGATCGATCAGCGGAACGTGGTGAAGTTCACGATCACGGCCAAGATGACCTTCCAGCCGGCCTGACGCAGGGGAGAACGATGGACTTCAAGGATCCGAAAACGCAGAAGTTGATGCTCGTCGGGCTGGGGACGGCGGTGCTCGTGTACTTCTACGTCTTCGCCGACTACGTCCCCTTCAACTACAAAGCGCGCTCGAAGGAGATCAGCGCCCTCAAGGCGGACTACACGAAGGAGTCGAACGAGCTGACGAAGGCGCAGCAGCTCGTGAACCGCCTTCCGGAGCTGAAGAAGGAGTTCGCGCTCCTCAATCAGAAGTGGAGCGTGGCGCAGGAGCTCCTGCCCACCCAGAAGGAAGTGGCGAGCCTCCTCCGCAAGGTCACGATCGCGGGGCAGGAGTCGGGCGTGAAGTTCGTGCTCTTCAAGCCGAGCGAGCCGCACCCGACGCCCGATTTCACGGAGAACCCGGTCCAGGTGACGATCACGGGCGGCTTCCATCACGCCGGCTCGTTCCTCGCCGAGATCGCCGAGCTGTCGCGGCTGGTGAACGTCTCCCAGCTGCGGTTGAAGGGTTTTGACAAGGGGGAGCTGGACGACACCGTCCAGGCCGAATTCGTCGCCACCGCCTACACGCTGGCCGAGGGGATCCAGAATGAACCTGCCAAGCAGCCTGGCGCTGCCGCAAAGTAAGCTCTTCCAGAGCAGGATCTTTCTCGTCCTCCTGCTCGTGCTGGCGGTCCTGATCGGGGCCGGCGTGTTCTACTTCATGCGTCCGTTGACGCCGCCGAAGGCGCCGACCGTCGCAACGTCGCCGGCCGCGCAGGCGGTCCCGCGGCCGACGCCGGTCAAGGCGCCCGCCGCGCCCGTTCCCGCTCCGATCGTCTACGGCCCGCCGGCTCCCGATTGGGTCGAGCGCGTGCCGATGCCGGCCGCGCCCGGAGCTCCGGCCGCGGCTGCGACCGCGCTACCCACGGGCGCCGCGACCTCAACGACGCCGCTCAGCGCGGCCTCGACGGGTGCCCTGCCCGCAACGGGGGCCGCAGGCATCGTCGCCGCGCAAGCTCAAGAGACGCCCCAGTCGCTCGACGCGAGCGTCCTCTTCGCGCGCGAGCAGTACATCTATACGAGCGGCGGCCGCCGCGATCCATTCCAGTCGCTCCTCGACGGCAAGTACCAGAGCGCGTCCGGTGACGGCGCCTTGGTCGACGTCGGCGACATCCATCTCGTCGGCATCATGTGGGGATCGGCCGACAAGTACGCGCTCGTGGAGGACAGCCGCGGACGCGGGTTCGTGCTGCGTGTGGGAGACCCCGTCGTGAACGGGTACATCTCGGGCATCACGAAGAATGAAATCCAGGTGGTTCAGAACGCCTTCGGGGAATCGCAGACGCTTTCGATCCAACTGAAACCGAAAGAGGGTGACGAGAATGCGACTCGAAACTAGCAAAGAGACGGGTCGCCGCGCGGGACTTCTCTCGGCGGTGGCGATGGGCCTCCTCCTGGCATCGGCCGTCCACGCGAGTGCGGCGACGGTCAAGAGCATCTCGCTCAAGGATGCCGGAACGGGGACCCAGGTCATCGTGGAGGCGGACTCCCCGATCAACTACCACGACTTCACCCTCGAGTCGCCCGATCGCATCGTGCTCGACTGCCCGGGCTCGACCCTCGGCTTCACCGAGCGCACCTGGGCGGGGCGGGACAAATCGCCCATCAAGTCGGTCCGCGCGACCGAGATGGGCTGGGGCAAGGACACGGGCTCGCGGATCGTGGTCGATCTCGCGAAGCCTACTTCTTATGGAGTGAGCGCGGTGGGGAACACCATCGTGCTGGCGCTCGAGCAGGCCGCGCCCGAGCCTCCGCCGGCGCCGGAGCCTGTCGTGTCGCCGTCGAGCTCGAGCTCCGACAACATGCAGCCGAGCGACGGCCGCCGCATCTCGATCGACGTGCAGGGAGCCGAGGTCGAGACGGTCCTTCGTAGCCTGGCCGAGTTCAGCGGCAGGAACATCGTCGCGAGCAAAGAGGTGAAGGGGACCGTGACCCTGCGCCTGCGGAACGTGCCGTGGCGCCAGGCTCTCGACATCCTACTTCGCACGCAGGCCCTGGGCATGGTCGACAACGGCAACAACATCGTCGTCTCCAACCTCGAGACGCTCCGCAAGGAGGAGCTCGAGCGCCGCACGGCGGAGCGCGCACAGGAGGAGCTCCTGCCGCTCTACACCCGGATCATCCCGGTGAGCTACGCCAACGCGGACGAGATGTCGAAGGCCGTGGAGAAGACGCTCACGAAGCGCGGCCACATCGAGGTCGACAAGCGGACGAACGCGCTCCTGGTCACGGACATCGACGACCGTCTCTCGCAGGCCGAGTCGATGATCCGGAGCCTCGACACGCGCACTCCGCAGGTCGAGATCGTGGCGCGGCTCGTGGACGTGGATCGTTCGGCCAGCCGCTCTCTGGGCATCGATTGGACGCTCAGCAATCTGGACATCGGTGACGCCGGCGCGCATGAAGGCGTCGCCGTGACGCCGGGACAGGTTCCGAGCCCGGCCGGGACCGTGAAGTTCGGCACCGTGAAGGGCTTCGGCTCGATCGAGGCGACCCTGACTGCGCTCGAGACGCAGAACAAGGCGAACATCATCTCGAATCCGCGGATCACGACTGTCAACAACCGCGAAGCCTCGGTCGTCGTCGGCCAGCAGATTCCGCTCATCGTGCAGGATTTCGCGGGTAACGCAGTCACCCAGCTGACGACGATCGGTATCAAGCTGAGCGTGACGCCGCACATCAACGTCGGCAACAAGATCACGATGGACGTCCACCCCGAGGTCTCGGACCTCTCGTCGCAGGCGACGGTGCAGGGCGGCATCATCATCAACACGACGATGGCCGACACGCGCGTCATGGTGAACGACGGCGAGACGGCGGTGATCGGCGGCCTCATCCGGAGCAACGAGAGCGACACCTACCGCGGCGTGCCGATCCTCATGGACGTCCCGCTCCTCGGCAACCTCTTCAAGTCGAGCACGAAGGTGAAGCAGAAGCGCGAGCTCCTCATCTTCCTCACGCCGAAGATCCTCGGCGAGACGACGGCGTCGACGGAGTAAGCGTCGCGGGCGCTGTTCGGCCCGCCTCGACCTCGGTATACTGCGGGGCCCTTCCGAAACGGAGGGCCCCGTTCTCGTTTCAGTCGGCTTCGGAGGCCACGCTGTCCGCGCGAATCGCTCTGATCGGATTGCCCGGGGCCGGAAAGAGCATCGTGGCTCCGCTCCTCGCGGCCAGGCTCGGCTTCACCCACGTGGATCTGGACCAGCGGATCGAGCGGGACGAACAGACGACGGTCGCCGACGTGATCCGGAGCCGCGGCGAGGAGGCGTTCCGCGCCCTCGAAGCGCGGGCGCTCGGGAGCGCGCTCGAGGAGAGCGCGCAAGGGGTCGTGATCGCGTGCGGCGGAGGGATCCTGGGGCGTGACGAGAATCGCGAGCGGCTGGCGCGGGCCTTCGTGCTCTGGCTCCTCGTGACGCCCGAGACGGCCGCGGCGCGGATGGGATCCGCGGGACGGGATTCGCGTCCGCTCCTCAACGGTGGCAGCGTACTCGACCGGCTGCGTTCCCTGGAGGCGGCTCGGAGCGAGCTCTACCGCCGCGCCGCGAGCGCGACCGTGGATACCGAGGGACGGAGCGCGGCCGAGGTCGCGGACCTGGCCGCGGGCCTGTGGCGGGCGTGGGATTCGTCCGCGTCGTAGGAGGCGCGCTCCGGGGGCGGAAGCTCCAGGTGCTCGACCGCGGAGTCAGGCCCACGTCGGAGCGCACGCGGGAGGCGATCTTCGATATCCTGGGGCCGGCTACGGTCGCGGGGGCGCGCGTGCTCGATCTGTACGCGGGCACCGGAGCCCTCGGCACGGAAGCGTTGAGCCGCGGCGCCAGGAGCACGGACTTCGTCGAGGTCGATCGCGCCGTGGCGCGTAGGCTCGAGGAGAGCCTTGCGGAGCTCGGCCTGGCCGAGGTCGCCCGCGTGCACGTGGGCGACCTCGATCGGGGACTTCCGGCAGGGATCCGCGGCCCGTGGGAGCTCGTGTTCCTCGACCCACCGTACGACGGCGACGCGGGAGCGCGCTGGGTCGAGGCGGCCGCGCGGGGCGGCCTGCTCGGCGCGGAAGGGATTCTAGTGTACGAGCGGCGGAAGGGAAGCGACGCGCCCACTCCGGCCGGGCTCACGCTCCGGACCGACCGGATCTACGGCGACACGGCGGTTGCGTTCTATCGTGCGGACGTCCCCGAGGGGCGTCCCGGACAAGGAGGCCTATGAAGAGCGGCGTGTTCGCGGGCACCTTCGACCCGGTCACGAACGGCCACCTCGACCTCATCCACCGCGCGCTCGGCGTCGTGGACCGGCTCGTCGTGGCGGTCGCACCGCGGCCGGAGAAGGGAGTGCTCTTTTCTCTCGAGGAGCGGGTCGCGATGATCAAGGAGGCCGTGGGCGTGGAGTCGCGCGTCACGGTCGAGCCCTTCCAGGGCCTCCTCGTCGAGCACGCGAAGGCGCGCGGGATTCCGATCATCATCCGTGGCGTTCGCTTCGTGTCGGACTTCGAGTACGAATTCCAGATGGCGCTCATGAATCGCCGCCTGGACCCCACCATCGAGACGATCTTCCTCATGCCGAGCGAGCAGTTCACGTACGTCAATTCGACCCTCGTGAAGGAGATCGCGCGCCACGGCGGCGACGTGAATCCGTTCGTGCCCCCGAACGTCCGGGAGCGGCTCGACAAGGCGCTCCGGAAGCCGGCCGCGCGATGAGCCCGAGCCAGGCCGGGACGCGCGAGCGTGTGAGCGCGCGCGTGCGCGCGCTCAAGCCATCGGAGACCATGGCCCTGAGCGCCCGGGCGAGGGAGCTCCGCGCGCGCGGGGAGAAGGTCATCTCCTTCGCCGCCGGCGAGCCCGACTTCGACACGCCGGAGCACATCCGCCTCGCGGCCGTCGAAGCGGTCCACGGCGGGCACACGCGCTACACCGAAGTCGCGGGCGTCGCCCCGCTCCGGGAAGCGATCGCGGCGAAGCTCGCGCGCGAGAACGGCGTGCGCTACGAGCCGAAGGAGATCGTGGTCTCGAACGGGGCGAAGCACGCGATCTGGAACGCGCTCTTCACCCTGCTCGAGCCGGGAGACGAGGTGCTCTGCCCGGTCCCATACTGGGTCACCTTCCCGGAGGTCGTACGGCTGATCGGCGCGACGCCGGTGCCCGTCCCGCCCGGCTCGGGGCGGTACAAGGTCGCCCCGGCCGACCTCGAGCGCGCGCTCACGCCGCGGACCCGGCTCCTCGTCCTCAACAGTCCCAACAATCCCTCCGGCGCGGTCTACACGCGCCGTGAGATCGAATCGATCGCCGACTTCGTGGCGCGGCACGACCTCTATGTCCTCTCCGACGAGATCTACGAGACCCTTGTGTACGGGAAAGCCGAGCACGTCTCCATCGCGTCCCTGAGCCCTGAGCTACGGGAGCGAACCGTCCTGGTGAACGGCGTATCCAAGACATGGGCGATGACCGGCTGGCGCCTCGGCTACGCAGCGGCTCCGCGGGACGTCGCCGACGGGATGGACCGGCTGCAGGGGCAGATGACGTCCAATCCGTCGAGCGTCTCGCAGCAGGCTGCGCTCAAGGCTCTGACCGGCGACCGCGGACCGGCCCTTTCGATGCGCGACCGCTTCGCGGCCCGACGGGATCTCATGGTGGAGCGGCTCCGCGCCATCGAGGGCGTGCGTCTCGTGGAGCCCGAGGGGGCGTTCTACGCGTTCCCGGACGTGAGCGAGCGGATCCGCGCGGCTCGGAACGGCGTCACCGACTCCGCGAGCCTGTGCGATTACCTGATCGACGAGGCGAAGATCGTTTGCGTGCCCGGCTCCGCGTTCGGGATGGAGGGGCACCTGAGGCTCAGCTATGCGGTCTCCGAGCGCGATATCGAGGACGGACTGGATCGGCTCCTCGCCGCGTTCCAGGGGCTTTGAACCGGAGGATCAATGCCGACGTACGAATACGAGTGTCTGAAGTGCGGGAAGCGGTTCGAGGTGTTCCAGAAGATGACGGACGAGCCGAAGAAGCGCTGCCCGACCTGCCGCGGGAAGGTACGCCGCCTCATCGGCGCCGGCGCGGGGATGATCTTCAAGGGGAGCGGCTTCTACATCACCGACTACCGCTCGAAATCCTATAAAGAGCAGCAAAAGAAGGAGTCCGGCGCCCCGGCTCCTGCGAAGGATGAACCCAAGTCCCAACCCAAGCCGAAGCCGAAGGAGAGCGCTCCCAAAACCCAGTAACCGGTGAAAGCTTTTGACTCTCCGCGTTTTCCTCTGCTACGTTGCCGGCAGATCGAGCCGCCGCCCGTCAGCCCGCCCTGGTGGTACGAACGGCAGTTCTAACTCGCAAATTTTCTTCCGATTACGAATGCAGCCTCATCCGCGTCAGGAAGGGAGTCCATGTCGTATCGCGTGACGTTGATTCCGGGCGACGGAACCGGCCCGGAGCTCGCGCAGGCCACACGCCGCGTCCTCGAAGCCACCGGCATCAAGTTCGACTGGGACATCCAGGACGCGGGCATGGACGTCTACGAGAAGGAAGGGACGCCGCTCCCGGAGCGCGTCCTCGAATCGCTCCGCAAGAACAAGGTCGGTCTGAAGGGTCCGATCACGACCCCCGTCGGTTCCGGGTTCCGGAGCGTCAACGTCGCCCTCCGGAAAGAGCTCGACCTGTACGCTTGCGAGCGCCCCTGCAAGTCCTATCCCGGCGTCCGCTCCCGGTACGAAGCGATCGACCTCGTCATCATCCGCGAGAACACCGAGGACCTCTATGCCGGGATCGAGTTCCCGGTCGGATCGCAAGGGGCCCAGGCGCTGCGCGACCTCGTCCGGCGCGAAGCCAACCGTGAGATCAAAGAGGACTCCGGCATCTCGATCAAGCCGATCAGCGTCTCGGGCACCGAGCGCATCGTGCGCCACGCGTTCCGCTACGCGCGCGCGAACGGCCGCCACTCGGTGACCGCGGTGCACAAGGCGAACATCATGAAGAACACCGACGGCCTCTTTCTCGAGACCGCGCGCAGGGTATCGCAGGAATTTCCCGGCATCGAGTTCCAGGACCGCATCGTCGACAACATGTGCATGCAGCTCGTCCAGACTCCCGAGAACTACGACGTGCTCGTGCTCCCGAATCTCTATGGTGACATCGTCTCGGATCTCGCCGCGGGGCTCGTGGGCGGGCTCGGCATGGCGCCCGGCGCGAACATCGGCCAGGACGCGGCGCTCTTCGAGCCGACGCACGGGAGCGCGCCCAAGTACGCGGGGCAGGACAAGGTGAATCCGTTCGCGATGATCCTGAGCGGCATGCTGATGCTCCGGCACCTGGGCGAGAAGGACGCTGCCGATCGCCTCGAGCGCGCGGTCGCCGGCGTGGTGAAGCGGGGGAAGCAGGTCACGTACGACATGAAGGCGCGCCGCGACGATCCGACCGCCGTGGGCACACGGGCCGCGGCGGACGCCGTCATCGAAGCGCTCGACTAGCGGAGCGCCCGGATGCTTGCGGACCGCGCGTCCATCCACGTGGTGGCCGGACGCGGGGGAAACGGCTGCGTCAGCTTTCGGCGCGAGAAGTACGTCCCCAAAGGGGGACCGGACGGCGGCGATGGAGGAGACGGAGGGAGCGTCATCCTGGTCGTGAATCCGCACATGCGCACGCTGCTCGACTTTCAGTCCCGCACGCTCTTCCGCGCCCAGGCGGGGGCGCACGGCTCCGGCAACCAGAAGTTCGGCCGGGGCGGTGAGGACCTCCGCGTGCCGGTGCCTCTCGGCACGCTCGTCATCGATGACGAGAGCGGCGAGACGCTCGCGGATCTGGTCGGGCCCGAGATGGAATTCCCGGCCGCGCGCGGCGGCCGCGGCGGCCGCGGCAACGCGCGCTTCGCGAGGCCCACGCACCAGGCGCCGCGCACCGCGGAGCAGGGCACCGCGGGCGAGGACCGGCGGCTCCGCCTCGAGCTCCGGCTCATCGCCGACGTCGGACTCGTCGGTTTCCCGAACGTCGGCAAGTCGACGCTCCTCTCGAGCATCAGCGCCGCCCGCCCCAAGATCGCCGACTACGCCTTCACCACCCTCGAACCTCACCTGGGCCTCGTACGCGTCCACGACGAGGACAGCTTCGTCATGGCGGATCTCCCCGGCTTGATCGAGGGAGCCCACCAGGGGAAGGGGCTCGGCCACGAATTCCTGCGCCATATCTGGAGGACTCGCGTCCTCGTCGTCCTGATCGATGCCCTGTCCGAGGATCCCGCGAGGGATCTCGTCGTCCTTCGAAACGAGCTGCACTCGTACCATCCGGAGTTCGCGCACAAGCCCATGATCGTCGCCCTCAGCCGGAGCGACCTCCTGGGGGGCGCGGCGCCGGAATCGCCCCCGCTCCCACTCGACGGCGCGACGTGGGGAGGGGCCATCTCGGGGGTCACAGGGGAGGGCACCCTGGCGCTCAAAGAACGAATCTGGTCCGTGCTCGCGCGGGAGGGCCTAGCCAGCCCCGACGCAGACGCAACAAACGCTGCCGGCACCCAGGAGTGAGAACATGAACCCGAAGGACACGACGCGACTCTGGGAAGAGCTGCGTCACAGAGATCCGGACGAGAAATCCGAGTGGATTCGACAGCTTGCCGAACAGCCTTCACCCGGCTCGGTGGACGTGCTGCTCGACGTGCTGAAGCAGGAGAGCTGGTATTTGCGCGACCAGGCGGCGCGCGCGCTCGCGACG
>DASTKC010000073.1:0-6789 GCA_035716085.1 Candidatus Eiseniibacteriota bacterium | reverse complement strand
GTCGAGCCGAAGAGCGTAACCGTGACGGGGATGACCCGCGATGGGCTCTTCGCCATCGAGAAGGGCAGGATCAGTCACGCTATCAAGAACTTCCGGTTCAACCAGGGAGTCGTGGAGATGCTCCAACAGGTTGACGGGATGACGCCTTCCGTTAGGGCCGGCGACACGGTCTGTCCGGGGCTCCGGGTCCGGGGATTTCGGATGTCGAGCGCGACGGAATTCTGACCGGCATCGGGAAGAACTGGTAAAAAGGGCTTGCGCACCGTTACGAAGCGGATATAATTTCGCGGTAGAAGCGCTTCCCGACCCATCGGCGCTTCGACCGAAGTCCCCCCCGCCGGTTTTGGTTTCGTCCCCCCGTACCATGCCGTCTATTGGTCTGCGCTGCCCGGCCGAATAGCGAGCCTAAGATTGCCACAACCAGGGTTGGTTCAACGATTTGCCTTGACGGACGAAGGTCACGAAGACGTAATATCGGCCCCTTCGTCAGGTCCTGAGTCAGCCAGGAAAGGAGCAGACCGAGCCATGCCGAGCTTGCGGAATCGACATCGTGGCGGGACCCCCGTCCTCGCGTCCCGCTCTCCCAGGATTCTCGCGCTCCTTCTCGCCGCGGCCACGTTCGCCTTCGCCGGCTCCGCCCATGCTCAGACAGGAACCATCCAGGGCAAGGTGGTGGACGAGAGCGGGATGCCACTCCAAGGCGTGAACGTCGTGCTCGTCGGACTCCAGACGGGCGCGGTGACGAACGCCGCCGGTGAGTTCAAGATCGCGCGCGTGCCCGTCGGCACGTTCACTCTTCGCGCCATGATCGCGAGCCACGAGCGCCTCGACCGACCTGTCAAGGTCGACGCGAATCGGACGAGCGAGATTTCGTTCGCGCTCCACGAGAAGGTGACCCAGATCAAGGGGATCGAGGTCAAAGGCGACGTCAAGATCGCCATCAACAAGCGAAGCTCCGCCACCAAACAGACCGTCACCAGCGAGGACCTCCGATCGCTGCCGGTTGATTCGTACAAAGACGCCATCGGCCTGAAAGCCGGCGTCATCAGCCAGGGGGGCGAGCTCCACTTCCGCGGTGGCCGCGCCAACGAGGTCCTCACGATCGTGAACGGCATCCCGAGCCGCAATCCGCTCTCCGCGGAAGGCGTGGACCTCGGGCTCCTCGCGGTCTCCTCGAGCGAGCAGGTCCTCGGTGGGCTCGACGCCCAGTACGGCAACGCGCTCTCGGGAGTCATCAACCTCACGACTCGCGAGGGGGGCGACCATCTGGCCGGCGAGGTCCGCTACTTCACCGACCGCTTCGGCGAGTCGGACAAGTCGTTCACGAACTACGAGCGGCTGAGCCTCGGCGTCGGCGGCCCCTTCTTCTTCCCGAAGACCAACTTCTTCGTCTCGGTCGAGGGGACCTTCTCGGATACGTATCTCAAGAACACCGCCGAGACGGCCGAGCATCGCTTTCTCGATTTCATCCGGATCGGCAACCGGCAGTCGAACCAGACCAACATCTCGAGCAAGCTGACCTACAAGGTGACGCCGAACGCGAAGCTCAACACCGAAGTGATCTACAACAAGAGTTCGCGGAGCCCGTACCACAATCGCTGGAACCGAAAGGGTTTCGTCCAGGTCCGATACGACTCGACCGCCCCGACCGACGGCTCGATCGCGACGCGCTACGGCACCTGGGCCTACTACCAGGTCGACCCGAGCTACCAGGAATCGAACACCGCGCAGCATCTACCGGTCACCGACGAGGACTACACGTCGCTCGCGTTTACCTGGCGCCAGACGCTGGCGCCGGGAACGATCTATAACCTGAGGGCTTCGCGGCAGGAGTGGCGATACCTCGACGACGTCCTCGGCCGACAGCTCTGGGAGTACGAACAGACGCCCGCAAACTATTACGACCCGTTCAACCGAGTCGACGGACAGTACTACGTCACGAACGGCGACTACCCGCATTACGAGTCGCGCTTCACGACCACCTACACCCTGAACGGCGACTTCTCGAAGCGGGTCGGGATGCACAACATCATGACGGGCGGGGATCTCTCCTACAACTCGCTCACCTTCCTCAATACCGACTTCCCGAACGTCATGAACCCGGACGGGAGCTACGGCGCCACGCGCGACCAGTTCCAGTACTACAACCCCGAGGGTTCGGCGTTCATGCAGGACCGCTGGGAGTACGAGGGAATGGTTTTGAATGCGGGCCTCCGGTACGACGCTTTCTCCGTGGGCGAACAGATCCCTTCGGCGGAAGTGACCGACCGGGTGAAGACGCAGTGGAGCCCGCGCGTCGGAATCGCCTACCCGATCTCCGACCGGGACGTGATGAGCTTCCACTACGGCCGCCTCTTCCAGGTGCCGGAGCGGCTCAACATTTACCAGGGCCGGAATATTTCTGCCCAGGCGCGCGGCAATCCGAACCTCGAGCCGCAGACGACGATCTCCTACCAGCTCGGCGTGCAGCACCTGTTCAGCAAGGAGATCTACGGTCAGTTCGGCGTCTACTTCAAAGACATCTTCGGCCTCCTGACGACGGTCGACCAGGAAGTGCCGGGCTTCGCCATCACCGTGCCGACCCGCGTGAACGGCGACTACGCCTCCTCGCGCGGCATCGAGATGACCCTGATCAAGCGCCACAGCCACGGCTTCTCGGGCGAGGTCAACTACACCTACGGCAATGCCACCGGGACCGCGTCCGACCCCAACCGCGCCCTGGCGAGCTCGGGCAACCTGAGCGATCAGTACAAGCCGACCTCGGAGCAGCCGCTCGAGTGGGATCAGCGGCACAGCCTCTCGGCCACGCTCCGGCTCGGTAACGAGAAGGACTGGGCGGCCTCGTTCGTCTATCAGTTCGGGACGGGCTTCCCGTACACGCCGGAGCAGCGCGAGCAGCGCCGGCAGGATCCCGCACTCGTGAACTCGCAGCGCCTCCCCTCGACGTCCACCCTTTCGGTCCAGGCGGAGCGGTTCTTCCGCGTCTGGGGGCAGAGCGTCACGTTCTACCTCCAGGGCACGAACCTGCTCGACGCGGAGAACATCACCGAGCTCCAGCCGAGCCTCTGGCCGAACAACGGGGTGAACTCGAATTCGTACACGGTCTATTACACGGAGACGGGCAGAGCCGGCGGTGCCTTCCTGACCCAGGATCTAGACGGGGACGGTCGTGAAGACTGGTTCCCGGTCAACGATCCGCGCGTGTTCCAGCAGGGACGCGTGATCCGGTTGGGACTGGGGGTCCAATTCTGACCATGACGAGACAGCCAGACACCATGAGCCAGGCAGGTCGATCGGTGGTGGGGATGATGCGGGCCTTCCGAGGGGGACTCGCAGTCGTCTCCGTCGCGGCGGTCGCCAGTCTCTGTGGAAATGCCTCCGCTTACTACGAGCCGCCGCCCGGATCGACCGAGACCGTGAGGCTTCCTGCCAACCGGACGTTCCGGCTCGACGGCAAGTTCGTGCACAACGTCGGCCGCCTGCATTTGCAGGTGACCAACATCGGCCAGACCGGAAACGCGGCGAACCCGTCGCGGACGACGGTTCCCTCGGCCGAATATCCGCCCGGATCGGGCGTCGACCACCTCTACGCCGCCGGCCTCTGGGTCGGGGCCGTGGACGCAAGCGGAATCCCGCACGTGACCACGGCGGCGTACGCCGTCGAGTTCTCTCCGGAGACCAATCCGGAGAACCCCTGCGTCAACCTTCCCATCGATCAGGTGGCCGACGTGCGGGAGTCCTACGAGGGCATCCCGGGCGGCAATCGGATCATCTCGAGCAGCTTGAACCCGGACGACGACGGCGACGGCCGCATCGACGAGGACTTCCTGAATGGCCTCGACGACGACGGCGACGGCCTTTGCGACGAGGACTACGCCGCCATCGGCCAGCAGATGTTCGCCTGCGAGTACCGGGACGATCTGCCGGCCATCCGCCAGATCAATCCCGAGCACGTTCCCCTGGGGATCAAGGTGCGTCAGACCAGCTACGCGTGGTCGACCCCAGGGCAGAGCGACTTCGTCGGCATGGACTACCGGATCCAGAACCTGAGCGGCCGGGCGCTTCGAAACGTCTTCGTCGCCATCTTCGCCGACCCCGATATCGGGAACCGCGCGGTGGACGGCTACTTCCAGGACGACGAGGCTGCCCTCTTCGACTCGACGGTCTCGTACATCGGCTCGACCGGCGAGGTGGTGAAGCGGCGCATCCAGATGGCGTACGCGTGGGACAACCCGGACAATCCCAACCGGCCGCAGGACAACAAGGGCGGGGATGTTCCTGGAGACGGCTACTTCGGCTGCATGTTCCTCAATCACACGACCGATCCGGCCGGGGTCAACGCGCCACCGCGGGTCGGGATCACGTCGTTCAAATTCTTCTCGGGCTCCGCCTCGTTCGCCTCGGGCGGCGACCCGGAGAACGACGCCCAGCGCTATCAGCTCATGTCGGATCCGAGGCTCAATCCCAACAACAGCTTCAATCCGAACTTCGCGGTCACGCAGTCGTCGCAGCGACCTCTGGATTACCGGTTCCTCATGGCGACCGGACCCTTCCGCCAGATCCTTCCGGACTCGACCCTCACGATCTCGGTCGCGTGGGTGGCGGGGCTGGGGCTGGGGCGCGACACCGGAGGCGGCACCAGCACGCCGAGCTCGCTCGTGGCGAACGCCGTCTCCGCGCAGCAGGTCTTTGACGGCCTCTACGCGGACCTCGACAACAACCTGACGACGGGGTCCTGCGGCAAGGAGACCTGCCTCCGGAATTCCCAGACCGGCCGGTTCTTCACGTATGAAATTCCTGATTCCTCTGTCTGCAAGCGCCGGTTCCGCAGCGATCCGGACGCTCCGGACCACGATGGCCGTTATGCGGATATTCCGCCCTGGGATGCGAACACCTCGTGCGCCGATCAGCAGCAGGGCAAGTACGTCTGCACGGACGCGGTCTCGCCGCTCCAGCAGCACTGCGCTTCGGCCGACACGCTGGACCTGACCATCACATCCACCGAGTGCACGTACGTCGACTTCGACTGCGACGTGAATACCGGACTCGGCGGACGGGAGCACCTGATCAACTGGGTGGCCGCCGCACCGCTGCCGTCCCCGTTCTACTCGGGGGTGAACGGCAACAACGAGGTGGGCGACTTCCTGCCGAACTACGCGACGCACGCGGATTCGGTCCGGGTCTCGGCCTGGTTCTTCCCGGGGAACAACCAGATCACCCTCAAGTGGAGCAATTTCGCCGAGGGGATCCGGGACGCGCAGCGCGGCAACTTGAAAGAGTTCATCGGCTATCGCATCTACAAGGCGGCCGGATGGGACCGTCCGCTCGGAACGAATGCACCGTCTCGGGAGCTCTGGACGCTCTTGGGTGAGTGGCGCGTGGACCCGAAGGGGGTGTCCGCCCACCCGCTCGGCGACCTGATCGATCCCGCCGCAGGGACCGTGGGCATCGACACGGTCGAAGTCAGGTGGGATCCGGTCAACCGGCGTGTGGACAACGACCCGACCCACGCCCATACGGAGATCGACACGCTCTACTCGATCGGACGCTACAGCTACGTCGATCACAACGTGCTCAACGGGTTCCCCTACTTCTACTCCATCGTTCCGGTGTCGGTCGTGCCGGGCGACGTTCCAGCGAACGACGTGCTCCTGAGCGGCAATCCGGGAGCGACCAATTCCCAGGTCGTCTATCCGCGCGGGGATTCCCAGCCGACGACGAAGGAGGTCTACGTCGTCCCGAATCCGTACAAGGCGGGAGCCCAGTGGGATCTCGTGCCTCGTGAAGAAGATCCGTCCGGGACCAAGGTGGTGTTCGTGAACCTGCCCAAGACCAAGGGCACCATTCACATCTATACGCTCGCGGGCGACCTCGTGAAGGACATCCCCTTCGACGGCAACGTCCCGGCCGACCTCCAGTTCGGCAAGGACCCGCTGACGACAGGGCAGGGGTCCGTCCCGTGGAATCTGATCTCCCGCAACGGACAGAAGATCGTCAGCGGCATCTATCTCTATTCAGTCGACACCGATCTGGGGCGGCAAGTCGGCAAATTCGTGGTGATTCGATGAGACCGGCCGGAGCGACCCACCGGGAACCGAGGAGGAATGGCGTGAGAATCGCGATCGTGATCGCACTCTGTCTGCTCGTGCTGCCCCTGACGGCGGAAGGAGCGCAGATCTTCGAAAAGGTGGGAACCCTGGGCGGGCAATCGCTCAAGATGGGTGTGGGCGCCCGCGCGAACGCGATGGGGGATTCCTACGTGGCTATCGCCGACGATGCGTCGGCGGTGTACTGGAATCCGGCGGGCATCTCGCGTCTGTCGGGGCAGTCCATCACCCTGAATCACACAGCGTGGCCCGCGGACGTGTCGTTCGACCAGGCTGGCTACGTGTTCAACATCAAGTGGATCCCGGGCATGCTGGGCGTGAACGTGCGCGCCCTCACGATGAGCCGGGACATCGTCCGGACGACCTATCTGCCGGACGGGAACGGCGAGACTTTCGACGCGGGTGAGTGGACCTACGGGCTCTCCTACGCCCGCTCGCTCACCGACAAGTTCTCGGCCGGGTTCAACATCAACTACGTACAGACGGGCCTGGACGACGTGAAGGGCAAGTCGGTCACGTTCGACTTCGGCACCCTCTACGACGTGGGCGTGCTGGGAGCCAAGATCGGCATGGCGATCCAGAACATCGGAAGCGACATGACCTTCATCGACGAGAAGGTGAAGATGCCGGTCTTCTTCCGCGTGGGCGGCTCGGCGGCCCTCATGCAGAGCGGTGAGAGCCG
>DASTKC010000072.1:0-3696 GCA_035716085.1 Candidatus Eiseniibacteriota bacterium | reverse complement strand
CCGAGGTTGCCGTCGCGGTCGTATTGCGGTGTGGCGCGGAATCCAGCGCGCTGGAGTGTCACGCCGACGGTCACTTGGAGTCGATCCTGATCACCCCACCGTCCCGCGACTTCGAAGCCTGGGATGGGTCGAATCGCGACGCCGCCCGCGAGCGGGCCGTCGTCCCAGCGATCGCCGCGCGAGAGCGCGTAGTCGCCGAAGAGGAGGAGGCGGGGATCGCCGAGGGGACGGATGCCCACGTCGAACACGCCGTCGATGTCCCCCTGGGAGAGGCCGAAGCGCGTGACGAGTCCGGTGCTGAGATAGCGGCTGGGCCGGCTGATGCTGCCGAAGCCGAGATAGTTGTCGTGGTTGAACGCGCCCTTGCCCGGGCCCGAGAAGCCGAACGACATGCCGCTGTAGTAACCGCGCGTGCCGCCGCCCGCTCCAATCTGCCAGTCGGTGACGGAGCTCGGCTCTCCGTTCAATAGAGCGTCGTGGCGGCGAATCGACATGCCGGCGCCCTGGCCGAACGCGAGGCCCCAGTTGTCCATCGCGTGCGGCCGCACGCTCGTGTCGGACCAGTAGAAGTCGAGCTCGCCCTTCTCGAGGACGCCCCACTGCGCGGGATTGAAGATCGCGCCGATCGCTCCGTCGTCGGTGCCGGGGGTCTTGGAGAGGATGTTGGATTCATCGACGTAGGACGGGAGGCCGTCCCATGCGAGGGCGGGGACAGCGATCACGGCGGTGAGGAGAGCGGCGAGGAGGGCCGCGGCCCAGCGATTGCGAGGGCTCACGTCCCGGCTCCCGCTACCTTCTTCTGCTCCTTCCAGCGCGCGTAGAGGGCGCTGATCCCGAACAGCACGAACACCACCGTGATGGAGAGCCACCGCGGAACCTCCCAGGCGATCAGCCCGATGGAATGGAAATACTCGATCATCAGCTTGATTCCGACCCACGCCACGATCACGTACGCGCCGTCCACGATCGCGGGATATCGCTGCACGATGCCGAGGAGCTGCCCGATCAGGAGTCGCATCGCCAGGATCCCCAAGATGCCGCCCATCACGATGACCCATGCCTTCCGGGACATCGCGACGGCCACGAGGATCGAGTCGATCGCGAACACGATGTCGGTCAGCTCCACGCGCACGACGGTGCTCCAGAACGCGGAGAGTCCGAGGAATGTCTTGATCGCCGCCTTGGCCCCGCCCTGCTTGCCCTCCGGGTGATCGATGAAGTGCTTCGCCGGCAGGTAGAGCAGGTACAGGGCGCCGATCAGCTTCACCCAGTCCCAGTGGATCATGTAGGTGGCGAAAAGGGTGGAAAGGATTCGGAAGGCGAAGGCGCCGAGAATGCCGTAGCGGAGGGCCCGGGTGCGCTGCTCGGGCGGGAGCGGAAGGACGAGAACGGCCAGAACGAGCGCGTTGTCCGCGCTCAGGGCCCCCTCGAGAAGGACGAGGAGACCGATCGTGACGAAGTCGTGCCACTCCACTCCGAAAGGCATAGAGGGGACGACTTTACAGGAAAATCAGTCGGTCGGGGCGGAGGGTGCTGGTGGTGCGGACAGGACCGGCTTGCCGGCCATCGCGGGCGCGTACATCGTCCGGACGTACTCCTTCACCATCCGCCGTGCGGAGAACGCGGGGGTGATGGTCCGGAGCGCGTGCCGCACGACCTCGAGCCACCCGCGCGGGATGCCGTCCATGCCGCGGTCGTAGTAGAGGGGCACGATCTCCTTCTCGAGGAGCGAGTAGAGCTGCTCCACGTCGCGGGCGTCCACGTCGTCCCCCTCGGCCTCCGGGAACCCCCAGCCATTCTTCCCGTCCCACGCCTCCATCCACCAGCCGTCGAGCACGCTCAAGCTGGGCACGCCGTTGATTCCCGCCTTCATGCCGCTCGTGCCGCTTGCCTCCTGCGGAGCGCGTGGATTGTTGAGCCACACATCGACGCCCTGGACCAGCCAGTGCGCCGCGTGCATGTCGTAGTCCTCGAGGAACGCGATGCGTCCCGCGAGCACGGGATCGCGCGCGGCGCGATAGACGGCCTGAAGCAGATCCTTGCCCCCTTCGTCCGCGGGATGGGCCTTGCCCGCGAAGAGGAGCTGCACGGGGCGGCGCGTGTCGTCGAGGATGTGGTGCAGGCGATCGAGGTCGCGAAGGATGAGCGTGGCGCGCTTGTAGGACGCGAACCGCCGCGCGAAGCCGATCGTGAGCGCCTCGGGATCGAGTAGCGCGCCGAGCGCGACCGCCTGGCTCGCTTCCACGTCGTGCGCGGCCCAGCGCTGGCGGAGCCGATCGCGCAGGAAGTGGAACAGTCCGAGCTTCAGGTGGCTGCGGAGCGCCCAGAGCGCCTCGTCGGGAATCGACTCCGACTTCTGCCACAGAGCCGGGTCGTCGTGCCGGCGGAGCCAGTCCTGATCGAGATTCTCCCGGAGACATCGGTCGGTGGCATTCGCGATCCACGTGGGCACGTGCACGCCGTTCGTGATCGAGACGATCGGCACCTCGTCCGGCTTCTTGCTGGGCCAAAGCGGTGCCCACATCGCGCGGGAGACCTCGCCGTGCTTGCGGCTCACCGCGTTCACGTGGCCGGAGAGCCGAAGGGCGAGCGCCGTCATGTTGAACGCGATGCCCCAGTCGGCGGGATAGGACGCGAGGCCGTAGAGCTTGGCCCGGTGGTCGCCGAGCGCGGTCACGCCGTACCCCTCGATCGGATCGAGGTGCCCCTCCATGAGCGGGTAGTAGAAGGCGTCATGCCCCGCGGCGACCGGCGTGTGTGTGGTGAAGACGGTCGTACGCCGCACCGCGTCCACCGCTTCGTCGAACGTGAGGCCGGCCGCGATCTCCTCGCGCACTCGCTCGAGCATCATGAGCGACGTGTGCCCCTCGTTGCCGTGCCACACGGTCGGTTTGATTCCGAGAGCGCGGAGGACGCGCACGCCGCCGATCCCGAGGAGGATCTCCTGGCTCACCCGCGCGTTCTGGTCGCCGCCGTAGAGTCGCCCCGTCAGCTCGCGGTCGCCCGTCGTGTTCTCGTCGAGGTCGGTGTCGACCAGGAAGAGCCGGCTCCGCCCGATGCTCACTTGCCACGCGGCGACGTGGAGCGTTCGGTCGGGGAGCGAGAGGCGGACGCGCAGCGGCTCGCCGTCCGGCGTGCGAACCGGCGATACGGCGACGTGCCCCCGCTCGATCCGCTCGTAGACCTCTTCTTGGCGCCCCTCCGCGTTCACGTGCTGGCGGAAGTAGCCCTGGGGGTACATGAATCCGACGCCGACGAAGGGGAGCCCGAGGTCGCTCGCTTCCTTGGTGATGTCCCCGGCCAGAACGCCGAGACCGCCCGCGTACAGGGGGAGCGAGTTGTGGACGCCGTACTCGGCCGAGAAGTAGGCGAGGACGCCGTCGGCGAGATCGGGATGCTCCTCCTCGCACCAGGTGTCCTCGTCGTTGAGCGCGGCGTCGAAGGCGCGCATGACCGCGATGTACTGCACGCGGTATCCCGCGTCCGCGGCGGCGCGTGCGAGGCGGTCGGGGTCGATTTCTTGGAGGAGGCGAACCGGATTGTGGCGCGTCCGGCGCCACAGCGTCTCGTCGAGCGAGCGGAACAGGTCGCGTGCTTCCGAATGCCAGGACCACCAGAGGTTCCGGGACAGCTCGGGCAGGCGCGCGAGCTCCGGAGGCATGGGCGGGAAGGGGGTCACCGGGCCCGGCCCAGCCC
>DASTKC010000071.1:0-15862 GCA_035716085.1 Candidatus Eiseniibacteriota bacterium | reverse complement strand
AAAGGCCCAGACCTCGGGCCAGAACGCGGACCTCCAGCTTTCCGAGGCCAGCCTCGAGGAGAGGGGCGCGGACCTGGTACCGGTCCGCCGCGCGCATCCCCGGCCTCACGTCTCCCAGATCGTCGGTCACGGCGCCGTAGGCGATCGTGGACCAGCTCTCCTTCTCGGCGACGGCCTCCAGGCAGCCAAAGAGCTCGGCCTTGCAGTGATAGCACCGGTCGGGACCATTCGCCACGTAGGCCTCCCGCTCCATCTCCCGGGTCTCGATCACCCGCACGGGGATGTCGCGGTCCCGCGCGAGGGCGAGGGCCTGGTCGAGCTCCGCCCGAGGAAGCGACGGACTGTCCGCGATGGCACCCTCCACCCGATCTCCCAGAACACGCCTCGCTTCGACCAGGAGAAACGCGGAGTCGACCCCGCCAGAGTAGGCCACGACGGTGCGCCCGAGCGTCTCGAGGATGGCCCGGAGGCCGTCCCGCTTGGCCCTAAGCTCGGGGTCGATACCCGGCCCGCGGAGTGTGAGCCCTGCCTCGCTCGAGGGGCTCACCGCGTGCTGTCTCGAACGGAGGACTTGAGGGAGAACGCGGCCTTTCCGGAGGGCACCTGCTTGCGCGACGACGGCGTCGAGGTCTTGGACCGATGGGAGGTCGTGGCCTTCGGCGCCGGCGGCGTGGCCGTGGTCTTGGGCGCCTGCTGCGCGGACTTGGCGGCCACGGGGAAGCTCGTCTTGGCATCCGGCGTGGGCGCCGGCGGCGGCGCTTCCTCCACGAGCCCCGCCGAATTCGGCACGAGCGTCGACTCGCGGCGGGCCTGCGCCCGCACCATGGCGATCGCGCGCAGGTGGTCTTCCCAGGACTTCGTGAAGATGTGGGTCCCATCGCCTCGAGCGACGAAGTAGAGCTCAGTCGAATCGGCGTTCGGGAAGAGGACTGCGTGGACCGCGCCACGGCCGGGATTGCAGATCGGACCGGGCGGAAGCCCGCGGTTTCGGTAGGTGTTGTAGGGAGATTTCACGTCGAGATCCTTGTAGAAGACGCGCCCGCGCCACTCGCCGAGCGCATAGAGCACGGTGGGGTCGGACTGGAGCATCATACCCTGGTGCAATCGGTTGTAGAAGACGGCGGCGATCCGCGGACGCTCCGAGGGCACCTGCGCTTCGGCCTCGACCACCGAGGCGAGCGTCACGAGCTGATGGAGGGTGAGCCCCATCTTCGCGTCAGGGAGCGCCATCTCCTCGCCGAACACCTTGAGACTCCGCTCCACCATCACACGCATCACTTCCTGGGGCGTGAGGAGCGGATAGAAGGGATACGTGTCGGGATAGAGGTACCCTTCCACGCGATCCGCCGGCACCCCGATCGAATGCATGAACGCCGAGTCGTTCGCGAGCGCCATGAAGCGTATCGGATCGATCTTCGCACCCTTGTGCAAGATGTCGGCGATCTGATCGACCCGGAGCCCCTCGGGGATCGTGACCATGTCCCCGGCGGACATCCCCTTGGCGAGCTGGCGGAGAATGCGGTACGTGCTCGATCCGACCGGGATCGTGAACTGCCCCGCCTTGAGATTCCGGTCGTATCCCATGATGCGGGCGGAGAGAACGAAGAGCTTCTTGTTCCCGATCAGCCCTTCCTGGTGGAGGCTGTCCGCGATCGCCTCGATCTTGGCGCCGCGCGGGATCAGCACCTGGCGCTGCTCGAAGTTCTTGGTCACGTTGGCCGGCACGAGCAGGAGCCCGATCAAGAGCACCACACCCACGATCGCGCCGAGCGTGAGTGTGCGGCGAAGCCTTCGGGAGCGCCGCCTCATCGGGCGCCCCCATCCTTCCGGGGTCTGTCGAGCCATCGCTGGAGTATGACGGCCGCGGAGGCCGCGTGCGCGGCCGAAGAGCGCTCGGGGTCACGGCCGGAGGCGCGGCCCGATCTAGCCTCGGCCTCCCGCGAGCTCAGGCTCTCGTCGACCAGATGGACCGGGAGCCCCGTCTCCCGGCGAAGGGCTGTGGCGAAGCGTTTCACCCTCCGTAATTCGGCACGTCCCTCCTCCCCCTCCAGTCCTTCTGGCGCTCCCACAACGACCGCGCTCGCCTCGACTTCCCGGACGACCGCGGCCACGGCGGCCGGGGCCTGCCGGACCGAAGTCAGGCGGAGCGAGCGGAGCGGCGTCGCGAGCACCTCACCGGGATCGCTCAAGGCGAGCCCCAGGTTTCGGAGCCCAAAATCCACCCCTAAGACCCGCACGGGAGCGTGTCGAGGACGGCCTCGAATTCCGGCGGGACGGGCCGCGTGAACTCGAGCCGCTCGCGCGTGGCCGGATGGGTGAACCCGAGCGTCTCGGCGTGCAGCGCCTGATGGTCCAGGTCCGCGAGGAGAAGCGCGGCCTCGGCGCGTCGCGCGGGCGCAAGCTTCATCAAGGGCCCCCGCCGTCCCCCATAGTCGGGATCTCCGAACACGGGATGACCGAGGTGCGCCAGGTGGACGCGGATCTGGTGCGTGCGGCCTGTCTCGAGGGTGGCGTGGAGCTCCGTCAAGTACTCCCCCTGGCGGAGGACTTGGTACCTGGTCGCGGCGTGACGGCCCCCGCGCGTGACCACAGCGATCTTCTTCCGGTCGCGTGGGCTTCGGGCGAGCGATGCCTCGATGCGTCCGGTCCGCTTCGCGAGGTGGCCCCAGACGACCGCGCGGTAGACGCGCTTCACCTCGCGCGCCTCGATCTGGCGCGCGAGCTCGCGGTGCGCCTCATCCGTGCGCGCGATGAGGAGGAGTCCCGACGTGCCCTTGTCGAGGCGATGCACGATGCCCGCGCGCTCGGGACTCCCAGTTCCGTCCGGGAGCACACCGTAGCGATGAAGGAGCGCGTGGACGAGCGTGCCGCTCCTGTGCCCCACGGCGGGGTGGACCACCATCCCGGCGGGCTTCGCGATCACGGCGAGATGCTCGTCCTCGAAGACCACCTCGAGCGGGATCGCCTCCGGACGGAGCGCCTGGGGCTCGCGGCGCGGCCGGACGACTTCGACTCGATCCCCTTCGCGCACCCGGCGGCTCGCGCGGGCCGGCGCATCGTTCAGCCGGACATGCCCGCCGTCGATGAGCTGTTGCACCGCGGAGCGCGAAAGGGACCGCTCGGCCTCCGCGAGGAAGCGGTCCAGCCGCTCACCCGCTCTCGAGGCCGGGACGGTGTGAACTTTCGGGATCGGGAGCGGGATGTCCCGCTCGGGAGAGGTTCCAGGCAAGGAACAGGACTCCGAGGGTCACGGCGCTATCGGCGACGTTGAAGACGGGCCATCGGACGGTGTCCACGCCCACGTCGATGAAATCGACCACCCAGCCGAGCCGCGCGCGGTCGATGAGGTTGCCGATGGCGCCGCCGAGAATACACCCGAGGAGGATCCGGTGAGCGAGGCCGCGGTAGGCCTCGCGGCGAAAGAGCGCGAGGACCACGATGATGGCGAGGATCGAGATGAGGATGAACGGCCCGCGGCTACCCGGAAAGAGGCCAAACGCCGCTCCCGTGTTGTGTACGAGCGTGAAACGGACGACGTCCCCCAGGAACGGGACCGGCTGTCCCGGGAGGAGCCGCGAGGACGCGATTGCCTTGGTGAACTGGTCGGCCGCGATGACGGCCGCAGCGCACCCGTAGAAGAACCCGTCCCGTTGGGTCATCCGCGCGTCGCGTTCGCCTCCTTCTCCTGCTTCTCCTGGCATTCCACGCAGAGACCTGCGTGCGGAATCGCGTCGAGCCGGGCCTTGCCGATCTCCTTCCCGCACGACCCGCACGTACCGTACTCGCTCCGGTACAGCCGGCGGAGCGCCTGGTCCACGTTGTAGAGGAGCTTGCCCTCGGCCGAGGCGAAGAGGAACGCCTTCTCGCGCTCCATCGCGTCCGTGCCCATATCGGCCATGTGGAACGAGTAGGCGGAGAGATCGCCTCCCGCGTCACGCTGCGTCTGCGACATCGTCTTCTCGAGATAGCCGAGCTGCCCCAGGAGCTTCTTCCGCTCCTCGAGGAGCCGCTCCTCGAAATGCTTGAGATCCTTCTTGGTGAGCAACGTCACCCTCCTTTGTGCACACGCTCGATGCCCACGCGGGCCTGCTCGCCGTCGAACGTCCATTCCTCGACGGCGCCTCCGGCGGGGGCGCGGGACACGAGCTCGTCCGCGAGGACCTCCTCGCGGATGTACTCTTCGAACCGCTCGCACGCTTTCGCCAATACCGGCGAGAGCTGCCAGCTCAACCGGATCCGATCGGTCACGTCCAGATCGGCGCTCTTTCGGAGCGCCTGGATCCGGTGGGCGAATTCGCGGACGAGCCCTTCCGTCCGGAGCTCCTCGTCCAGGGTGGTGTCGACGGCGACGGCGATCGTCCCATCGGCGAGCCCGACCCAGGGTTGCTTGGATGCCTCTACCACCAAAACGTCGTCGGCCATGAGCGTGAACGAACGCCCCCCGACCTCCACCTCCCAGCCGCCGCCCGCAATGCCCGCGCGGATCGTCTCCGGCGGGGTCTCCCCGATCCGGGCGGCGATCTCCTTCATCGCCGGCCCGGCCTTCTTACCGAGCACGGGGAAGTTCGGTTTCACCGTCACGGAGACGAGGTCCTCACGGTCCACGTTCAGGACCAGCTCCTTCACGTTGAGCTCGTCCAGGACGATCCCCGCGAGGCCCGCCAGCTCCTGAGCGTCCTGGTTGCCGAGCCCGGCCACGGCCAGGCGCCGGAGCGGCTGACGCGTGCGGAGCGACGAAGCGTTCCGCGCCGCGCGGGCCAGGTTGACCACGCGGAGCGCCAGGTCCATCGAGCGCTCGAGCCGCTCGTCGATCCGGCTCCGGTCCGGTTCGGGGAAATCACACCAGTGCACGCTCTCCGGTTCCCCGGAGCTCCCGGGGCGGATCACGTTCTGGTGGAGCTCCTCGGCCACGAACGGCGTGTAGGGCGCGAGGAGCCGCGACACGACGCGGAGGCATTCCCATAGCGTGTCGTACGCCGCACGCTTGTCGGCCGGGTCGCCGGCTTTCCAGAACCGCCGGCGCGACCGGCGAACGTACCAGTTCGAGAGCTCCTCGAGCACGAAGTCCTGGATCGCGCGCGCGCCGCGCGTCAGGTCGTACGCGTCGAGCGCGTCGCGCGTCGCCCCGATCAGCGTCTGGAGGCGCGACGCGATCCACCGGTCGAGGAGCGTCGGACTCGAGGGCTCCTTCCGGGCGGGATCGTAGTCGTCGATGTTCGCGTAGAGCGCGAAGAACTGCCCCACGTTCCGGAGCGTGCCGAGGAGCTTCTTCGTGACCTCGGTCACCCCCTCGATGTCGAACCGCGTCGTCGACCACAGCGGGCTCACCGCGATGAGATAGAAGCGGAGCGCGTCGGCCCCGCGCTGGTCGAGGATGGTCTCGGGATTGACCGTGTTTCCCTTCGACTTGCTCATCTTCTTGCCCTGCTTGTCGAGGATCAGCTCGAGCGGCAGGACGTGGCGGTAGGGGGCGCGTCCCGAGACGTGCACCGCAATCGCCATGAGCGTGTAGAACCAGCCTCGAGTCTGGTCCATCCCCTCCGACACGAAGTCGGCCGGGAAGAGCCGGTCGAAGTCCTTCTCGTGCTCGAACGGGTAGTGCCACTGCGCGTACGGCATGGCCCCCGAGTCAAACCAGACGTCGATGACCTCGGGCACGCGCCTCTGGTCCGCGCCGCACCCCGGGCAGTCGAAGGTGACCTGATCCACGTACGGACGGTGGAGATCGAGGTTCTCGGGAACGTTCTTTCCCTGCTTGAGCTCCGCGACGCTCCCCACGCAGCGCTCCGAGCCGCACGACGCGCAGCGCCAGATCGGAAGCGGCGTTCCCCAGTAGCGATTCCGCGACAGAGCCCAGTCGATGTTGTTCTCCAGCCAGTTGCCGAATCGGTTCGACCCGATGTCCGCGGGATGCCACTCGACCGTCTTGTGCGCGGCCAGGAGCTGGTCGCGGTAGCGCGTCGTCGCGATGTACCAGGTCTTCCACGCGTAGTAGAGAAGCGGCGAGTCGCACCGCCAGCAGAAGGGATAGCTGTGGGTCGTCATCTCCTCGCGGTAGAGGGAGCCGTGCTTCCGGAGCCAGCGCCGGATCTCGGGCTCGGCCTCCTTCACGAATTCCCCGGCCCACGGCGTGACCTCGGCGGTGAAGCGGCCCCGCGAGTCCACCGTGTGGTGCTGCGGGAGATCGAGCTTCTTGCCGAGCTGGTAGTCCTCCTCGCCGTACATGACGGCAGTGTGGACGACGCCGGTGCCGTCCTCGGTCGTCACGAAGTCGGCGTCGACCACCATGTATGCCTTCTTCCCCGTCACTTCCTCGAGATCGATGAAGTCGAAGAGCGGCTGGTAGCGCTTGCCGACCAGCGCGCGCCCCTTCATCTCCGCCTCGATCGCGTACTCCCCTTCGAGCTGAGCGAGGCGCGCGCGGGCGAGGTAGTAGCGCTCGTCCTTTCCGTCGACCGTTTGCTTCACGCGCACGTAGTCGACGTCCCCGCCGACCGCGAGCGCGACGTTCCCCGGGAGCGTCCACGGGGTGGTCGTCCAGGCGAGCACATAGGCGCCCGGCTCGTCGACGAGCGCGAACTTCACCGTCACGGACGGCTCGACGACCTCGTCGTAGCCGAGGCTCACCTCGTGGCTCGAGAGCGGCGTGCCGCAGCGCGGGCAGTAGGGCACGATCTTGTGCCCGAGGTAGAGGAGCCCCGAGTCCCAGAAGCGCTTCAGGAGCCACCACACACTCTCGATGTAATCGTTCGAGAACGTGAGGTAGGGGTGGTCCATGTCGAGCCAGAACCCGATCCGCTCGGTGTTGCGGCGCCACTCGTTCTCGTACTTGAGCACGCTCTCGCGGCAGCGCGCGTTGAACTCGGCGACGCCGAACTGCTCGATCTGATCCTTGCCGCTGATCCCGAGCGCCTTCTCGACCTCGATCTCGACGGGGAGGCCGTGCGTGTCCCAGCCCCCCTTGCGCGCGACGTAGCGGCCGCGCATGGCTTGATAGCGGCAGACCACGTCCTTCACGGTGCGCGACAGGACATGGTGCACGCCCGGGAGTCCGTTCGCGGTCGGCGGTCCCTCGTAGAAGAGGAACGGCGGCGAGCCCTCGCGGCGCTTGAGTCCCTCCTCGAACGCGCGGACCTCCTTCCAGAACTCGAGGATCTTCCGCTCGGAGGCAGGCGAGTCGAGGGTGGTCTCGAAGGGACGGAAGCGGTCGGCCTTCACGCTCATGCGCGGCTCGCCCGGGGAGGAAGCTCGGCGAGCACGCGGGTGACGAGCCGCGTCAGCTTGGGCTCGGCCTTCGCGGCGTTCGCGAGGATGCGCCCGATATCGACCGCCTCGAGCGCGTCGGGCAGGCAGAGGTCGGTCACGACCGCGAACGCGAGGAGCCGCATTCCGGCGTGCGCCGCCACGATCGCCTCGGGCACGAGCGACATGCTGACGAGATCGGCACCGGCCCAGCGGAGGAAGCGGTACTCGGCGCGCGTCTCGAGATTGGGTCCCGCCACCGCGGCCAGCACCCCTTCCTTGAGCGGGATGCCTTCGGCGAGCGCGACCTCGCGCGCGGCCTTGAGGAGCGCGCGGTCGTACGGCTCCGACATGTCCGGGAACCGCGGCCCGAGCGAGTCCTCGTTGGGACCGATGAGTGGGTTGTCCCCCATCAGATTGATATGGTCGACGACCGCCACGATGTCGGCGGCTTCGTAGAGCGGGTTCATGCCCCCGGCCGCGTTCGTCACGACGAGCGTGTCGACGCCGAGCGCGCGGAGCACGCGCACCGGGAAGGTGACCTCCTGCATGGACCAGCCTTCGTAGTAATGCGCGCGGCCGCTCAGGATCGCGGTCGGGCGGCCGGCGAGCGAGCCCACGATGAGATCGCCGGCGTGGCTCTCGACCTTGGTGTGCGGGAAATGCGGGATGTCCGCGTAAGGAATCGCGACCGGGTCGCGCATGGCGGCGGCGAACTGTCCGAGTCCGGTGCCGAGCACGATGCCGACCTCGGGCTTTAGCTTCGCGCGGGCGGCGACGAAGGCGCGGGCCTCCTCGATGTCGCGGAGCAGCCCCGTAGCGCGCGCGCCATCCACCGTCACGACCCCGCCTCGAGTCTCCGCCATAGCTCCGCCTCCTCGATGCCGTCCACCTCGACCCACTTCCGGCGCTCGGCCAAACCGCCGACGATCCGGAGAGCGCCGGCGTTGAGACCGAGCTTCTTCCTTAACGCCGCGACCACCGCTTCGTTGGCTCTTCCCGATTCGGGAGCCGCCGTCACCCGCACCCGAATCATCCTTGTCGCCGGATCCGCCTCGACCGTGTCGGCGCGGCTCTTCGGCGTGACCTGGATCCGGAACCTCACGGCCGCGGCCCGAACAGGGCCGAGCCGATCCTCACGATGGTCGCTCCCTCCTCGATCGCGACTTCGAAGTCGTCCGACATCCCCATCGAGAGTCCCGCGTCGGCGTCCAGGACGCCTCGGTCGATTCCCTCGTCCCGAAGGCGCCTGAGCGCCCGGAACGAGGACCGCGCCCCGTCGGGACCGCCGTGGAGCGGGCCCATGGTCATGAGCCCCGCCACCCTAAGCGGCGCCAGGGATCGCATCCTCTCGACCAGCGCGTGGATCTCTTCCGGTGCTGCCCCGCTCTTCGTCGACTCGCCGGTGGTCCGGACCTCGATGTAGCACCGGATCGTCCGGCCCTCCGCGGTCGCACGGCGGGCGAGTTCCTCGGCCAGCCGGAGCGAATCCACGGAATGGATCTCGTCGAAGAGCTGGGCCGCGCGCTTCGCCTTGTTCGTCTGGAGGTGCCCGATGAGATGCCACCTTGGACCCTTGCCCATCGCGGCGATCTTGCCCTCCGCCTCCTGGACCCGGTTCTCACCGAGATCCACGACGTCGAGCGCGAACGCGCTCTGGGCGGCCTCCACCCCGAATCCCTTCGTCACCGCAAGGAGCGTCACCGCATCCGGCTCCCGCCCCGACCGGCGGGCAGCCTCGGCCATGCGGTCCCGGATCCGGGCCAGCCGATCTCGAAGTTCCACGCTCCCGCCCGTTGGCCCTCCAAAAAAATGCGAGCCGGTCAGTATAGGAGTCCGGCTCGCGAGCGACAAGCAGGTTTGGGGCCATGCGGCCCGTGGAGCGACGGAAGGTCGCCGGATCAGGGCGTTCTAGTCAGCGTGGCGCGTCTCGGTGAACTTCCGTGGTCACCACGAGTCGGCCGCCGCAGCCACGCTTCCGGCATGGAAGTTCGGCCGAAGGGGACTCGGACTCGTCGCGAGCCTCCACCAGCTGACGGAGCGCCAGGATCTGCTGGGGCGTGTACATGTAGCCGCACTGCGTGCAGCGGTACCAATGATCGAGGTCCATGGGGTGCTCTCCGTAGCGGCCGAGCCCCCCTGCGGGAACGGATGCGGCGGATCGATGCGGTCACGACGCGGGGCGAGCGCGCCGGCTCGTGCGGAGCGCGGCCAGACTAACGCCATGGAGCTGTAGGCGCAAGCCCGGCTTGGGTCTGCTACGCTGGCGTCGTCGGGATCCTGGGAATTCAACGTCAAGGAGGGATCGATGGCCAAGGCGCTCCTTCATTTCGTGGTCGTCGTCGCGATGTTCCTGGTGCTCACGAAGATCATCCCGGGCTTCTACGTGCCCAACTGGGGCACCGCGATCCTCGCGGCGCTCCTCTTCGGCGTCCTGAACTCGACGCTCGGGCTCATTCTCAAGATCCTCACCTTCCCGCTCATCCTCGTCACGTTCGGTCTCTTCTACTTCGTGGTGAACGCGGTGATTCTGCTCCTGGTCGCTTGGATCGTCCCGGCGTTCAGCATCAATGGCTTCTGGCCCGCGCTCCTCGCGGCCGTCGTGCTCGCCGCGGTGAACACCGTCTGGAAGATGGCGACCGCGGAGGCGAAGGACTGACCTCGCGACTCCCGGGAGATTTCGAGGCCAATCCGTTTCATCGGTTGCTCGACGAGAAGCGTCGCGCGGGACGGCCGGTCGTCGACCTCGCGGAGACGAACCCCACGCGTGTGGGCCTTCCGTCGATCGCTGGGGCGCTGGGCGGGGACGTAGCCCGCTACGATCCCGACCCGCGCGGCTCAGCCGCCGCGCGGGAGGCGATCGCGGCTTACTCGAGGGCGCGCGGCGCGGGCTCGTTCGATCCGGATCGGATCCTCCTCACCGCGAGCACGAGCGAGGCCTATGCGCATCTCTTCCGTCTCCTCTGCGATCCGGGAGACGAGATCCTCGTGCCGAGTCCGAGCTATCCCCTCTTCGAGCCGCTCGCGCGTCTCGAGAGCGCGCGGCTCGCGTCGTACCGCTTGCGCTACGACGAGGGATGGCGCGTGGACGTGGACTCCGTGGAGGCGCTCGTGGGGCCAAGGACCCGGGCGCTGATCGTGGTTCAACCGAACAATCCGACCGGATCCTGCTTGACCGAGGGAGAGGCGGCCGCTCTCGAATCGATCTGCGCCGAGCGGCGGATCGCACTGATCGCGGACGAGGTGTTCGGCGATTTCGGATGGCGCGAGGCCGTGCTCCCTTCGGTGGTGGGTCGTGGACGCGCGCTCAGGTTCGGTCTGAACGGGATCTCGAAGCTGTGCGGACTCCCCCAGATGAAGCTGGGCTGGATCGCGGTCACGGGGCCCGAGGACGCTGTCGCGCGCGCATGCCAGGGACTCGAGTGGATCGCCGATCTGTTCCTTTCCGTCGGCGCTCCCGCGCAGATGATGCTCGGTCGATGGCTCGAGCGTCGTGGCGAATTCCAGGAGGCGGCGCGCGCGCGGATCGGGGCCAATCTGGACCAGCTGCGCCTGGCCGGCGCCGCGGCGGGGTTCGACGTGCTTCGTGGGGACGGAGGCTGGAGCGCCATCCTGCGCTTTCGAATGGGCACGGCGGCGGGAGACGCTTCGGATGCCGCCGCATGGGCGCTCGAGGAGCGCGATGTGCTCCTCCATCCGGGCCACTTCTACGAGCTGGAAGATTGCGACGCCGTGGTGAGCCTCATCGTGGAACCGCGGCACGTGCGTGAGGGAATCGAGCGGATCGTTGGAATGAGAAGCGGGTGAACGGTGTAAGAGTGGGCGGGGTCTCGCCAGCGCTCCGCGTCGACGGGAGGATTCACGCATGCTTCGTGTCCGTTTCCTGATACTGGCCCTGCTGGCCGTGGCCCGCATGGGTGTGGCCGCACCGACCGATGAGACACCCACCTACGCAACCCTACCCGCCACGGATACGGAACGGACTTCGGCCCAGCGTTCGCTCGTAGCCGCCGTGTCGTCGCTGCCCGCAGCCGCGAGCGGCTTCAGGCTCGCGCCGGATGGAGCCTCCGAGGAGGTCGGACGCGTCGTCCTCAAGCTCGATGGTGGGAAGCAGCCATGGGGTCCGCTCGACGCATCGGCGGAGCGGATCTACAACCGGACCGATGCTTCGGACGACGAGGACCGGACTCTGGAGGTCCGGGTGTCCGTGAATGGAACCAAGGGCCTGTCCACGGGGCTGGCCTCCGTGGGAGGAACGCCGCGGCCCTTCACCGTGGCGGGAGCCTTCGCGCTGGAGCAAAACCTGATCGGTGCCGAAGATTCCGGGGGGAGGGTGGCGATGCCCGTGGACCCCTCCCAGGTCGAGCGGACGGTGGCCCTCCTCCGGATCTACATCGTTCCCAAGGCCCTGGAAGAGCGGCTGCGCTTGATGGCGAAGGGCTCCGAGGACTTTCCGGCCTTCGACTCCAGCTTCGTGCCTTCCTCCAAGCGGGCGGCCACGCGCTCCCTCGTCGTCGAAATTCACGGACAGAAGCGGGACGTCGAGGCCTACGCGCGGCGGGTGCACGCCGCGGATCTGAGGCGGCGGATCGAGGGCTGAGGGGCGCGGGCCGCTTCGGGTCCGGGCCGGGTCAGGCCCCGATGGTGGCGCCCAAAAGCCCACTCTTCACGAACGGCTCCGAAAGGTGTACACCTAACGCCTGCTGATCCGGGCGGAACGGGGGCTCACCGTTCCGGATTCCGGAGCGTCACTCCCCACATCCCTCAAGGAGGACCTCCCATGAAGCTGCGCATTCTCTTGCTCGCTGCATTCCTCGTCACGGTGAGCGCCGCCGGCGTGTACGCGGTCACCAAGGAGTTCACGCCGGACTGGAGCTTCAACGCGACGATCATCGAGGCATGCTCCTGCCCGATGTTCTGCCAGTGCTACTTCGACCACAAGCCGGCCAGCCATGCGGATCACGAGGGCATGGCGGGCATGAGCCACGGCGGCGAGCACGCCTACTGCAAGTTCAACAACGCGTTCCGGGTCAACAAGGGCAACTACGGCGGCGTCAAGCTGGACGGCGCGAAGTTCTGGGTCGCCGGTGATCTCGGCCCCGAGTTCGCCGACGGCGAGATGGACTGGGCGGTGCTCCACTTCGATCCGTCGGTGACGCCGGAGCAGCGTGAAGGCATCAAGAACGCTCTCGGCTACGTCTATCCGGTCAAGTGGAAGTCCTTCACCGTCGGCGCGGATGCTCCGATGGAGTGGACCGCCACCAAGGACGTCGCGACCGCGAAGCTCGACGGCGGGAAGGTCGGCGAGGTCGTCCTCAAGCGGAATCAGGGGATGACGGATCAGCCGATCGTCATTCAGAATCTTCGTTACTTCGGCGTCCCTCGGAACACCGGCTTCGTTCTCATGCAGAACGAGGTCGAGGCTTACCGCGCGGGCGACAAGCCGTACGAGTACAAGGGAACGAACGGATTCATGATCACCCTGGACATCAACTCCAAGGACGTGAAGCCCAAGAGCTGAGCGCCGGACGAACAGGAGAATTCATGCAAAACAAAGCACTGATGGCTGGATTCTGGGATCACTTCCGCACGGTCAACGGCATCACCCTGCGGTGCATCGAGGCGATCCCTGCGGACAAGATCGACGCCCACCCGTGCCAGGAGATGCGCACGGTGAAGGAGCTGGTCACCCACATGTATGCGCAGATGCGCTACGTGGCCGAGGGCATCCCCAAAGGACACACGCCCTACAACGGCGAGCAGGACAAGGATGCGATGGCGGGGATCAAGACGCGTGACGATCTCCTGCGCTATGCCAAGGAGTCGTGGACGATCGCGGACCGCACCGTGAAGTCGCTGACGGACGCGCAGCTCCAGGCGATCGTCAAGACCGAGTGGGGCGGGATGTCCTTCCCCGGGTGGATCATCGTCAGCATCATCTACGATGAGCACCTCCACCACCGCGGACAGCTGTACACGTACCTGCGTCAGCTCGGGATCGAGCCTCCGTTCCTGTGGGATTTCGAGAACAACGCTCCGGAATTCCGTCCCGCCCAGACGCAGCAGGCGTGACGGCTTGATGAGGGGGCGGGTGCTTTCGGCGCCCGCCCCCGTTTCGCTTCTCGCCCTCGCGCAGTTCCTCTCCCAGTTCGGCGATTCCGTTTTTCAAATCGCGTTCCTCTGGCTCCTGCTCGATCTCACGGGCTCGAAGTCCGTGACGGGGCTCGCGGCCACGGTGTCGTACTTGCCGCCGCTCTTGTTCGGTCTGGTCGCCGGGGTCCTGGTGGACCGGTGGGATCGGCGGCGGGTCCTGATCGGCGCGGATCTGGCGCGAGCCACGCTGCTCGGGCTGCTCGCCCTCCTGTGGGGTCTCCGGATCTTGACGGCCCCATGGCTGACGGCTGTGGCCTTCGGGATGGCCACGGCCGCGGTCCTCTTCAATCCAAGTCGTGATTCCCTCCTGCCGGAGATCGTTTCCGCCGGAGCCCTGACGCGGGCGAACGCTTGGGTCCAGTCCTCGCAGCAGTTCGCGTTCCTCCTCGGACCGCTGACGGCGAGCGTGATCATCGACCGTGCGACGATCGGCGCGACCTTCCCGGCCGGGATCGCCTTGTTCCTCGGGTCGATGGGATTGCTGTTTGCGATGCGGGTGCCGCCGAGGGTGGACGCGGCTCGGGCCAGCGCGGAGCTGGTTGGCTCGAGGAACCTGACGGGCGCCTTTCGCCAGGTCTTCCGCGAGCTCTTAGCGGGGCTTCGGGAGCTCGGACGCATCCCGCCGCTTCCATTCCTCTATGCGCTCACCGCGCTGGACAATCTATTCATCATGGGCGTTTCGGTGCTCGGGCTCGTCGTGCTCGTGCGGGAGACCCTGGGAGGCACTGCTGCGGACTACGCTCTCGCCGAAGCGACCTACGGAGTCGGAATGGTGGCAGGCAGCCTCGCGGTCGTGCGCTGGGGCAACCGATGGTCGAGCGGAGCGCTCCTCCTCATCGGCATCACGCTCGACGGCCTCACGTATCTCCCTCTCCTCGCGTGCCGGTCGATGGCGACGCTCGTCCCGGCACTCCTCGTCCATTCGTTCGCGATCCCGCTGATCACCGTTCCGCGCGCGACCATCTTGCAGAGGCTCGTCCCTCCTCGGCTGGTCGGACGAGCGTTCGCGCTCTTGAACGTCGTGGTGCTCGGGGTGACCGCGCTCTCGTGCGGGCTGGCTGGGATGGCGCTGGAGCGCGTCTCCGCGCCGGTTCTCTTCGCGCTGGCCGGTGCGCTCGGAGGCGCGACCGGCCTCGTTGGATTCCTGTCGCTGCGGTTGCGGAGCCTGTAGCTACGCTCCGCGCTCTCGCCGCCCGAACCAGAAGTGGTAGATCGGCAGTCCCAGCGCGGCGATCACGACACCCGCGGCGGCGCGCCAGGTGCTCGAGGCGAGATCGCTGCCGATGATCGCGAGCGTCACGAGGATGAAGAGCACGGGCGTGATGGGATAGAGCCAGGTGCGGTACGACGCTTCCGGCTCGCGCCCGGCCGCCGATTCCTTCCGACGCAGGACGAAGACGCCGGCCACGGTCAGGCCGTAGAAGAGCCACGACGTGGTGACGAACCAGCCGGAGACATCTTCGAAGCCGCCGACGGCGACGGTGAGCCAGACCCACGAGAGCACGCACTGGAGCCAGAGCGCGATGTCCGGGCTTCCGCGCCGCTCATGTACGTGCGCGGCGGGCTTCCAGAAGAGGCCGTCCGAGGCCATGGCGAGCGTCACGCGCGGACCGGTGAGGATCGACGCGCTGATCGTGCCAAAGGTCGATACCGCAACCAGCACCGCCAGCGCGCGGCCGCCCCACTCGCCGAGGATCCGCCGCACGGTCTCGCTGCCCACCGCCGTGGCCTGTGCCATCTCCGTCGGCGTGAGAACGGCGAAGTAGGCGAGGTTCGTGAGCACGTAGACCGCGATCACCACGAGCGTACCGCCCAGGATCGCGATGGGCAGATTGCGGCGCGGATTCACCACCTCGCCAGCAACGTACGTGGAGTCCGTCCAGCCGTCATAGGCGAAAAAGATCGGGATCATCGCTGCGACGAAGGCGAGCCACAGCGGGTGCATGGGATTCGCCGGCGCGGGATTGGAAGGTGCGCCGGTGGACGCGGCTGCGTCCGGAGCGTGATGCGGCAGCGCGAACGCTGCGAAGCATAGAAGGAGGATCCCTGCGACCTTCAAAGTCGTGAGCGTTGTCTGGGTCGCGGTGCCTTCCCGCACACCGAGCCAGTTCACGAATGTGAGCACCCCGATGGCCGTGAGGCCGACCGGAAGCTCGGCGCCCTTCGACCATCCAACCACCTGGCAGAAGTAAATGGCGAACACGCTCGCGATGGACGCGATGACGGTGGGCTTGATGACGGCGAGGCTTGCCCAGCCGAACACAAAGCCGAGCCTCGGTCCGAACGATTCCCTTATGAAGACGTAGAGTCCGCCGGTCTTCGGATGCGCCACGGCGAGCTCGGCCAGTGCGAGCGAGCCGGCCATGGAGAGGATGCCGCCCAGGATCCACGCGGCGAGCATGAGGGGCTGCGACGGCAGCTCGCGTGCGACCGAGCTGGGCGACCGGAAGATTCCCGACCCGATGAT
>DASTKC010000070.1:0-9737 GCA_035716085.1 Candidatus Eiseniibacteriota bacterium | reverse complement strand
GATTCCGATCGATTCGGCCATGCGCCTCCGCCGCGCGATTGACAGAGGGGGCGGCGCCTCGTACCGTTTGGGTGCCTCGAAGCTCCGCCCCTCTCCCGCATGATACCCCGAAGCAGGGACCTCCCGTGCTCGCACGCGTCTTGAGCTCCACCACGATCGGAATCGAGGGCGTCTTCGTGGCGGTCGAAGCAGACCTCGGAACCGGGCTTCCAACCTTCACCATCGTCGGGCTCCCCGACGCCGCGGTCCGGGAGAGCCGCGAGCGGGTCCTCGCCGCAATCCGGAACTCAGGGTTCGAATTTCCGGCGAAGAAGATCACGATCAATCTCGCACCGGCGCACGTCCGGAAGGAGGGCGGGCGCTTCGATCTTCCGATCGCGGTGGCCGTGCTCCTCGCCTCGGGCCAGATCCCGCGCGGGATCGAAGACGGGGTGTTCCTGGGGGAGCTCGCACTCGACGGCGGGGTGCGCGGCGTGCGGGGAACGCTCGCGGTGCTCGCGGCCGCGCGCCGGGAGGGGCGCGGGCCCGTGTGGCTTCCCAGCGCGAACGCGGCGGAGGCGCGGGCCGTGCCGGGGGTGGCCATCCGCCCCATCGCGTCCCTTCGCTCGCTCCGTGGGGACGAGGACGATGCGGTGGACGCTGCACCGACCGAGACGTCATGGCCCGCGGAGCCGGAGCTCGATCTGGCCGACGTCAGGGGGCAGGTCGCCCCCAAGCGCGCGCTCGAAATCGCGGCCGCCGGAGGGCACAACCTCCTCATGGTGGGTCCGCCCGGCGCCGGCAAGACCATGCTCGGGCGACGCCTGCCGGGACTCCTGCCGCCCCTCGCCGACGAGGATGCGATCCAGGTGAGCACGATCTACTCGGTGGCGGGACGGCTCCCCCCGGGAGCCGGACTCCTCCGCCGGCCCCCATTCCGTGCGCCGCATCACTCGGTGTCGAGCGCCGGGCTCCTCGGCACCGTGCGCGGCCCCGGCGAGCTCAGCCTGGCCCACCGGGGCGTCCTCTTCCTCGACGAGCTCCCGGAATTCCGGCGGGACGCGATCGAGGCCCTCCGGCAGCCGCTCGAGGAGGGACATGTGACGATCACGCGGGCGGGCGGATCGGTCTCCTATCCGGCGCAGGTGATGGTGGTCGGAGCGATGAATCCGTGTCCGTGCGGGCGCAAGGGGGACGCGCTCCGCGCCTGCACGTGCGCGCCGGGCAAACCGGAGGAGTACGTGGGAAAGCTCTCGGGTGCGCTTCTCGACCGGATCGATCTCATCGTGGACGTGGGCGCGGTGCCGGCCGACGATCTCTTCCAAGGGGCGCGGGGCGAGCCGACGGCCGCGGTGGCACGGCGGGTTCTCGCCGCGCGCGGCGCGGATTCACGCCGGAAGCGTGGAGCGCGCAACGCCGATCTCCGGAATCTCGATCTCGAGCTCGCGGCGCCGCTCGACCGGGAGTGCCGCCGGTTCCTCGAGGGCGCCGCCACCGCGCTCGGCATCTCGGCGCGGCGGATCCTCCGCGCCCGCCGGGTGGCGAGGACGATCGCCGATCTCGCCGGATCGGATGCGGTGCGGGTGGATCACCTTGCCGAGGCGCTCCAGTTTCGCCTGGAGCTTCCAGCGGTCGCGGGAAAGCGCGCTACCCGCGCTCCCGGGTGAGTTCTGCCTCTGGCCTGGGCGCGGGCGTTGCCGGCTGATACCGGATGCGGAGCAAATGCAGCCGCACCGCCACGTTGATCGCGAGCGCCAGCCACGGCGCTACCAGCGCGATCAACGTCGCGGCGAGATAGATCGCAAACGTGATCCGATAACCTCGGCGGATGCGGCCGATGGCCTGAGCGTTGACCTCCGGGCGGAACAATTGGCCGCGCGCGATCGTCGCGACCAGCACGTTGAACGCCCCGCTGCCAAAGACAAACGTGCCGCAATAGAAAGCAACGGCCGTACGTATATCCACCCCCGTAAGGTTGGCCGCGAGAACCGCGGTCGGGAACGGGATGAAGGTCACATAGAGGAGTGCGCAGCCGTTCGCGAGCTGTACCGGGCGATTGGTCGCACGGACCAACCGCATGAGGTCGTGGTGGGTGATCCACGTAACCAGAATGACGAAGAAACTGAGCACAAACGCGAAGTAGGAGGGCCAGAGTGCCAGCAGACCGTTCCACAGTCCACCTTCGACCCCCGCGTGCGGAAGGCGGATCTCGAGAATCAGCAAGGTAACCGCGATGGCAAAGACGCCGTCGCTGAATGCGTCGATGCGGCTCGTGCCTTCGGTCAATGCAACCTCCCGTCCAGCTCCAACACCCATGCCCGGGACCGGGCCCTTCGCCTACCGCCGATAGGACCAGCCGATCGTGAACGACGTGATGAAGTCGTTCTTGGTCGCGGTTTCCTCGGGGGGTTTGCTGTCGAACGTGTCGGTGGCGCTCACGCCGACATTGAAATCGGAGATGAGCTCGTACTTGAGGCGGAGCGTGGCTTCGCCGCGAACGCGCCCGGCGGTGGAGAGGCTGGGGTAGAGGTAGAGCGACGTCCCGAAATCCAGCTTGGGGCTGTCGAACCGGAACGCGTCCCAGCCGGCGAAGATGAGGCCCTCCAGATTGGTCCCTGTCTCCCTCTCGTCCGGCGGGTCGCCTGGGCCGGGCGCGAAGCGCTCACGCGTGACGGCGAGCCCGGCTCCCGCTCCAAGCTCGGATGAGTTCGATCGCCTGAGGACGCGCCCGAGCACGGCCGCGCCGCTCACGCGCAGCTCCAGATTCAGCTCGTCGTTCTGCTCGGTCATGCCCAGGGCGGCCACGGACCAGCGTTTCGGCAGGAAGCGAATCCCGCGCAGGGAGACGCTGTTTCTCGTCGTGGTCGGGACCGACTCCTGCCCCTGCGCGTAGGAGCTGAAGCCGAACGTGGTCCCGATCTTGTCGCCGCGGTAGGCGGCCTCGCCCTCGGTCGTGAACGTCGTCGCCTCATTGGCCTTCGCGTAGGTGAGCCCCACGTCGAGATACGAACGCACGCGCTTCAGGAAACTGGCGTCGAGCGAGCTGATCGCGACCACGTTGGTAATGGAGAGCGTGTCGATCACGTCTCCGCCCACCACGATCAGCCCGTTCCGGTCGACGGCCACGAGCCGTCCGATATGCTTGGCGCCGGTCGTCGTCTCCACCTCGAAGGAGCTGGGACTCGTGAGGCGCGCGACCTTCACCCATTCGATCGAGATCGTCCCGGCGTCATCGGTCGAGTACTGAAGCTTCCCGCGCGTGAGCCACTTGATCTCCCCCGTGATCCGATCCCCGTTGCCGAGGGTCAGGACGTCGGTCTTCGCGGCGCGTGCCGGCGACGGGGACATCGCGACCATCGTCGCGACGAGCACCGCCGCCAGCGTGCCGGACCGTTTCGGGGTTGGATGGCGGCTCACAGTGCGCCACCATAAACGACGGTCCGAAGAAAATCGCGGGCCGATGTCGATTCGGGGCATCGCCGCTCGACGTGAGGGTAGAAGCGGGGCTCGATGGAGCCTCGAAGGATTCTCAAGGCAAACGTAAGCGAAAGGGAGGCAATACGATGCGCGTCATGGTGCTGGTCAAGGCGGACAAGCAGTCGGAGGCGGGAGCCCTTCCCAGCGGTGAGTTGCTGGAGGCCATGGGCAAGTTCAACGAGAAGCTGATCCAGGCGGGCGTGATGCTGGCCGGAGAGGGCCTCCGGCCGAGCTCCAAAGGGGCGCGGGTCCGGTTCTCGGGTGGCAAGAAGACCGTGATCGACGGGCCGTTCGCCGAGACGAAGGAGCTCGTGGCTGGATTCTGGCTCTGGAAAGTGGACTCGATGGACGAGGCGATCGAGTGGCTGAAGCGCGCGCCCTTCGAGGGGACCGAAGTCGAGATCCGTCAGGTGTTCGAGGCCGAGGACTTCGGCGCCGAGTTCACCCCCGAGATGCGCGAGCGGGAAGAGCGGCATCGCGCGCGGGCCGAGGAGCTGAGCAAGGCGGGGAAGCGCTGACCACCCGAAAGGAGCCGAGCCATGCGTTTCATGATGCTGATGATCCCGAAGGGCTACGAGACCGCTCCGCCCGACGTGAAGCTCGACGCCGAGCGGGTGAAGGCGATGATGAAGTACAACGAGTCGCTCCAGAAAGCCGGCGTCCTCCTCGCGCTCGACGGCCTCCATCCGCCCTCGAGCGGGGCGCGGGTCTCCTTCGCGGGAGGGAAGCCGAAGGTCGTGGACGGTCCCTTCCCGGAGGCCAAGGAAGTCGTCGGCGGCTACTGGATGATCCAGGTGCGCTCGAAGGAGGAGGCGGTGGCGTGGGCGTCGCGCTGCCCCGCGTCCGACGACGAGACCATCGAGGTCCGGCGCGTGCAGGAGCTCGCGGACTTCAGCGGCGACGTGCGTGAGGCGATCGCGGGGCTTCCCGAGATCCAGGCCGGGGTCGGACAGAAGCGCTGACCGCCGCCCTTGCGCGAGGGCCCGTTCGATGGTGTGATCGGTGGCCATGGCCACCGACACCCATCGCGCGATCGAAGCAGTCTGGAGGATCGAAGCGCCCCGTCTGATCGGCGCGCTCACGCGCGTGGTGCGCGATGTCGGGCTGGCGGAAGACCTGGCGCAGGACGCGCTCCTGGCCGCCCTCGAGCGGTGGCCCGAGACGGGGGTGCCGGACAATCCGGCGGCCTGGCTCATGGCGGCGGCCAAGCACAAGGCGATCGACCGGCTCCGCCGCGAGAAGCGGCTCGAGCAGAAGCACGCCGAGATCGAGCGCGCGCTCGAGTCGAGCCGGGACGGCGACCGCGATCGTCTCGACGCGTCGCTCGACGATCCGGTCGGGGACGACCTCCTCCGGCTCATCTTCATCGCTTGCCACCCCGTTCTCCCCCCCGAGGCGCGCGTGGCGCTCACGCTCCGGCTCTTAGGCGGGCTCTCCGTGCCCGAGATCGCGCGCGCGTTCCTCGTTCCCGAGGCGACCGTGGCGCAGCGGATCGTGCGCGCCAAACGCACGCTCGCGGACGCGAACGTTCCCTTCGAGGTGCCGCGCAAGGACGAGCTCGAAGCGCGGCTCCACTCGGTGCTCGAGGTCATCTATCTCGTCTTCAACGAAGGCTATTCGGCGACCGCCGGGGAGGACTGGATGCGTCCCGCGCTCTGCGAGGACGCGCTCCGGCTCGGCCGCATCCTGGCCGAGCTCCTGCCCGAGGAGGCCGAAGTGCACGGGCTCGTCGCGCTTCTCGAGATCCAGGCGTCACGTGCGCCGGCGCGCGTCGGCCCTACCGGCGAGCCGATCCTCCTCCTCGACCAGGACCGCTCGCGCTGGGATCCGCTCCTCATCCGGCGCGGCCTCGCCGCGCTCGAGCGCGCGGAGACGCTGGGCGGAGCGGAGGGAGCGTACGCGCTCCAGGCGGCGATCGCCGCGTGCCATGCGCGGGCCCGCGCCGCGGACGAGACCGACTGGGCCCGGATCGCCGCGCTGTACGGGCGGCTCGCGGAGCGCACGCCCTCCCCTGTGATCGAGCTGAATCGCGCCGTCGCGATCGGCATGGCGCACGGTCCCGCGGCAGGGCTCGAGCACGTGGATGCCATTGCCGAAGAGCCTGCCCTCCGCGCCTACCATCTCCTGCCGAGCGTCCGCGGCGATCTCCTGGCCAAGCTCGGCCGCCGCGAGGAGGCGCGAGCCGAGTTCGAGCGCGCGGCGGCGATGACGCGAAACGACCGCGAGCGTCGCCTCCTCCTCGATCGCGCGGCCCGGTGCGCGTCGGCGGAAGGAGCGTCCGCGACCGGATGATCGTCCATCTCATCGACGGGACCTACGAGCTCTTCCGCCACTTCTATGGCCTTCGCCGGTTCACGAAGGGCGAGGACAAGCCCTTCGGCGGCGTGACCGGCGTGCTCGGCACCGTGCTCCAGATGATCGAGAAGGGGGCGACGCACGTCGGCGTCGCCACCGATCATGTGATCGAGTCGTTCCGGAACGATCTCTGGGACGGATACAAGACCGGGGAGGGCATCGACCGCGCGCTCTGGGCGCAGTTCCACCCGCTCGAGGACGCGCTCCTTGCCATGGGCGTCGCCGTGTGGCCCATGATCGAGCTCGAAGCGGATGATGGTCTCGCTTCGGCCGCCGCCATCGCGGAGCGCGACAAGCGCGTGGAGAAGGTTTGCATCTGGTCGCCCGACAAGGATCTCGCCCAGTGCGTGCGCGGGGATCGAGTCGTGCAGATGGACCGCCGCGCCGACAGGATGCGCGACGAAGCGGGCGTGAAGGAGGCGTTCGGCGTCGAGCCGGTCCGCATTCCCGACTTCCTCGCGCTCGTGGGGGATTCCGCGGACGGCTATCCGGGGATCAAGGGAATCGGCGCCGTGGGGGCGGCGCGCTTGATCGCGCGCTACGGCCCGATCGAGAGCTTCCCTGAGGAGGCGCTCGGCGCCGCCGATCGGAAGCGGGCGCTCCTCTTCAAGGATCTCGCCACGCTGCGCACGGATGCGCCGCTCTTCGGGGACGTCGAGGATCTCGAATGGCGCGGACCGACCGCCGGTTTCGAAGCTATGGCCGGGCGGATGGGCGCGGACCGTCTCGCGGAGCGTGCCCGAAAGGCGGCGCCGGCGGACGTCCCCGCTGCCGCTCGTCCCGCCGCTCCTCGCGGTCGAGCTCCCGCTCGCGCCCGTCGACCGTCTCGAGGGCGTGGACCGCGAGCCGGGTGAGGTGCATGGAGCGGGCCGCGCTCAGGTCAGGGCGAGGCATGTAGATCCTTCGTGTAGCGGATACAAGATCGTTCGAAGCGGTACCACCGCGTCCCATCGCGCGCTGTCGAAACACGACGCAGCAGCAACGTCTTCCTTGTCGATGTCCTCCATGGCATGGAACCTGCCACCTGTCCTCGCGTGTCGGCCGAAGGGCCGAGAACCCACGCACCAGCACGATTCACGGAGGATCGTATGGACCGAGACAGGGATAACAAACGCGACGACGATCGTGACGACGACGTCCAGGAGGACGATCGTGGCACCTCGTCGACGTCGGGGCGCACGGGAAGCTCGCGCAACGCCGGATCGAACGACCGGGAGAATTCCCGCACCGGGAACCCCCCCGGCACGCGCCAGAGCAACAAGAAGAAGTAAGAAGAACGACAACCTCTCGCTTCTCGAGACGAAGCGGAGTCACGAAGATCGGCAGCCGACCGGGGGACGCGATGTCCCCCACGGCTCGCCGCCGCATCGACCGATCCCAACGCCAGAAAGCGGGGCACCCATGATCGAATCCAGCACCCAGCCACGCACCGAAGGGCCGGTGGCGAAGGCCATCGAGCACCAGACCTCCAAGATCCCGTCGGACCTATTCCTGTGGGCGGCCCTCGGCTTTCTCGGGGTTTCCGCCGTGAGGTCGATCCGGAGCCGGCGCGGCGGCGGCTCGGGGGAGAACTTCATCTCCAGCCTGGGCCCGACCTTCTTGATGCTCGGCGTCTACAACAAGATCGTGAAGCTCCACGGATCGGACAAATACGACGAGGAGCGCCAGCTCGCAGGCCAATACGTCGGCTGAGGAGGCTTCCCTGGTTGCCCCGGGTTCCGCGTTCCATCTTGAGACGCGGACCCCGGGGTCTGCCTTACCCCGGCTGGTTCCGAAGACCGGAGCCTGCCTGCCCGCCTAGCCCCGCAGACACCCCCCTTATCTGACTTGCCGCCCCTGCCCGTCATTTCCGGCTTGTCGTCCCCGCCCGCGTATCGTTACGCTTCTAGGTCCCGCATCACTCTGACATTGGTCCCATGAACCGAAAGCGGCCCGCACAGGGCCGCTCGAGAGGCATCCTGGATGGCCACGACGTTTCAATCTCCCAACGCGGCGCTCCTCGGCCTGGAGAAGTGCCCCACCGGGATCGACGGTCTCGACGAGATCACGAACGGCGGCCTGCCGCGCGGGCGTCCCACGCTGGTCGCGGGCGGCCCCGGCTGCGGCAAGACGCTCCTCGGGATCGAGTTCGTCGTGCGCGGCATCCTTCGCTACGGCGAGCCCGGGGTGATCCTCGCGCTGGAGGAGCGCGCCGAGGACCTGGTTCGCAACGTCCGCTCTCTCGGCTACGACCTGGACGCGCTCGTCGAAGAGGGCAAGCTCGTCGTCGACTACGTCCAGGTCGATCCCTTCGAGATCGAGGAGAACGGGGAATACGATCTCGAAGGTCTCTTCCTCAGGCTGGGCGACGCGATCGACTCGGTCGGGGCGAAACGGGTCTCGCTCGACACGCTCGAGGTCCTCTTCACTTCATTCAAGAATCTTGGCGTCGTTCGGGCCGAGCTCCGCCGGCTCTTCCAGTGGCTGAAGGACCGCGAGGTGACCGCAATCGTCACGGCCGAGCGGGGTGATGGGCCACTCACCCGGAACGGCCTCGAGGAGTACGTCTCCGACTGCGTGATCCTCCTCGACCATCGGGTGCGCCAGCAGATCCTCACGCGCATGCTCCGGGTCGTCAAATACCGGGGCTCGAAGCATGCGACCAACGAGTTCCCGTTCTACATCGACGAGCATGGAATCCACGTCCTGCCCATCACCTCGGCGGGGCTCGCCCACAAGGTCTCGTCCGAGCGCATCCAGACCGGCATCCCTCGTCTCGACGACATGCTCCAGGGCGGCCCGCATCGGGGATCGAGCATTCTCGTCACGGGCAGCGCGGGCACGGGCAAGACCACCCTTCTGACCCACCTGGCCCACGCGAGCTGTGTCCGAGGCGAGCGCGCCCTCTACTTCTCCTTTGAGGAGTCGCCGGCGCAAATCGTGCGCAACATGCGGTCCGTGGGGCTCGAGATCGGTCCGTTCATCGAGCAGGATCTGCTCCGGATCGTGAGCGCCCGCCCGACCATGTACGGGCTCGAAACGCACCTCGCGATCACGCATCAGAGGGTCGAGGAGTTCGCCCCCCGGATGGTGATCTTCGATCCGATCAGCAATCTCAACGACGTGAGCAACGACGCGGACACGAAGTCCATGTTCATCCGCCTGATCGATTTCCTGAAGGAGCGCAGCATCACCGTGGTGCTCGCCGATCTCGCCGCGCGCGGAGCCGAAACGACGGATGTGGGGATCTCCTCGTTGATCGACACGTGGATCCTGCTCCGCGACATCGAGTCCTCGGGCGAGCGGAACCGGGGCCTCTACGTTCTGAAGTCGCGTGGCACGGCGCATTCGAACCAAATCCGGGAATTTCTCATCACGGAGCGGGGTGTTCACCTCCAGGACGTCTACACCGGCCCCGAGGGGGTGCTCACGGGCTCGGCGCGTGCCTCGCGCGAGGCGGAGGAGCGCGCCGAGGCCGTCGTCCGACAGCAGTCGCTCGAGCGCATGCGCCGCGACCTCGAGGCCAAGCGGCTGGCGCTCGACGCGCAGATCGAAGCGCTCCGGGCGCAGTACGCGGCCGAGCAGAACGAGATCACCATTCGCATCGATCAGGAGTCGTCGCGGCTTCGCGAGCTCGCTCTGGGCCGACAGGCGATGGGAGCGAGACGCGGTGAGGACGGGCCCTCGGAGGGCCCGGGAGGGAACGGAGTGCCATGACGCCTCACGACGCACGAGCCGAACACGACACCGACGCACCGGAGGACGAGTGGGTTCTCAAGCTCTACGTGGCGGGCCAGACCCCACGGTCCATCGCCGCGCTCGAGAATCTGAAGTCGATCTGCGAGGGACATCTGGGAGGGAAGTACACGATCGAGGTCATCGACCTGGCGCAGAATCCGCGCCTCGCGCGCACCGACCAAATCGTGGCGGTCCCCACGCTTGTCCGC
>DASTKC010000069.1:0-10542 GCA_035716085.1 Candidatus Eiseniibacteriota bacterium | reverse complement strand
TCGATCGGAAGGACTCGGCGCGCCGCGAGGCGGTCGAGTCGCTCGCGACGTTCGGGCGATTCACCGCGGCCATGCTCGACCGATCGATCGACGACGCCTTCCAGCCGCTCGCGCGGAACGGCCTCACGCGATGGATCGTGACGGAGCTGGGATCGGTGCAGGTGCTCGATCGTCCCGCGGAGGGAACGCGGGGCACGATCCGCCGCGCGCACGGGCCCGAGTGGATGCTCCAGATCTATGCCGGCAACGTGCCGACGCTCCCCGTGTGGCCCATCTACTCGGCGCTCATCCTGAAAGCGGCGCTCCTCGGAAAGACCTCGGCGCGCGAACCGCTCTTCGCGCCGCTCCTCGCGCGGACCGTCGCCGAGGTGGACGAGAAGCTGGGCGCATGCCTCGCGGTCGTGTGGTGGAAGGGAGGAACGGGCGGGCTCGACCGCACCGCGCTCTCGGCGGCGCCCGCCGTGCTCGCGTTCGGCGGCGAGGAAGCGGTGGGCAGCGTGGGTCGTCAGGCGATGCAGGGGGCATCGGTCGTGCTGCACGGGCCCAAGGTCTCGGTCGGCTACGTCGAGCGGCGCGCGCTCACGTTCGCGGGAATTCGCGGCCTCGCCGCGCGGGCCGCCCACGACGTCTCGATGTACGACCAGGATGGCTGCCTGTCACCGCATGCGTTCTACGTGGAGCGGCGGGGGCAAGTGTCGCCGGAGAAGTTCGGCGAGGCGCTCGCCGCCGCGCTCGAGGAGGCGTCGAAGGATCTGCCGCCCGTGGTCGCGGAAGAAGAGGAAGCCGCGGGGGTTCAGCTCGCGCGGGCCCAGGCGCGCTTCGAGTCCGCGGGCATCGCGACGGTCACGCGCGTGCTCGAATCGCCCGGCTCGACCTCGTGGACCGTCATCGTGGACGACCGCGCCCGCTTCGAGCCGGGGCCCACCCGGCGCACGATCCGCGTGCACGCGATCGACGGACCGGACGAGGTCGCTCGCGTGCTTGCGTCCTCGGCGCGCTCGATCGAGGCCCTGGGACTCGAGGCGAGGGGGCCGGAGCGCGTGAAGCTCGCCGCACGCTTCGCCGAGCTCGGGATCCCGAGGATCGCGGCGGTCGGCTCGCTCCAGAACCCCGTCCCGTGGGGCACGCACGGCGGCGTGCCCCGCCTACTCCCCTTCGTCACTTGGACGACCGTGGATCAGGTGGGCGGGACTTCGGGCCCCGCCAAGGCTCCCGGAGCGGTTCGGCGCCGGCTTCGCGCCGCGGGGATTCGTCGCCGCTGATCGGCTAGGGCACCACCACAACCAGCGTTCCCGTCATCGTCGGGTGGATCGAGCAGTGGTAGGGGAACGAACCCACCGTGCCCATCGTGATTTTGGCGCTCGTGCTGCCGCCGCTGATGTTCCCCGTATTGAAGGCGGCGCCGTTTGCGGTCGCGGTATGGGTCGTCGCGTCGGCGTTGTGCCACGCAACGGTCTGGCCCACGGTCACGGTGTCGGGATTGGGGGAGTAGGAATTGGCCCCGTTCATCCCGTTGATCGTGATCGTGACGTCGGCCCCGCCCCCACCGCCTGGATTCATCGGGTTGTTGTCGTCGCCGCCGCAGCTCAAGCCGCTCAAGGCGAGGACGGCCAGCAGGGCCGTGAGAAGGGTCGTGACGCCGAGGACTCGGGGAGCTAGACGCAAGAGGCACCTCCTAGGATCGTTAGGACCGGCCACCCATCAAAGACAGAGGGATGCCCGTGGGCACACCGGGCGACCCTCGCTTGTTCCCTTGGGATGCATAGTCTCCTAGGGGAGAGTCCACCGATAACCCAAATTGTTACAACCCCGTAGGCCCGCCGAGGCCTGGATGGGCGATCCCACCCAGCCGGCCCCTTTTTCCTGGACTCTTACGTGCGCGTAAGGGTACGATCCGGTAAGGAGGGCAACGAGACTTGGAGACGATGAGCAAGCTTCTGAAGATCGGCGATCTCGCGCGCCGGACCGGGAAGTCGGTCCGCGCGCTCCACCTCTATGAGGAGCTTGGGCTCCTGACCCCGACCGCGCGGTCGCAGGGCGGCTTCCGCCTCTACGACGACACGGCCGAGACCAGGATCCGCTGGATCGAGCTTCTGCAAGACAGCGGCTTCTCGCTTCACGAAATCCAGGCGCTCCTCCGGGCCTGGCGGAGCACACGCTACGGCCCGGATGCGATGGCTCGGATCCGGGAGATCTTCGAGAAGCGCCTGGCCGAGACCAAGCAGGCGATCGTGCGGTACCAGGCGCTCGAGCGCGAGCTCCAGGGATCGCTCGAGTACCTGGGTGCGTGCCTGGAGTGCCGGCCGCCGCGCACGACGCAGGACGATTGTCCGCACTGCCCTGTGGATCACGGCATGACGCGGGAGCCCGCGCTCGTTGCCGGATTTCACACGGGTCCGCCGACCCCGGGGATGATCCCGCTCCACGCGACTTCGGAGAACGGATCGTGAGCCAGACGAACGAGAAGCAGGTCCCGGCCGCCCAGCCCGAAACCCTCGCCGTGACTCCGGCGGCGGTCGAGTGGGTGAAGCGGATCCGGACCAAGGAAGGAAAGGAAGGACAGGCGCTCCGCCTCGGAGTGAAGGCGGGGGGCTGCTCGGGATACAGCTACTTCATGGGATTCACCACGTCGGAGCGCTCGGGCGACCTCGTGCTCCAGTACGACGGACTCACCGTCTACGTGGACCCGCGCTCGCTCGAGATCCTCCGCGGCACGACCGTGGACTTCGCGCGCGGCATGCTCGGGAGCGGCATCCAGTTCAACAACCCCCGCGTCAAGAAGTCGTGCGGCTGCGGGGAGAGCTTCAGTCTATGACGGCGCGGACCTCGGGGTCCGTGATCACAGGGGCGCGGTGAGAGCCGCGACCGATACTAGGGGAAGGAGACCATGGTAAGCGCGAAGCCGACGCTCGAAATCCGGGATCTACACGTGGCCGTCGAAGGAAAGCCCATCTTGAAGGGCCTCTCCCTCGCCGTGAGCAAGGGAGAAGTGCACGCCCTGATGGGACCCAACGGCTCGGGCAAGAGCACGCTCGCGAACGCGCTGATGGGGAATCCGAAGTACGAGATCACCTCGGGGAGCATTCTCCTGAACGGGGTCGACCTCCTCGAGCTGAGCGCGGACGAGCGTGGCCGCAAGGGGCTCTTCCTCGCGTTCCAGTATCCGACTGCGATCCCGGGCGTGAGCGTGGCCAACTTCCTCCGCATGGCGCTCACCGCGCGGCGGAAGGAGATGGGGATCGAGAAGCCGCTCCCGCCGAAGGAATTCCGGGCCCTCGTGAAGGAGAAGATGGCCCTTCTCAAGATGGACGACTCCTTCGCGGGGCGATACATCAACGACGGGTTCTCGGGCGGCGAGAAGAAGCGCGCCGAGATCCTCCAGATGGCGGTGCTCCAGCCGGAGATCGCCATCCTCGACGAGACCGATTCAGGGCTCGACATCGACGCGCTCCGCATCGTGTCCGAGGGCGTGAACGCGCTCTCCGGTCCGAACCTGGGCGTGCTCCTGATCACGCATTACCAGCGGATCCTGAACTACATCAAGCCGCAGTTCGTCCATGTTCTGGTCGACGGGCGGATCGTGAAGTCCGGCGGGCCGGAGCTGGCCCATGAGCTCGAGGCCCAGGGTTACGACTGGGTCCGCGAGATCCAGGCGGCCTAGCGTGCGGACGAGGAGGCTCAAGTCATGAACGAGCAGCAGCAGACACTTGATATCCGGGAAGGCTACAAGGAGAAGTTCGGGTTCCACGACGACATCGCGCCGGTCTTCAAGAGCCGGCGTGGTCTCGACAAGAGCGTCGTCGCGGAGATCTCCGCCATGAAGAAGGAGCCGGCCTGGATGCTCGACTTCCGCCTCAAGGCGCTCGAGCAGTTCGAGAAGAAGCCGCTCCCCAAGTGGGGCGGCAACGTCGGGGAGATCGACTTCCAGAACATCTTCTACTACCTGAAGCCGAGCGAGGGAGAGACCAAGAACTGGGACGAGGTCCCCGCGGACATCAAGCGCACGTTCGACAAGCTCGGCATTCCCGAAGCGGAGCAGAAATTCCTCTCCGGCGTCGGGGCCCAGTACGACTCGGAAACGGTGTACCACAAGATCAAGCAGGACCTGGCGGACAAGGGGGTCATCTTCCTCGACACGGGGTCGGCCCTCGAGCAGCATCCGGATCTGTTCCGCCAGTACTTCGGGACGATCATCCCACCGAGCGACAACAAGTTCGCCGCGCTGAACAGCGCCGTGTGGAGCGGAGGCTCGTTCATCTACGTGCCGAAGGGCGTGAAGATCGACATGCCGCTCCAGGCCTACTTCCGGATCAACGCCCAGAACATGGGGCAGTTCGAGCGGACGCTCATCATCGTCGACGAGGGTGCGTGGGTGCACTACGTCGAGGGCTGCACGGCGCCGATCTACGCGAGCGATTCGCTGCACTCGGCGGTCGTGGAGATCATCGTCAAGAAGGGCGCCCGCTGCCGCTACACGACCATCCAGAACTGGTCCAACAACGTGTTCAATCTCGTGACCAAGCGGGCCGCGGCCTATCAGGACGCCACCATGGAGTGGGTCGACGCCAATCTCGGCTCCAAGCTCACGATGAAGTACCCGAGCGTCTATCTCATGGAGCCGGGCGCCCACGCCGAGATCCTTTCGATCGCGTTCGCCGGGAAGGGGCAGCATCAGGATGCCGGCGGCAAGGCGGTGCACGGCGCGCCCAACACGACCTCGAGCGTGGTCTCGAAGTCGATCAGCAAGGATGGCGGACGGGCCGGCTATCGCGGGCTCATCAAGATTGCCAAAGGCGCCAAGGGATCCAAGTCGACGGTGCGCTGCGACGCGCTCCTCCTCGACGAACATTCCCGGTCCGACACGTACCCGTACATGGAGATCGAGGAGGACCAGGTCACGATCGGCCACGAGGCGACCGTCTCGAAGATCGGCGACGAACAGCTCTTCTATCTCATGAGTCGCGGCATTCCCGAGGCGGAGGCGGCCGCCATGATCGTGAGCGGGTTCATCGAGCCCATCACGAAGGAGCTGCCCATGGAGTACGCCGTCGAGATGAACCGGCTCATCCAGCTTCAGATGGAGGGTTCGGTCGGCTGAGGCCGCCGGACACGGTCCCTTACCGGAACGGAGAGAACAACACGTGAATCCTGCCGATACCCTGGAGCCGGCGCGGCTCGACGAAGCGATCGCGCTCGGGTCCATCAAGGCCGACGACATCGCGGCGCGCTCTGCGCGCGACGGCGAGCCTGGATTCCTGGCCCGCCGCAGGGCCGAGGCGTGGGCCTTTGCCGAGAAGACGCCGTTCCCCGGCCGTCTCGAGGAGCTGTGGCGGCGCACCGATCTGAGCGGCGCAGGCTGGGACAAAGTCCTCGTCGACCGCGCGACCACGCCGTCCGTTCTTGCGCTCGCGGATCTCCCAACTCCCATCCAGCATGAGATCGGACCCGCATCCGAGCGCTCCGCTCTCCTCGTTCAGGTCGATTCCGGAATCGCATACCGCGAGGTCGATGAGGATCTGGCGCGCCGCGGCGTGACCATCATGTCGCTCGCCGAGATGGCGAAGCGCCAGCCGGCGCTCCTCGAGCTCACCCTCGGGAGCACGGTGCGCTTCGGCGAGACGCGCTTCACCGCCATTCAAGCGGCGCTCGCGTCGGGTGGTGCCGTGGTCTACGTGCCGCGCGGCGTCGAGGTCGAGCGGCCGATCCGCATCCTGATCGCGCGCGAGGCGTCGGGGCATGCCACGTTCCCGCACGTCCTCGTGGCGCTCGAGCCGCAGGCCAAGGCGACCGTGATCGAGGAGTACTTCTCGCCCGGTGACTCGGGCGCCGGCGTCAACGTCGGCGTGACCGAGGTCACGGTGGGTGAGGGGGCGGATCTCCACATGGCCACGCTCCAGCGCTGGGGCTCGGCGGTGGTGCACGTCGGCACCGAGCGGGTGCGGGTGGCGCGCGACGCGCGCTTCCACTGGACCTTCGCGGGACTCGGCGGCAAGGTCACCAAGATCGACATGGAGATGCACCTGGAGGGCGAAGGGAGCGAGGCGCGCTTCTCGGGCTGCTACTTCGGCGACGGGTCGCAGCACTTCGACTTCCACAGCTTCCAGAACCACGTGAAGGGACACTCGACGAGCGACCTCCTCTTCAAGGGAGCGCTTCGCGGGAAGGCCCGGACCGTGTACCAGGGGCTCATCAAGGTCCACAAGGACGCGCAGCGCTCGGACGCCTACCAGGCGAACCGGAACCTCATCCTCTCCGACAAGGCGCGCGCCGACTCCATTCCCAGCCTCGAGATCGAGGCCAACGACGTCCGCTGCACGCACGGAGCGACCGTGGGCCAGATCGACGAGGAGCAGCGCTTCTACCTCATGTCGCGCGGGCTCGATCGGCACGAAGCCGAGCGGCTCATCCTCCAGGGGTTCTTCGAGCCGGTGCTCGAGCGGATCCCGGCCGAGTCGCTTCGGGCCATCGTGACCGAGGCGGTCGAGCGGAAGGCGGCGATCGAAGCATGAAGACCCTGGCGCCGGTCGACTTCGCGGCGATCCGCCGCCAGTTCCCGATCTTCGACCGGAAGATCCACGGGCATCCGCTCATCTATCTCGACTCCACGGCGACCACGCAGAAGCCGGTCGCCGTCCTGGATGCGCTCGAGCGCTACTACCGCACCTACAACGCCAACATCCATCGCGGCGTGTACGTCATCGGCGAAGAGGCGACGCAGGCCTACGAAGACGCGCGCGGCAAGGTGGCCAAGTTCCTGAACGCCTCCTCGCACCGCGAGATCGTCTTCACGCGCGGAACGACCGAGTCGGTGAACCTCGTGGCGCACGGCTGGGGGCGGAAATTCGTCAACCAGGGCGACGTGGTGCTGCTCACCGAGATGGAGCACCACTCGAATCTCGTCCCGTGGCAGCTCCTCGCGCAGGACCGCGGAGCGACGCTCCGCTTCATCCCGATCGACGGCCACGGGCGGCTCGATCTCACGAATCTGGACCGGCTCCTCGAGGGGCCGGTGAAGATCGTCTCGCTCGCGCACGTCTCGAACGTGCTCGGCACGATCAATCCGGTCTCCGAGGTCATCCGCCGTGCGCATGCCGTAGGCGCGCGAGTGATGCTGGACGCTGCGCAGAGCGTGCCCCACATGCCCGTCGACGTGCGCGCCCTCGACTGCGACTTCCTCGCGCTCTCCGGCCACAAGATGCTCGGCCCGACCGGGATCGGCGTCCTCTACGGCAAGCGCGAGGCGCTCGAATCCATGAATCCGTTCCTGGGGGGCGGCGAGATGATCCGCGAGGTGAGGCTCGAGGGCTCGACCTGGAACGACGTGCCCTTCCGCTTCGAGGCGGGCACGATGAACATCGCGGATACGATCGCGTTTGGCGTAGCGATCGACTACCTCGAAGGGATCGGGATGGCGAACGTCGAAGCGCACGGGCGCGAGCTGGTCGAGGATACCTTCCGGGTCCTCGGATCGATTCCCGGCGTGACGATCTACGGGCCGCCCGCGAACGAGCCGCGAGGCGCCATCGTGGCGTTCACCGTCGACGACATCCACGCGCACGACGTGGCGGCGGCGCTCGACCGCGAGGGCGTGGCCGTCCGCGCGGGGCATCACTGCGCGATGCCGCTCCACACGAAGCTCGGCGTCGCGGCGACGTCGCGCGCGAGCTACCACGTCTACAACGTGCCCTCCGACATCGAGCGGCTCGGCGACGGCATCCGGAAGGCGAAGCAGCTCTTCCACCGATGAGCTTCGACGACCTCTACCGCCAGAACATCCTCGACCACTACCAAAATCCCCGTAACTTCGGGACGCTCGAGCATCCGGACATCAGCGCCGAGGATTCGAACCCGCTCTGCGGGGACGAGATCCGGATCGATCTCAAGGTGAAGGACGGCGTCATCGAGGACGTGCGGTTCTCGGGCAAGGGATGCTCCATCAGCCGCGCGGCCGCGTCCATGCTCACGGAGGAGATCCGCGGGAAGACTCTCGAAGAGGTCAAGCGGATCGGCAGGGACGAGGTGCTCGAGATGCTGGGCATCGAGCTGGGACCGGTCCGGCTCAAGTGCGCGCTGCTTGCGCTCAAGACGCTGAAAGTGGGAGTCTATGGAATCCGGGGCTGGCCCGGCGACGACGAGGAGGACCGATGACGGAGACCGCGACCCGGTTCGTCCGGGTGGGACGCGCCGCCGACGTGCCTCCGGGCGGCGTCGAAGTGTTCGACGTGGAGGACCGTAAGATCGCTGTCTACCGTCTCGAGGACGGCTATTACGCGATCGAGGACATCTGCACCCACGACGGGGGGCCGCTCGCCGAAGGCGAGATCGACGGCGACCAGGTGATCTGCCCCCGCCACGGGGCGCGCTTCAGCATCAGGACCGGAGCCGCCCTCACCTTCCCCGCGATCACGCCCGTGGAGCACTACCCGGTGCGGGTCGATGGAGACGACCTCCTGGTCGGCTTGCCCGACTGAAGTCCTAAGAGGAGCGACCATGGCTACCGACGAAGAAATCAAGACCGCGCTCGAGGAAGTGGTGGATCCGGAGATCCACCTGAGCATCGTGGAGCTGGGACTCGTCCGCGAGATCGACCAGAGCGCCGATCCCGTCGTGATCCGCATGCTCCTGACAACCCCCTTCTGTCCCTACGCGCCCCAGATCGTCGCGGAGGTGAAGGCAGTCGTCACCCGCGTCACCGAGAAGGGGACGGAAGTGGAAATCCTGCCCGAGCAGTGGACCCCGGAGATGATGCCCGACCCGGGTCTGCTCGGCCGCTGGTAGGAGGGCCACATGAGCAAACTGTCCGAGCCCGAAATTCGCGAAGCCATCCAGGAGCTGGCCGGTTGGGTCGACCAGGACGGCAAGCTGACCAAGACCTTCACGCACTCGTCGTTCCCGGAAGCGATCGTCTTCGTCAACGCGGTCGCGCACATCGCCGAGCTGGCGAATCACCACCCGGACATCGACGTGCGCTATTCCAACATCACGCTCTCGCTCGTGACCCACGACGAAGGGGGAATTACCCCTAGGGACGTCGCGCTGGCCCGACAGGTGGAGGCGATCCGCCGCAAGGCCGGCGTGCCCGCATAGCGGCGGGCCACGCTCGCCGCATGTCGAGCACGCTCGAGCCGCTCCTCCGGCCCAAGTCCGTGGCCGTGATCGGAGCCTCCCGCAGACGCGACTCGATCGGGGGCGCGATCCTCCATAACCTGCTCGAGCAGGAGTTCCAGGGTCCGGTCTATCCGGTCAATCCCAGCGCGGATCACGTCCAGTCGGTCGCCTCGTACGCTTCCGTCGACGCGATCCCGGGCCCCGTCGATCTGGCGGTCGTCGTGGTGCCGTCGGCGCACGTCCTCGAGGTGGTCGAAGCGTGCGGGCGCAAAGGCGTGCGCGCGCTGGTCGTGATCTCGGCGGGCTTCAAGGAGATCGGCCCCGAGGGAGCGAAGCGCGAAGCGGACCTGCGCGCCGCCGTGAAGAAGCACGGGATGCGTCTGATCGGCCCCAACTGCCTCGGCATCCTGAACACCGACCCGAACGTGCGGCTCAACGCCACGTTCGCGCCGGTGGAGCCGCCCCACGGGCGCGTGGCCTTCTCCTCGCAGAGCGGAGCGCTGGGCCTCGCGATCCTCTCCTACGCCCGCGAGCTCAACCTCGGCATCTCGCAGTTCGTGAGCGTGGGGAACAAGGCTGACGTCTCCGGCAACGATCTCATCGAGTTCTGGGACGAGGATGACGGCACCGACGTCATCCTTCTCTACCTCGAGTCGTTCGGCAATCCGGCCAAGTTCACCCAGCTCGCCCGGCGCGTCGCACGGCGGAAGCCGATCGTGGCGGTGAAGAGCGGGCGCACGGTGAGCGGGGCTCGCGCGGCGTCGTCCCACACCGGATCGCTGGCGGGCTCCGATGCCGCGGTGGCCGCGCTCTTCCAGCAGAGCGGCGTGATTCGTACCGACACGATCGAAGAGCTCTTCGACACGGCGCTCCTCCTTGCCTACCAGCCGGTGCCGAAGGGACCGCGCGTCGCCATTCTCACGAACGCGGGCGGTCCCGGAATCATGGCGGCCGACGCGTGCGAGTCGGCGGGCCTGGATCTCCCGTCGCTGGCCCCGGCGACCGTGAAGGCTTTGAAGTCGTTCCTGCCGGCCGAGGCGAGTGTGAGGAATCCGGTCGACATGATCGCCTCGGCGGATGCGCCTTCCTACGAGAAGGCCCTGAGGCTCCTGGTCGCCGACGAGAACGTGGATTCCGTCATCGTGATCTTCGTCCCACCGCTCGTGACGGGTGCCACCGACGTGGCGCGCGCCATCCTGGCCGGAGGGAAGGGGAGCACCAAGCCGATCCTCTCCTGCTTCATGGGATCGCACGGCATTCCGGAGAGCCTGAAATCGCTCAACGAGGGGCACATTCCGTCGTACGCGTTCCCCGAGGCGGCGGCGCGCACCGTGGCCCGCGTCGCGAAGTACGGCGTGTGGCGGGCGGCCAAACCGGGCGAGGTGCCGAAGCTGAAGGGCGTCGATCCCGCGAAGGCTCGCGCCGCCATTGAGC
>DASTKC010000068.1:0-10064 GCA_035716085.1 Candidatus Eiseniibacteriota bacterium | reverse complement strand
GGACGTGACGGGTGTGGCGACGTTGCCCGAGGGTCGGGAGATGGTGATGCCGGGGGACAACGTGGAGATGGCGGTGGAGCTGATCACGCCGATCGCGATGGAGAAGGAGCTTCGCTTCGCCATCCGTGAGGGCGGCCGCACTGTCGGCGCCGGCGTCGTCGCGGAAGTGACGGAGTAAGACGATGCGAGACCTCATCACGCTGGCCTGCAACGACTGCAAAGAGCGCAACTACACCAACACGAAGAACAAGCGGAAGCATCCGGATCGCGTGGAGTGGAAGAAGTTCTGCCCGCGCTGCCGGAAGCACACGCTTCACAAAGAGACCCGGTAGACGCCGGGCCGGGACCGGAAGGCCAGTAGCTCAGTCCGGTTAGAGCACCGGTCTCCAAAACCGGGTGTCGGGGGTTCGAATCCCTCCTGGCCTGCCACCAACGAAGGCACCGCAAGAGGCGAAATCGTGCGCGCAGAGACGACGAGCGAAAAACCGGAAGTCCGGACGGGCCCCGTTCAAAGCCTCACGGATTACGTCAAGGACGTCCGGGTGGAGATGTCCAAGGTCAGCTGGCCGACGCGCGAGGAGCTCCGCGAGTCGACCCTCGTGGTCATCATCATGGTGTTCCTGATGATGGTGTTCATCGGCGTCATCGACCGGGGGCTCTCGCTCGCGTTCGAAGCGCTCGTCAAGATGGTCGGGTAAGGGGAAGGACGGCCCATGCAGTGGTATGTGATCCATACCTATTCGGGTCATGAGAACAAGGTGAAGGCCAACCTCGAGCGGGCGATCCACTCCGCCGGGCTGGAGCCGAATTTCGGCCAAATCCTCGTGGCAACCGAGGAGTTCGCCGAGATGAAGGACGGCAAGCGCATCACGTCGAAGCGCAAGACGTTTCCCTCGTACGTGCTCGTCGAGATGGACCTGAACCAGGACACGCGCCTGCTCGTGCAGAACGTGCCTGGCGTCACCCGCTTCGTCGGCTCGGGCCAGGAGCCGATTCCTCTGCGCGAAGCGGAAGTGAAGCGGATCCTCGGCCACATGGAGGCGGGCGGCCGTTTGCGCGGCTCCGCCGAGGTGCCGTTCAAGTCCGGAGAGCACGTGAAAGTCGTCGACGGGCCGTTCACCGACTTCACCGGCGTGGTGGACGAGGTGAACCCGGAGCGCCAGAAGGTGAAGGTCATGGTCTCGATCTTCGGCCGCGCGACGCCCGTCGAGCTCGATTTCCTCCAGGTTCAGCCGGTCTAGCGGACCGGAAGCGGCGCCCCTTCGGGCGTCCGCGCGCCACCACGCGCACGTGGGAGCGGGGCGACCCGCGCGAACGAAAGGAATCCAGGCATGGCGAAGTCGAAACCGGTACAGGCCATCGTGAAGCTCCAGGTGCCCGCCGGCAACGCGACGCCCGCGCCGCCCATCGGGCCGGCGCTGGGCCAGCACGGCGTGAACATCATGGAGTTCTGCAAGGGCTTCAACGCGCGGACCCAGGGTCAGCCGGGGCTCATCATCCCCGTGGTGATCACGGTGTACAACGACCGCTCGTTCACCTTCATCACCAAGACGCCTCCGGCCGCGGTGCTCCTGAAGCGCGCCGCCGGGATCGCGAAAGGCTCGGGCGAGCCGAACCGGAACAAGGTGGCCAAGGTCACGGCCGCGCAGGTTCGCGAGATCGCCGAGCTGAAGAAGCCCGACCTCAATTCCAACGACCTCGAGGCCGCCATCCGCATGGTGGAAGGAACCGCCAGGAGCATGGGAATCGAGGTGGCGGGATGAAGCAGGGGAAGCGATTCAAGAAGGCCGTCGAAGTGACCGGCCTGGACCGCCTGGGCGATCTCCAAGACGCGGTGGAGCGTCTCAAGAAGTCCGCCACCGCCAAGTTCGACGAGACCGTCGAGGTGTCCATGAGCCTGGGCGTCGATCCCCGCCACGCCGAGCAGCAGGTGCGCGGCACCGTGGTGCTGCCGCACGGGACCGGGAAGAAGATCCGGGTCCTGGTGCTGACGAAGGGCGAGAAGGAGCGCGAGGCGAAGGACGCGGGCGCGGACTACGCCGGCTCCGAGGAATTCATCAAGCGGCTGAACGAAGGCTGGCTCGACATCGACAGCATCATCGCGACGCCGGACATGATGGGTGAGGTCGGAAAGCTCGGGCGCGTCCTGGGCCCGCGCGGCCTCATGCCGAATCCGCGCAGCGGAACCGTGACGATGGACGTCGCGAAGGCCGTGCGCGAGGTGAAGTCCGGGAAGATCGAGTACCGGGTCGACAAGGCGGGCAACCTCCACGCGCCGGTGGGCAAGGCCTCCTTCGGGAAGGACCAGCTCGTCCAGAACGTGGAAGTGTTCCTGCGCGAGGTGATCCGGCAGAAGCCCGCCGCGGCCAAGGGGCAGTACCTGCGCAGCATCACGCTCAGCTCGACGATGGGACCGCCGGTGCGGCTGGATCCCGCAGCGATCCAGGCCGGACTCAAGGCCTAACCGGCCCGTCCCTGACGGACCCGAAACGGAGACTTCGATGGCCCTAGTAGAAAAAGAACAGGAAGTCCGCGAGCTTGCGGAGCTTCTGGCCAAAGCGAAATCGATCTACCTGACCGATTTCCAGGGCATGAACGTGGAGCTCGTGTCGCGCATGCGGCGCAAGCTCCGTGACGCGAAGGTGGAGTACCGCGTCTCGAAGAACACGCTCACGAAGCGCGCGCTCAAGGATCACGGCGTGACCTCGCTCGACAGCTACCTCGAGGGTCCGACGGGCATCGCCTTCGCCCCGGACGAGGTGAGCGCGGCGAAGATCCTCGCCGACTTCAGCAAGGAATTCGAGAAGCCGGCCCTGAAGGCGGCGTACGTGGCCGGCCACGTGTATGGGCCGGATGGAATCAAGAGCCTGGCGGCGCTTCCCCCGCGGGAAGTGCTCCTCGGCCAGTTCATCGGCGGTCTGCGCTCGCCCATGCAGGGCGTCGTGGGTGTCCTCGCTGGATCCCTGCGGCAGCTCGTGGGCGTCGTCGACGCCGTCGGTAAGAAGAAGCAGGCGTAAGCCGCGGTCCGATCCCCCGCGGCGACGCCCGGGGAAAAACTGAAGGAGGAAGACGAACGTGGAAGCAGCGACGAAGGATCAGCAGATCATCACTCTCCTCGAGGGCATGACGATGCTCGAGGTGTCGGGTCTCGTGAAGAAGCTCGAGGAGCACTTTGGCGTGACGGCGGCGATGCCGATGATGGCCGCCATGCCGGGGATGGGCGGCGGCGCCGGCGCCGCGGCTGCGGTCGAGGAGAAGACGGAGTTCGACGTCGTCCTGACCGGGGCCGGCGACAAGAAGATCCAGGTCATCAAGGTGGTGCGCGAGGTGACGGGCCTTGGTCTCAAGGAGGCGAAGGATCTCGTGGACGGCGCGCCCAAGCCGGTGAAGGAGAAGGTTTCGAAGGAAGAGGCCGGGTCGATCAAGACGAAGCTCGAGGAGAACGGGGCATCGGTCGAGATCCGCTGATTCGGCCCTCATCGGGCGACGCTAAGGGCTTTACCGAAAGGGTGTACACGACGTGAAAGCGAGCCGCGGCAAGGAGCGACGGAGCTTCAGCAAGATCGAGCGGGAGTGGGATATCCAGATCCCGAACCTGCTCGACGTGCAGCTGGATTCGTTCCGGAATTTCCTTCAGGCCGATATCGACCCACTGAAGCGCAAGCTGGAAGGGCTTCAGGAGGTCTTTCAGAGCGTATTTCCCATCAGTGATCCGCGCGAGTTCTTCTCGCTCGAGTTCGTTCGATACGACTTGGGCGAGCCCAAGTACTCCGTGGACGAGTGCCAGGAGCGGGACCTGACCTTCTCGGTTCCGCTCAAGGCGACCCTTCGCCTGCGCATCCGCGAGGACACGGACGAGGGGCGTAAGGACAAGAGCATCATCGAGCAGGAGGTCTACCTCGGCGAGCTGCCGATCATCACCGACAAGGGGACCTTCATCATCAACGGCGCCGAGCGAGTCATCGTGAGCCAGCTCCACCGCTCGCCGGGCGTCTTCTTCGACGAGTCGTCGCATCCGAGCGGCAAGAAGCTCTTCACGGCGCGGATCATTCCGTACCGCGGCTCCTGGGTCGAGTTCAGCCTGGACGTGAACGACATCATGTACGTCCACATCGACCGCAAGCGGAAGCTGCCGGTGACGGTGCTCCTGAAGGCGCTCGGGTACGTGTCCGACCGCGAGATCCTCCAGCTCTTCTACGACACGGAAGAGGAGGAGATCGGCGGGGCGCGCTCCAAGAAGGAGCCGGACTGCCTCGGCAAGGTCTCCGCGGAGGACGTGGTCGACGAGAAGACGGGCGAGGTCCTCCTCGAGGCCAACGAGGTCATCTCGATGGAGCGGATCGAGGGGCTCCGCAAGGCGGGCTTCTCGACGGTGAAGGCGTTCGTCATCGCGCACAGCGACGAGGCGGACATCCTCCGGAACACGCTCAAGAAGGATTCGACCAAGGCCGAGGACGAGGCGCTCACCCGCATCTACAACCTGCTTCGCCCGGGCGAGCCGCCCAGGGCGGACACGGCGCGGGACATTCTCAAGAAGCTCTTCTTCAACCCGAAGCGCTACGACCTGGCGAAGGTCGGCCGCTACAAGCTCAACCGGAAGCTGCCGCACGACGTCATCCTGGGCGGGAAGGACCGGCGGAAGAAGCTGGCGCTCGAGGTTCCGGACGACAATCAGACCACGCTGGGTCCCGAGGACTTCCTCGTCATCATCGCGTACCTCATGGCTCTGCGCCTGGGGACGGAGGTGCCGGGGATCACGGTGTCGACCGACGACATCGACCATCTCGGGAATCGCCGGGTGCGCGCCGTGGGCGAGCTCCTCGCGAACCAGTTCAACGTCGGGCTCGCGCGAATGGCGCGGATCATCCGGGAGCGCATGACGCTCCAGGACGCGGAGCAGGTCACGCCGTACGACCTCATCAACGCGCGGACCATCTCGGCCGTGATCCAGAGCTTCTTCGGATCGAGCCAGCTCTCGCAGTTCATGGACCAGACGAATCCGCTGGCCGAGCTGACCCACAAGCGCCGCCTCTCGGCGCTCGGGCCGGGAGGTCTCACGCGCGATCGCGCGGGGTTCGAGGTCCGCGACGTGCACTACACGCACTACGGCCGCATGTGCCCGATCGAGACGCCGGAAGGGCCGAACATCGGGCTCATCTCGTCGCTCGCGACCTACGCGCGGGTGAACGAGCTCGGATTCCTCGAGACGCCGTACCGCCGCGTCGACAAGGGGGCCGTGGACAAGAAGCAGGTCCAGTTCCTCTCGGCCGACGTGGAGGACCAGTACAAGATCGCGCAGGCGAACGCGGCCGTGGACGGCGGCGGACACCTGCAGGGACTGCAGAACGTGCGCGAGCGGGGCGAGTTCCCCATGGTCGAGCCGTCGAACGTCGACTTCATGGACATCTCGCCGATCCAGCTCGTGAGCCCTGCGGCGGCCCTGATCCCGTTCCTCGAGCACGACGACGCGAACCGCGCGCTCATGGGCTCCAACATGCAGCGTCAGGCAGTGCCGCTCCTCTACACCGAGGCGCCGCTCGTCGGCACCGGTCTCGAGCAAAAGGTCGCGGAGGATTCGGGGGCGCTCGTCCTGGCCAAGCGGCCGGGCGTTATCGAGGCGGTTTCGGGCGATTCCATCCTCGTGCGCTACGACCAGCCGGACGGCCGGTCGCGCGCCGTGGACTACTCGGAGATGGCGGGCATCGACAGCTACCGCCTCACCAAGTTCAAGCGCTCGAACCAGGACACGTGCATCAACCAGCGGCCCCTCGTGAGCGAGGGTGACCACGTGAAGAAGGGGCAGCTCCTCGCCGACGGCGCGGCGACGCGCCAGGGCGAGCTCGCTCTCGGCGCCAACGTGCTCGTCGCGTTCATGCCGTGGGGCGGCTACAACTTCGAGGACGCGATCCTCGTGTCGGAGCGGCTCATCAAGGACGACCGCTTCACGTCCATCCACATCGAGGAGTTCGAGCTCCAGGTCCGCGACACCAAGCGCGGCGCCGAGGAGATCACCCGCGAGATCCCGAACGTCAGCGAGGAGGCGGTCAAGAACCTCGATGAGGAAGGGATCGTGCGGATCGGCGCCCGCGTCAAGGCGGGCGACATCCTCGTGGGCAAGGTGACGCCCAAGGGCGAGACGGATTTGACGCCCGAGGAGCGGCTCCTCCGCGCGATCTTCGGCGAGAAGGCCGGCGACGTGCGCGACGCCTCGCTCAAGGCCCCGCCGGGCATGGACGGCGTGGTCATCGACACCAAGGTGTTCAGCCGGCGCGAGAAGGACGAGTCGACCAAGAAGCAGGAGAAGCGGAAGATCGACCGGCTCCGCCGCCAGGCCAAGAAGGAGAAGGACCGGATCCTCGAGACGCGGGCGGCCGAGGTCGGCAAGGCCCTCATCGGGGAGTTCGTCAACAAGTGGGTCGAGGGCGATGGCGACAAGTCGGTCGCGCGCTCCGGCAAGAAGATCGACGAGGAGTTCCTCTCCAAGGCCGATCTGGACTCGATTCCGTACCGCACGCCCGTCACGCGCGACGACGCGATCAACGACCGCTTCTGGAGCATCCTCGAAGGGGCGGCGCGCGCGATGGACCGGGTCGAGAAGAATCTCGAGAAGGAGATCGAGAAGGTCACGCGCGGGGACGAGCTGCCCCCCGGCGTGGTCAAGCTCGTGAAGGTGTACGTCGCCAAGAAGAGGAAGCTCTCGGTTGGCGACAAGATGGCCGGACGCCACGGCAACAAGGGCGTCGTCGCGAAGATCCTCCCCGAGGAGGACATGCCGTACCTCCCGGACGGAACGCCGGTCGACATGGTGCTGAACCCGCTCGGCGTGCCTTCGCGAATGAACATCGGTCAGATCCTGGAAACGCATCTCGGTTGGGCGGCCCACGAGCTCGGAAACACGGTCGCGACCCCGGTCTTCGCGGGCGCGACGGTGGACGAGATCAAGGCCTGCCTCCGGGACGCGAACCTGCCCGAGGACGGGAAGACGGTCCTCTACGACGGGCGGACGGGGGAATCGTTCGATCAGCGCGTGACGGTGGGCTTCATCTACATGATGAAGCTCTCGCACCTGGTCGACGACAAGATCCACGCCCGCTCGATCGGACCGTACTCGCTCGTCACCCAGCAGCCGCTGGGAGGCAAGGCGCAGTTCGGAGGCCAGCGGTTCGGCGAGATGGAGGTGTGGGCGCTCGAAGCTTACGGCGCGGCCTACACGCTCCAGGAGCTTCTCACGGTGAAGTCGGACGACGTCACGGGCCGGTCGCGCATCTACGAGGCGATCGTGAAGGGCGAGAACCCGCCCTCACCCAGCACGCCGGAATCGTTCAACGTGCTGGTGAAGGAGCTCCAGAGCCTTTGCATGGACGTCCAGCTTCGAGATGAGCCCTAAGCCGAGGAGGCATTGACGATGCAGGAACTGTTCGGAATCAAGTCTCCGCTCGCGACCGAGCGCCAGCGCTTCTCGCTGACGCGTCCGGACGAGCGGGACCTCCGCACGCGCCGGCTCTCGTTCAACTCGATCCGCATCATGCTCGCGTCCCCGGAGACGATCCGGAGCTGGTCGCACGGCGAGGTCACGAAGCCGGAGACGATCAACTACCGGTCGTTCAAGCCGGAGCGGGACGGGTTGTTCTGCGAGAAGATCTTCGGTCCGGTGAAGGACTGGGAGTGCAATTGCGGCAAGTACAAGCGCATCCGCTACCGCGGGGTGATCTGCGACCGGTGCGGCGTGGAGGTGACCCAGGCGAAGGTCCGCCGGGAGCGCCTCGGCCACATCAACCTCGCGGTTCCGGTGTCCCATATCTGGTACTTCAAGGCGGTGCCGAGCCGCATCGGGCACCTCCTCGACATGTCGATCCGCGATCTCGAGCGGGTCCTCTACTACGAGTCGTACGTCGTCATCGATTCCGGGACGAGCGGCCTCAAGAAGAAGCAGCTCATCTCCGAGGACGAGTACTACGAGCTCACGCAGGACGAGACGGTCACGCTCACGGCCAAGATGGGCGCCGAGGCGATCCGCGACCTCCTGCAAGAGATCGATCTGGACGAGCTCTCGGCCGAGCTTCGCGCCATCGCGAAGATCGAGAACTCGGTCCAGCGGAAGAAGGAGACGCTGAAGCGGCTCCGGATCGTCGAGGCGTTCCGCCAGAGCGGCAACCGTCCCGAGTGGATGATCCTGGGCGTGATCCCGGTGCTGCCGCCGGATCTCCGCCCGCTCGTCCCGCTCGAAGGCGGCCGGTTCGCGACGTCGGATCTCAACGATCTCTACCGCCGCGTCATCAACCGGAACAACCGGTTGAAGAAGCTCATCGACATCCGGGCGCCTGAGGTCATCCTCCGGAACGAGAAGCGGATGCTCCAGGAGGCCGTCGACGCGCTGTTCGACAACGGCCGCCGCAGCCGCGCCGTGCGCGGTCAGGGCAACCGCCCGCTCAAGTCGCTCTCGGACATGTTGAAGGGCAAGCAGGGCCGGTTCCGTCAGAACCTGCTCGGCAAGCGCGTGGACTACTCGGGCCGCTCGGTCATCGTGGTCGGCCCCGAGCTCAAGCTCCACCAGTGCGGGCTGCCGAAGAACATGGCGCTCGAGCTGTTCAAGCCGTTCATCATCCGGAAGCTCGAAGACAAGGGATTCGTCCAGACCGTGAAGAGCGCGAAGCGGCTCGTGGAGCGCGAGCGCCCGGAGGTCTGGGACATCCTCGGCGACATCATCAACGGACACCCGGTGCTCCTGAACCGCGCGCCGACCCTCCACCGCCTCGGCATCCAGGCGTTCGAGCCGGTGCTGGTCGAGGGCAAGGCGATCCGGATCCACCCGATGGTGTGCGGCGCGTTCAACGCCGACTTCGACGGGGACCAGATGGCGGTGCACGTGCCGCTGTCGTTCGAGGCGCAGATCGAGACGCGGATGCTCATGCTCTCGACGAACAACATCCTGCTCCCGTCGAACGGCCGGCCGGTCGCCGCTCCGAGCCAGGACATCGTGCTCGGGTGCAACTACATGACCAAGGCGCGTCCGCTCGCACAGGGCGCGAAGAGGAAGATGTACGGAAGCATGGACGAGGTCCGGGCTGCGTACGACCACAAGCAGGCCGGCCTCCACGATCCGATCGTCTGCCGCATCGAGGGCAAGCGGATCGAGACCACCGTCGGGCGGGTCCTCTTCAACGAGGCGCTCGTGCCGTGGGGCATCTCCTTCAACAACGACGAGATGGACAAGAAGGCGCTCGAGCAGCTGGTGGGCGACTGCCACCGGTTCCTCGGCGACAAGACCACGGCCCTCCTTCTGGACTCGCTCAAGAACCTCGGGTTCACGTACGCGACCCAGGCGGGCATCACGGTCGGCATCGACGACATCCTCATCCCGGCGCGCAAGACCGAGATCATCGGCCGTGCGCAGGGCGATGTCGCGTCCATCAACAACCAGTACCAGCAGCGGGTGATCACCGACGGCGAGCGCTACAACCAGGTCATCAACACCTGGACGCTCGTGACGACCGAGGTCGAGGAGGAGACGTTCAAGGGCCTCGCCAAGGATCGCGACGGGTTCAATCCGATCTTCATGATGGCCCACTCCGGCTCGCGCGGAACGAAGGAGCAGATCCGCCAGCTCGCCGGGATGCGCGGCCTCATGGCCAAGCCGCAGAAGAAGATCACGGGCGGTCTGGGCGAGATCATCGAGTCGCCGGTCATCCACAACTTCAAGGAAGGCCTCACCGTGCTCGAGTACTTCGTGTCCACGCACGGCGCCCGGAAGGGTCTCGCGGACACGGCGCTCAAGACGGCGGACGCCGGCTATCTCACGCGGCGGCTCGTGGACGTGGCGCAGGACGTGATCATCAACATCGAGGACTGCGGCACGGTCAACGGCCTCGAGGTCGCCGCTCTCAAGGAGGGCGAGGAGATCATCGAGCCGCTCGGGGACCGGGTGCTCGGTCGCGTGGCCATCGAGGACATCGTGGACCCGAACACGAGCGACGTCATCGTCCGCGCGGGCGAAGAGATCAACGAGGTGGCGGCTGAGGCGATCGAGGAGAGCGGACGCATCGAGAAGGTGTCGATCCGCTCGG
>DASTKC010000067.1:0-6963 GCA_035716085.1 Candidatus Eiseniibacteriota bacterium | reverse complement strand
CCTGCCGTCGACTCGATGCCGCCGCGCGTTGCTACGACCGCCTCGCCCCGTTCAACGCCTGGAGGAGCGGAGGGTCGAGATCGTAGGGGTCCCGGGTGTAACGCACCTCCCCCGACGCGCCCACGCTCACCGTCCAGTAGACGATCACGACCGGAAGCCCGTGCTCGAGCTGCACATTCGTCGTCGTTCCCTGCGCGATGACGTCCTCCATCTTCGCGCGGTTCCAACCGTCCTGCCCCGAGAGCAGGATCTCCGCGAGATCGAGAGGGCGCTCGATCCGGATGCAGCCGGAGCTGAAGGTCCGCTTGTTCGATTCGAACAGGCTCTTGCTCGGCGTGTCGTGGAGATAGATCGAGTACTTGTTCGGGAAGAGGAACTTCACCCGGCCGAGCGCGTTGTCCTCTCCCGGATCCTGCTTGAGCGTGTACGGGAAGTTGTCCGGCGAGGCGGAGTCCCAGTCGATGGAGCTGGGATTCACCTCGTTTCCGTCCTTGTCGTAGACCTGGAGCCGCTTCTCGGCGAGCACGTTCTTCCCCTGGCGCATGCCGTCGAGCACGTCCTCGGCGAGAATCGTCGGGGGCACCGTCCAGTCGGGATTGAAGACGACGGTCTGCATGGTGGCGCGGAAGCTCGGCGTCTGTCGCGCCTCCTGGCCGATCACGATGCGCGACTCCCAGATGTTCCGGCCGCCCCGGATCAAGTACGCCTTGAACGCAGGCAGGTTCACCAGCACGAAGTCGCTCTGGAGGCCTCCGAGCACCCACCTCGCGCGCTCGAGATTCACGCGAACCTGACCGATGCGCGAGGCGACCGGCACATTGAGCTCGGCCAGCACGCCCTTCCCCACCACGCCGTCTTCATCGAGCCGGTGGCGCGCCTGGAATAGCTTCACCGCGCGATCCACGTCGGCGTCGAACCGGAGGGAGTCGGCGCTCCGTCCCGCCTCGAGCTCGCCGGACGCCTGGAGGCGGTCCCGGAGCGCGGCAACGCGAGCGTTGCGCATGCCCGCCTTGAGCGTCGGACCGGGGGGGATGGTTCTCCACCCGCCGCTGGATTCGATCTTCCGCAGATCGGCGAGCGCTTTCACGAGTCCTTGGTAGATGAAGTGCTGCGGCCGCTCCTGCTGGAGCGCCGTCCGCACGCGATCGGCTCCGACCACCTTGCCGAGCTCCGTCTCGAGCGGGGGCGCACCCTCGCGCGGATCCATGTTCCAGGCCGGATTCACGCTCGCCGGACGCACGCGCCCGTAGCGCATGTCGTCGACGATCGCCGCCACGGCGTCGGTCATGAGGATGTCGAGATCGGCCTGGATGGCGGGATCGTGCGCCGTCTTCTGCTCGTCGACGAGCTTCTGGATCGCGTCGAGGTGGTAGTCCGAGGGCTTGAGGCCGTCCGCATCGACGTCCTTGATCGCGTCCAGGAGATCGTTGGTGCTCCGCTCCGATGGCCAGGCGGACCGGTACTGGCGTCCTTCGTAGAACTTGGCGACGGCTTCGCGCTCGAGCAGCGGCTCGCCGCGGACGGTCGCGCCGGGCTTGCCGACGAACGCGGGGACCTGAGTGCGTAGCTTGCCCTCGACTTCACGCGGAGCCGGCTGCGAGCCGCAGCCGACCGGCGAGAGGGCGATGCAAATTGATGCGGCGAGCAGGCCGACGAAGCGAGTCATGGCTGGATCCCCCGATGTATGAAATGGGCCCAACGGGCCTCATCGGGGAACGTGCAGCAAGATACGGACCGCAGAGGGCTCCGACCTAACTCAACGCAGGATCGCGACTTTCCCGCTCCGCCGCGTATCGTTCCATTCGAATCGGTAGAAATAAATACCCGAGGCGAGGCGAGAGACGCTCGGCGCGGTGTGAAGGGGCAGGTCTCGCATCCCGCCGGCGTCCTCCCGGAAGGAGGTGGATGCGACGGCACGACCGTGGATGTCGTACAGGGTGAGACGCACCTGCCCCGCCCCCGGGACGTAGTAGTGGGCGCGAAGCGCGCCCGACGGCGCGCCCATCATGCGAATCCACGGTCCCGTTGCCGCCGAGGAAGCCTCCTCCACGTCGGTCACAGTCTGCGAGTAGCGCAGCTCCTCGAAGCCGCCCGATGTTCCGTACTTCCGCGTCGAAACCGTTCCGAGCTGCCCGAAATGCACCAGGACGTAGATGAAGTCGCTGGCGCCGACGCCGTCGAATCGGGAGGCGGGAATGTCGATCTCGATGTCGTTCAGGCCGCTGCCCACGACCAGATTTCCATCGATCAGCACGACCTGGTTGGCAGGCTGGTCCATGTCATATCGCACGGTGCCCGCGGCCGCGATCGCGGCGCGGGTGCTCAGCGATCCACCGCTCCCCGCCGGCACCGAGTAGACGGTCAGGGAATCGAGGGAGATGTAGTTGTCTCCATTGGTCGAGGACTCGTTCACGTCGAGAAGCAGGGTGTAGAACCGATACGCGCCGGTCGCATCTGTCAGAATTCGGGGCTGGAACACGCCGAATGTGATCGAATGCGTGAACGTGAGCGTCCCGATGTCGTCTTCCACCAAGGGGCGAAAATCGGTGTTGAAGCCCCGCTCGGTGGGGGTCGCCTGCACGCGCAGGAAACCCACGAACGATGTGGTCCCCGCGAACGTCGTGCCCTGATACCAGCGGGCTCCGTCCGCACCGAAGAAGGTCGCTCCTACCGTCGTGAGGTCGATGGTTTGCGCGCGTGCGAGGGCTGGCACGAGGCAGGCGAACAGGACGAGCAGGATGCGCTTCATAGGTGTCCCCCCGGTCACCGATGCGTGAGCGCCCGGCTCGAATGGGGCATTGGTAGCCCGGCCGGGTCCTCTGAGTATAGCTCAGCTCGCGTCGCGGTCGGAGGATAGGGCGTAGTCGATGGCGGTTCGGAATCCCATCGCGCGTCCCTCCCGCTCCGCGGCCGCGGCCCCAGAGCCCATGCGCTCGCGGGCGGGCGTGAGGAACCGATCGATGAGGGCATCCCAGAAGCGCACGTGGAAATCGACGCCGAGCCGTTCCCGCTCCGCCTTGAGCGCTCCGACGAGAACCATCGCCTTCCGGTCGCGTCCCTGCCCCGCGAGCGCCATGGCGATCCCTTCGATCTCGAAGCACATCTCCGAGGGATCGCCGGCGTCGATGGCCGCGCGCAGACTGTCGGTGTAGAACACTTCGGCGCTTCGGGCATCTCCCGCGATGAGCGCGCAGTCCGCCTGGAAGTGGAGCGCGAAGTGGATATCGCGCGCGTTTCGCTGCTCGATCGCGGACGGGAGCACATCGCGCACGATCGCCAGAGCTCGCCCGACATCGGGAATGCCCACGAGCACCTGCGCGATCGCCAGCTTCGCGCGGTTCACCATCGGCGCGTCTCCAAGCCGCTCGAACGTCGCGAGACCTTCCTCGAACGCCGCGATCGCTCCGGCATCGTCCTCCGCGATCCATCGGCTCCAGCCGATCCCTTCGAGCGCCGCGGCGACCTCGCGCGCATCCCCGAGCTCGCGCCAGATCGCGAGGCTCTCCTCCGCCGCGCTCCCGCCGCCGCCCGCTTCACCGCCCCAGGCCGCGAGGACGCTAGCCCCCGCGAGCGCGCGCGCCGTCTCGCGCGTTCGTCGCCGCTCGCGCCCCAGCACGCGGCGGAGCGCCTGACGTCCCTCGCGATAGTGGCCGTGCATCTGCCAGAACCACGCGAGCGCTCCGGCCAGCCTCAGATCGACCTCGGCATCGTGCGCCGCCGTCCAGGCGAGCGCCGCGCGCAGGTTGTCGTGGTCGCGTTCCAGGCGCTCGACCCAGCGCGCCGGATCTCGGATCCGCTCGTCGTATGCGCGGTCCGCGAACGCGGCCATGCGCTCGGCATGCCGCCGCGCGATCGCGTCGAGCTCGCCGGCGGCGCGGAGGTGCTCTTCGGCGTGCTGCCGCAAGGGCTCGAGCAGGCGGTAGCGCGTGCGGCCCTCGTCGTCGTGCCGGCTGACGACGAGAGATTTGTCGACGAGACGCGCGAGGGTGTCGAGCACATCGCCTTCCGGGAGGTTGCCGAAGCCGCAGACGGATTCCGCCTGCTCGAGATCGAAGCCCCCCGCGAAGACGGCCAGCCGTCGATAGAGGACGCGCTCCGGCTCGGACAGGAGGTCGTGGCTCCAGTCGAGCGCCGCGCGAAGCGTCTGGTGGCGCGCCGGACCGCCGCGACGCCCGCCGCTCAAGACGCGGAAGCAATCGTCGAGGCGGCGCTCGATCTCGGCGGGGGCCATGGCTGGAATGCGCGCCACCGCCAGCTCGATGGCGAGGGGGATGCCTTCGAGACGGCGGCAGATCGACAGGACCGCCTCGATGTTTCCGCCCGTGAGCGCGAAGCGGGGATCGCGCGCGACCGCCCGGTCGTGGAAGAGCCGCACGGCGTCGGAGCTCATCGCGGCCTCCACGCCGACCGCGCTCTCCGGCAGGGACAGGGGGGGCGCCGGCCAGACATGCTCCCCCGCCACGTTCAAACTCTCGCGGCTGGTGGCGAGGACGCGAAGCTTTGGGGCCGCTCCCAGGAGGGATTCGAGGGCGCGCGCCGTCTCGTCGAGCACGTGCTCGCACCCGTCCACGACGAGGAGGAGCTCCCTCGCTCCGATCTCGGCGGCGAGCCGGTCGAGCACCGTCGATTCCTCCTGGTCGACGACGCCGAACGCCTCGGCGATCGCCGAGGCAACGAGCGACGGATCGAGCTCGGGGTCGAAGCTAACCTGGCGGACACCCGCGTCGAAGCGCGGAGCAAGGCGGCGCGCGGTCTCCATCGCGAGTCGCGTCTTCCCGGAGCCTCCAGCCCCCGTGATCGTCACGAGCCGGCTCGCGCCGATGAGCTCCGAGAGCTCGGCGATCTCGATCTCGCGCCCGATGAACGAGGTCGCGGACGGTGGCAGATGGTGCGGACGGTCGCGCGCGCCGGGATCTGCGAGCCGGGTCAGATCGGCCTTGAGCTCCGCCATGGACGAATAGCGCTGGACCGGGTCGCGCTCGAGGCACCGGCGGAGCACCCGCTCGAGGCCGGCCGGGAGCGCGCCCTGTTCGACCCGCGGCCATTCCGCGGCAGCAATGGCGAGGAGTGTCTCGAGCGCCGTCGTTCCCGTGAACGGAAGCCGTCCGGTCGCGAGCTGGTAGAGCACGATGCCGAGGCTGAACACGTCGGACCGCTCGTCGATCCCGCCTCCCCGAGCGTGTTCCGGGCTCATGTAGGCGACGGTGCCCAGGATCACGCCCGGCGAGGTCTCGAGCTGCGTCGTGTCGGCGGGTGGCGCGTGATCCGACTCGGCCTTGGCGAGACCGAAGTCCACGACCTTGATGTTCCCGCCCGGCGTCACGATGAGATTCCCCGGCTTCAGATCGCGATGGATCACCCCGGCCTTGTGCGCGGCGTCGAGCGCCTCCGCGATCTGCGCCCCGAGGCGAACGACCTCGCCCTCCGGAACCGCCTCGCCCCGCATGCGGGTCGCGAGGGTGTCGCCGGGGATGAGCTCCATGACGAGGTAGTCGGTCCCCTGCTCGCTCCCGATGTCGTAGAGGGTGCAGATGTGGGGGTGGTTGAGCCGGGAGATGGCGCGGGCCTCGCGCTCGAAGCGCGCCTTGGACTCGGACGAAGCCGTGGCGCTTTCGGGAAGCACCTTGAGCGCGACCTCGCGCCCGAGACGCGTGTCGCGGGCGCGATAGACCTCGCCCATCCCGCCCTGGCCCAGGCGGTCGATCAGCTCGTACGGACCGAAGCGGCTTCCTGCGGCGCGGGAGACGAACATGAGCGACCGATGATAGCCCATGCGTTACTCTCCGTCACATGGACCCGGCCCTTGATTCCTTGCCATCCCAGCCGCGCGTCTTCGTCCTGACCGGCGCCGGCATCAGCGCGGAGAGCGGCATCCCCACGTTCCGCGGCGTGGACGGGCACTGGCGCGGGCATGCGATCGAATCGGTGGCCACGCCGGAAGCCTTCGCGCGCGATCCCCTCCTGGTCTGGAGCTTCTACTCCGAGCGGCGGGAGGGAGCGCGCGGCAAGGAGCCAAACGCGGCGCACCTGGCGCTCGCGCGGCTCGAAGAGCGGATCCAGGACCGCTTCTTCCTCTGCACGCAGAATGTCGACCCGCTCCACGAGCGTGCGGGGTCGAGGCGCGTGGCGCACATGCACGGCCGGCTCTTCGAGACACGCTGCTCCGATCCCGAATGCGCGCGGCATCCCTACCCGGACGAGGGGACCTATACGCGCCGCGAGGACCTTCCCCGCTGCACCGTCTGCGGCGCCCTCGCGCGGCCGCACATCTGCTGGTTCGGTGAAATGCCGTTCGAGCTGGAGACGATCTTCGCCGCGCTCGAGCACTGCGATCTCTGTCTCGTGGTGGGGACGTCAGGTGTCGTGCAGCCGGCGGCGGGCTTCGCCTCCGCGGCAGCCGCGCGCGGCGCGGTCACGATCTACGTGGGGCCGGAGGATCCGGGGAACGCCGAGGTGTTCGCGTCGATCGTTCGGGGTCCCGCAGCGGTGGCGCTCCCGCCTCTCCTCGAGGCGATCGCAGAGCGCTGAGCACACCCAGCTACCGGCGCAGGCGCGCGATCCAGTCCGCGAAAGCGTCCAGGAACTTCCGGAGGAACACCTTTGTGTCCTCCTTGGCGAGATTCCCCTCCGCATCGAAGTGTGAAGCTGCCCCGCCCACGTAGGCTTCGGGCTGCTGCAGCGTCGGCATGTCGAGAAAGACCAGGGTCTGGCGGATGTGCTGGTTCGCCCCAAACCCGCCGATCGCACCCGGAGACACGCTGATCACGGCCGCCGGCTTCCCCTTGAACGCGCTCTGTCCGGAGGGACGCGACCCAACATCGATGGCGTTCTTGAGACCGCCGGGAATGGAGCGGTTGTACTCGGGAGAGACGAAGAGGACGGCATCGGCGGCTCGGATCCGGTCCCGGAATTCCACCCAGGCTGGTGTCGTACCTTCGAGGTCCTGGTTGTAGAGCGGCAGCC
>DASTKC010000066.1:0-2493 GCA_035716085.1 Candidatus Eiseniibacteriota bacterium | reverse complement strand
ACCTCCTCCCGGATCGAGCGGGTGTCGGTGACGCGAATCACCTCATCCTGTCCCAGCGCGGCTTCCGCGGCGCGCGCGCCGGCCTCGCGCGAGACGCCGGGAGCGAGATAGAGCGCGTACGTGGTCACGAGCGAATCGCGGAAGTCCTGGAGGTAGATGGACCGATCGAGGATCACGTAGCCGCGATCGGACGAGTAGTCGCGGTAGACGGCCATCACCTGGTACACGTGCGAGCCGGTCGGCGTGGGGATGAGGAGCGTCGACCCCGCGTGGATTCCATGGCGGCGCGCGAGCGGCTCGGACACGAGGGCGAGCCGTCCCAAGTGGGCGCGCGCGAGGAGCGGCCTCGGGTCGCCCCCTCCGACGAGCGGCAGGTAGCCGTGCCGTGCGAGCACGTCCGAGTTGCCGGCGCCGAGCCAGATCATCTCGCCCCCGAGCGAGAGCTCGCGCAGTCGGAATGCGTCCACGTCCTCGACTTCGGGGAGCCCGGCCAGCGTCTTTGTCCAGGACGGCGGCATGGAGCCTTCGGCCGGACTCCCCGCGCGGCTCCGCGGTGTGATCCAGAGATCCGCGCGGAGCGTGGAGTCGGCCCAGCCTTCGACGGTCACGCGGAAGGACTCCACGAGCGACGCCATCCCCCAGACGATGCTGAACGCGAGGAGGAGCGCCGCGACCGACACGCCGAGCCTTCGCCGCGCCGCGAGCGCCGTCGCGTAGGCCAGGCGTCCCGCAGGGGACCAGAGGCGCTCGAGCGGGGCTCGAAACACGCGCACGAGCCCCACGAACGCGGGGAGCGCGAGGAGCCCCCCCGCGAGGAGCGCGGCCGCGGCGCCCACGTAGCCGCGGTAGCTGCCTCCGATTCCATCGGGGCGCTCGATCAGGTAGAACGCGAGCGCGAGTGCTCCGAGCACGGTCGCGACGCGGCGGTACGACCAGGAACGTTCGGCGCGACCCGGATGCTCCTCGCGGAGGAACTCGAGCGGGCGCACACGGAGGCCTTCGCGTAACGGACCGATCGAAGCCACGGCCGCCGACGCGGCGCCGAGCGCGATGCCGGTCAGCCAGTGGCTTCCCGTCAGATCCACCACGCCCGGCGCGCTCCGCGCGTAGAGATCGCTGACCGTGCGGCTCACGAGCCGGAGCGCGCCTTCGGAGAGCGCGCGCCCGAGGAGCACGCCGAGCGCGCCGCCCAAGAGTCCGACCACGATGCCTTCCGCCCCCAAGAGGATCGCCACGAGCCCGCGCGACGCGCCGAGCGCGCGGAGGAGTGCGATCTCGCTCCGCCGCTGGAGCACCGACGAGAGGAGCGCGTTGTACGCGAGGAGCATCCCGACCACGAGCGAGATCAAGGAGAGCGCGCGGAGATTCCGGCGGTAGGAGCCGAGCATGCGCTCTACTTGAAGCGATCGCTCTTCGGGCGGCTCGACCCTCAGGTCGGCCCACGTTCGGGACCCCTCCAGGAAGCGCTGGATCTCCTCCCGCAGGGGTTCCACCGCGACCCCCGGCGCCGGCTCGACGTCGATCCAGTCGAGCTCGCCCACGCGGCCGAACTCCTCCTGGAACGGCGCGACGTCCATGAACGCGACCGTGGCCGCCGCCGACGTGATCGGCCCGCTGACCCGAATCGGATGGATCTGGAAGCGATGCGCGCGCGTGCCGACCACGACGGTGATGGAATCGCGCGCGCCGATCGCGTGCGCGAGGGTGAGCGGCACCCAGAGGGAGCGCCGGTCGAAGAGCGCCTTCACGTCGGCGCGCGGGTCCTCCGCGATGAGACCGCTCGAGCGCGGCGACCGGCGGTTCCCCTCGCGCTCCGCTTCGAGGAAGCGCGGGTCGCCGACCAGATCCACGCCGAGGATCGTGAAGGGATATCCGGTGGGTCCCCCCGCGCGCGCGGGCGCCTCCAGCGTGGGGCGGAAAAGAGCGCTCCCCTCGATCGGCTTGAGCGCGACGAGCACCGACTCGGGCAGTGCCAAGGGAAGCCGGTGGATGCGGAGCTGCGCGGGACCGGCGACCGCGCGGGCGGTGCGCGTGAACGACTGAACCGACGCCTGAACCGCGAGATCGATCCCGACGTACACGCCGACGCCCGCGGCCACGCCGAGGAGCGTGAGGAGCGTGCGGCCGTAGTGGCGGCCGAGCGGACGGAGGCCGAGCGCGGCGAGCAGCTGGCCCAAGGCCACCACGCTAGTGGATCTCGGCGATGCGGCCGTCGACCAGGTGGACGCGCCGGTCCGCGATCGCGGCGGCGGCCTCGCTGTGCGTCGCGAGGACGAGCGCGACGCCGCTCTCGCGTGCGAGCGAGGCGAGGTGGGAGAGCACCGCCTCCGCGTTCGCCTGATCCAGATTCCCGGTCGGCTCGTCGGCCAGGACGAGCTTCGGATCGTGCGCGAGCGCCCGCGCGATGGCGACCCGCTGCATCTCGCCTCCGGAGAGCCGCCCCGCCGCGCGGTCCGCCTTGTCGGCGAGTCCGACCTGCGCGAGGAGCTCGCG
>DASTKC010000065.1:0-10894 GCA_035716085.1 Candidatus Eiseniibacteriota bacterium | reverse complement strand
CCTGCCGTGGGAGCAGGTGAACGTGCTCAACGTGAACAACGGCGAGCGCTTCGACACCTACGCCATCCGCGGTCCGCGCGGGAGCGGCGTGATTTGCCTGAACGGCCCGGCCGCGCGCCTCGCGCACGTGGGGGATCTCGTGATCATCCTCACCTACGCGCAGATGGAGCGCGAAGAGCTCCTCCGCCACACCCCCATCGTCGTGCACGTCGACGAGAACAACCGCATCCAGACATCCAGCGCCGGCTCGAACCGAGGCGCAAAGGGGTGAAACGCCTCGCCGCGCGGGGGATTCTCTCCCTCGCGCTTCTGATCGCGATCATCGCGGCCGTGTCCGCGTCCGCCAAGGACCCGGCGGACTCGACGCGCGCCGGCTCCGATCGCCCCCAGGTCGACGTCCTCACCTGGGAGGGACCGGTCCAGCCGATCATGGCGGAGACCGTCATCCAGGCGATCGACCGCGCGGAGAAGGCGCACCGCGAGGCGCTCGTGATCCGTCTCGACACGCCGGGCGGCCTCGACACGTCCATGCGCGACATCATCAAGCGGATCCTGATCTCCGAGGTGCCGATCGTCGTGTATGTCGCCCCCTCCGGAGGACGCGCCGCGAGCGCGGGCACGTTCATCGGGATGGCGTCGCACGTCCTCGCGATGTCTCCGGGCACGTCGATCGGTGCGGCCACGCCGGTCAACGTGGGCGGGCAGGACGTGGCGAAGGACATGGCGAACAAGGTGAAGAACGACGCGGTGAGCTACATCCGCTCGCTCGCGAGGCAGCGCGGGCGGAACGCCGACTGGGCGGAGAAGGCCGTGCGCGAGGGGAGCTCGCTCAACGAGGAGGACGCGCTCCACGAACACGTGATCGACCTCGTCGCGCGCGACCTCACCGAGCTCCTCAAGGCCATCGATGGACGCACCGTCTCCGTGGCGGGCACTACGAGGACGCTCCACACCGCGAACGCCGAGACGCACGCGTACGAGGCGTCCTGGCGCCAGAAGTTCCTGGGGCGGATCATCGATCCCAACATCGCCTACATCCTGTTCATCCTCGGCTTCTACGGGCTCCTCTTCGAGCTGTCGAATCCAGGGGCGGTTCTGCCCGGCGTGGTCGGAGGGATCTGCCTCCTGCTCGCGTTCCTTGCGTTCCAGGCGCTTCCGGTCAACTTGACCGGCGTCGCCTTGATCGTCTTCGCTATGGTGCTTTTCGCGGCGGACGTGAAGGTGCAGAGCCACGGCATTCTCACTGTGGGCGGCGCGGCCGCGCTCCTCCTGGGCTCGCTCATCCTCCTGGGAGGCGACAAGGGCGTCGCCCGCATCTCGCTCTCCGTCATCCTCACGGCCGTCGGCGCGACCGTCGCCTTCTTCGCGCTCGTGATCGGCGCGGGGCTCCGCGCCCAGCGCTTGAAGCCGACCACGGGTACGCACGGCATGGTGGGGGAGCAGGGAACCGCGCTGACCGATCTCGGTCCGAGCGGACAGGTGTTCGTGCACGGCGAGTACTGGGCGGCCGAGGCCGACCAGCCGATCGCCAAGGGCGCCCGCGTCGTGGTGCATCGTGTCGACGGGCTCGTGCTTCGGGTGAAGAAGGCGTAAGGGGGGCACGGATGTTCTCGTACACCGCAATCACGCTCGTCGTCCTCGGGATCCTGATCCTCTCGAGCGCCATCAAGGTGCTCCGCGAGTACGAGCGTGCCGTCATCTTCCGCCTCGGGCGGAGCATCGGCATGAAAGGCCCCGGGCTCATCCTCCTCATCCCGATCATCGACAAGATGGTCCGGATCTCCCTCCGGACCGTGGCGATGGACGTGCCGCCGCAGGACGTGATCACGCGCGACAACGTCAGCGTGAAGGTCAACGCGGTCGTGTACTTCCGCGTGATGGACCCCGTGCGCGCGGTGGTCGAGGTCGAGAACTTCCTCTACGCGACCAGCCAGATGGCCCAGACCACGCTCCGGAGCGTGCTCGGCGAGTCGGATCTGGATGAGCTCCTCTCGAAGCGGGAAAAGATCAACAAGGAGCTCCAGCGGGTCATCGACGGCCACACCGAGCCCTGGGGGGTGAAGGTGAGCACCGTCGAGGTGAAGAACGTCGACCTGCCGCAGGAGATGCAGCGCGCGATCGCGCGCCAGGCCGAGGCCGAGCGGGAGCGACGCGCCAAGATCATCAATGCCGAGGGCGAGCTCCAGGCGAGCCAGAAGCTCACCGAGGCCGCGGCCGTCATCGCGACCCAGCCGCTCGCGATCACGCTCCGCTACCTCCAGACGCTCTCCGAGATCGCGACCGAGAACAACTCGACCACGCTCTTTCCGATTCCGATCGATCTCTTCGAGCCCTTGATTCGTGCGAAGGACCGGGCGATGGCCGCGATCCCGCCCCCGCCCCCGACGGCTCTGCCCGGGAGGACTTCGTGAACCCCGTTACCGCCTCCGCTCCGTTCCTGGACTTGGCCACGGCCATGCCGGGGCCGCTTCCGACCGAGGCCCAGAGGATGCTCGCGCCCAACGTCGCGGCCATGATCGGGCGCGGGGAGCCGCATGCAGAGGTGCTGGCCCATCTCGTCCGCGCTGTGCACGAAGCGTTTCCGGCATACGCGTGGACGGGCATCTACCTCGCGCGGGACGGGATGCTCGAGATGGGGCCGTTTCACGGCCCCGACTCGCCGCACCACAAGATCCGAATCGGCACGGCCGAGGGCGGGGACACGCAGGGCATCTGCGGGTGGGTGGCGGCGCACGGCGTTCCGCAAATCATTCCGGACGTGAACGCCGATCCGCGCTACCTCATGTGCAGCGCTTCCATCCGCTCCGAGATCGTGGTTCCGATCGAGCGGGACGGCCGCGTGCTCGGCGTCATCGACATCGACTCCGAGACGCCGGCTCTCTTCACGCAGACGGACCTCACGATCCTCACCGATCTCGCCCGGCTCATCGCTCCGACCTTCCCCGTGGAGCCGCGTCCGTGAGCCCGGACCGCTACGACGTCGCGATCCTGGGAGGCGGGCCGGGTGGCTACGTGGCCGCCATCCGCGCGGGGCAGCTCGGATTGAAGACCGTCGTGATCGAGAAGGACAAGGTGGGAGGCACGTGCCTCCACGTGGGGTGCATTCCCACCAAGGCTCTCCTCGAGGCCGCCGAGGTCCTGCTCCATTGCAAGCGGGCGGGCGAGTTCGGCATCAAGGTCGCCGAGGCCACGCTCGATCTGAAAGCCGCGATGGAGCGGAAGGACCGCGTGGTGAAGAAGAATTTCATGGGGACGGAAGGGCTCCTCCGGAAGCACAAGGTCACGACCCTGAAGGGCACGGGAAAGCTCCGGAGCGCCAAGTCGATCGAGGTCAAGGGCGCGGACGGCAGCGTGCAAACGATCGAGGCCGGTGCGATCGTGCTCGCGACCGGGTCCAAGGTCGGCTCGCTCCCGATGGCGCCTGTCGACGGCCGGGTCGTCATCTCGAGCGACGACATCCTTTCGCTCGATCGCGTGCCGGAGTCGCTCCTCGTGATCGGAGCGGGCGCGGTGGGCGTGGAGTTCGCTTCCATCTACCACGCCTTCGGCTCGAAGATCGTCCTGATCGAGCGAATGCCGCGGCTCGTGCCCATCGAGGACGAGGATGTCTCGCAGGCGCTCCTCCGCTCCTTCACGCGGCAGGGGATGGAGATCCACGTCGGCGCGGATCTGAAGAGCGTTCGCGCCGAGGGAGACGCCGCGTGGAGCGAATTCGTCGTCGGCGGCGAGACGAAGCGCGTCCGGACGGAGCGCGTGCTCATGGCGGCGGGGCGGAAGCCCGTCACCGACGGCATCGGGCTCGAGACCGTGGGCGTGAAGATGGACCGGGGCTACGTGCTCGTGAACGAGAACATGGAGACGAACGTGGCCGGCGTCTACGCGATCGGCGACATCGTGCCGACCGCGGCGCTCGCGCACGTCGCCTCGCACGAGGGCGTCGTGGCGGTCGAGCGGATCGCGGGGAAGAAGGCCCACCCGGTCAACTACGCGGCCATCCCCAACTGCACCTACTGCCATCCGCAGGTCGCGAGCGTCGGGCTCACCGAGGCCCAGGCGCGGTCCACCGGGCGCGAGATCAAGACAGGCAAGTTCCCCTTCACGGCGAACGCGAAGGCGAGCATCCTTGGGGAAGGGGACGGCTTCGTGAAGTCGGTCGCGGACGCGAAGACGGGCGAGATCCTCGGCGTCCACATCATCGGCGTGCTCGCGACCGAGCAGATCGCGGAGTCGGTGGTCGCGCGGCACTTCGAGGCGTCGGCGCTCGAGCTGGCCGACGTGGTGCACGCGCATCCGACCCTGGCCGAGGCAACAGCGGAGGCAATGCTTGGAACCGACGGGCGCACCATCCACATCTAGCGCCGACGACGCGGCCGCTAAGCGCATGGACAGCGACCGCCGGAGCCAGGCGGGCGAGAAGCGGAAGCCGCTGCGCCAGTACCAGCCGCTCACGCTGACGCCGCCGGGCCCGCGCCGTCCCGACTGGCTCCGCGCGCGCATCCCGTCGGGGAAGGAGTACCAGGAGACGAAGGCGATCCTTCGCACCCTGGATCTCCACACCGTCTGCGAGAGCGCGAACTGCCCGAACATCGGCGACTGCTTCTCGCGCCACACCGCCACGTTCCTGATCCTCGGAAACGTCTGCACGCGCGCGTGCCCGTTCTGCGACATCCGGAGCGGGAAGCCGCTCCCGGTGGATCCCGACGAGCCCGCCCGCGTGGCCGACGCGGTGCGGCGTCTCGGTCTCCACTACACGGTCGTCACCTCGGTGAACCGGGACGAGCTGCCGGACGGAGGCGCGGAGCACTTCGCGCAGACGATCCGCGCCATCCACGAGGCGATCCCGAGCGCGAAGGTCGAGGTGCTCATTCCCGACTTCCTCGGCGACGAGGCCGCGCTCCGGACCGTCCTCGAGGCGCGCCCCGAGGTGTTGAACCACAACCTCGAGACCGTGAAGCGCCTCTACAAGCGCGTCCGCCCCGCGGGGCGCTACGACCGCTCGCTCGAGCTCCTGAAGCGCGTCGCGTCGTGGGAGCCCGCGATCCCCGCGAAGTCAGGGATCATGGTCGGGATCGGCGAGACGGTGGAGGAAGTGGAAGAGCTCCTGCGCGACATCCACGCCCAGGGCGTGTCGATGGCCACCATCGGCCAGTACTTGCCGCCGTCGAAGAACCATCTCCCGCTCGAGCGCTACGTCACGCCCGACGAGTTCGCGCACTACCGCGAGTACGGACTCGGGCTAGGCATCCGCCAGGTCGCGTCGGGTCCGCTCGTGCGAAGCAGCTACCACGCCGAGGAGCAGGCCGGGGAGACCGTCTTCATCCCGTAGGCCCTGCTTCCTAGGTAGTTTTACCCAGCCCATCACATCCCTTGCGCGGCGCCTTCGAGCGCGCCGATACTGGCCAAATCCCAGGTTCGTCAGCGTAGCCTCATCGTTGCGACCACCACCTCGCCCGACACCTCGCCTTGGTCGCTTTCATGCGTATTCGGGCTCCAGCTCCCTGGAGCGAGAAGTGCATCGAACGGCGAAAGGAGCAAAGGGGTGAGACGCATTGGAATCGCTTTGGCCGCCATCCTTCTGCTGTGGTCGACCTCCGCGATCGCGCAGGAGAAGAAGCCCAACATCCTCGTGATCATGGGCGACGACATCGGGTGGTTTAACCCGAGCTGCTACAACTCCGGGATCATGGGTTACAGCACGCCCAACATTGACCGCATCGCGGCGGAAGGCGCGCGCTTCACCGACTGGTATGGGCAGCAGAGCTGCACCGCGGGGCGCGCCGCCTTCGTGACGGGGCAGTCCCCGATCCGGACCGGCCTCACGAAGGTCGGCCTTCCCGGCGCCCCGATCGGATTGAGCGCGAAGGACCCGAGCATGGCCGAGTTCATGAAGCAGCTCGGCTACACGACCGGGCAATTCGGCAAGAACCACCTCGGCGATCTCAACCAGTTCCTGCCCACGGTGCACGGCTTCGATGAGTTCTTCGGCAATCTGTACCATCTGAACGCCGAGGAGGAGCCGGAGGACGCGGACTATCCCAAGGATCCGAAATTCAAGGCCAAGTTCGGCCCGCGCGGCGTGCTCCACTGCTGGGCCACCGACAAGGACAACGCGACCGTGGATCCAACCTATGGTCGCGTGGGCAAGCAGAAGATCGAGAACACCGGCCCGCTGACGGTGAAGCGCATGGAGACGGTCGACGACGAATTCACCGACGCGGCCCTCGGGTGGATGGACAAGCAGGCCAAGGCCGGGAAGCCTTTCTTCTGCTGGTACAACTCGACGCGCATGCACATCTTCACGCATCTGAAGAAGGAATCCCAGGGCGTGACGGGGCTCGGGATCTATCCCGACGGCATGGTCGAGCACGATGCGCACGTCGGCCAGCTCCTCCGCAAGCTCGACGACCTCGGCATCGCGAACAACACGATCGTGGTCTACACGACCGACAACGGCGCCGAGGTCTTCACGTGGCCCGACGGCGGTACCACGCCGTTCAAGGGCGAGAAGGCCACCAACTGGGAAGGGGCATTCCGCGTGCCGATGCTGATCCGGTGGCCCGGCGTGATCCATCCGGGCACCGTGATCAACGACATCTGCGCGCACGAGGATCTGGTCCCCACGTTCGCGGCCGTTGCCGGCGAGCCGGACTTAGTCGCGAAGGTATTGAAGGGCTATCGTGCGGGAGGCAAGAGCTTCAAGGTGCATCTCGACGGGTACAACCTCGTGCCGTTCCTGAAAGGCGAGGTCAAGGAGTCGCCCCGGAAGGAATTCATCTACTGGAGCGACGACGGCGAAGCCATGGCCATCCGGTATCAGAACTGGAAGGTCGCGTTCATGGAGCAGCACACCGAGACGAGTCCGCAGACGCCGATCGGCGTGTGGCAGGGGGAGTTCACGAGGCTGCGCGCGCCGAACCTCTACAACCTGCGGGCCGACCCGTTCGAGCACGGACCGGAAGCCGTCGGGTTCGCCGAATGGCAGATGCACCATACCTTCCTGATCGTTCCCGCTCAGGCGTACGTCGCCCAGTGGCTCCAGAGCTTCAAGGAGTTCCCGCCGCGGCAGAAGCCGGCCAGCTTCAACCTCGACGATGTGATGCGGAAGCTGTCCGAGGGTGGCGGACAGTAGGCGCGGCGAGAGCTAGAGCAGCGTACCCGAGAGGATGACCCGCGCCGCGGTGAAGTAGATGATGAGCCCCGTCACGTCGACGAGCGTCGCCACGAAGGGCGCCGACGCCGTGGCGGGGTCGAGGCCGAGGCGGCGGAGGATGAAGGGGAGCATCGATCCCACGAGCGTGCCCCAGAGCACCACGCCGATGAGGCTCAGGGCGACGCAGATCGCGATCAGGAAGTAGTGGGGGCCGTAGGAGTGGAAGAGTGCCTGCCAGATCGTGATCCGCGCGATCCCGATCGCGGCCAGGATGCCGCCGAGTAGGAGTCCCGAGACGATCTCCCGGCGCATCACGTGCCACCAGTCGCGGAGCTTTACCTCGCCGAGCGCCATGGCGCGGATCACAAGCGTCGTCGCCTGGCCTCCCGAGTTTCCTCCGCTCGAGATGACGAGCGGGACGAAGAGCGCGAGCACCACCGCCCGCGCGATCTCCCCTTCGAAGTAGCCCATGGTGGCCGCGGTCATGCTCTCGCCTAGGAAGAGCACGCTCAGCCATCCGGCGCGCTTCTTGACCATGTCGATCGTGCTCATGCGGAGATACGGCGCGTCGAGCACCGCGGTACCGCCGATCTTCTGGATGTCCTCGGTCGCTTCCTCGCGCACGACGTCGACGATGTCGTCGAGGGTGACGATGCCCTTCATCCGCCCCTCGGAATCCACGACCGGGAACGCCATCAGTCGATAGGTCGCGAAGAGCCGGCTCACTTCCTCCTGGTCCATCGCCTCCGGCACCGTGACGAGGTCGGTGCGCATGATGGAGTCGATCTTCTGGTCGGTCTTCGCGGTGATGAGATCGCGATAGCTGACCACGCCGAGGAGCTTGTTGTCGTGCGCGAGCACGTACGCGTAGGTGAGAGTCTCGGCGCGCTCGGCGGCGTGACGCCTGAGATACGTGATCGCCTCGTCCACCGACATGTCGGGGCGGAGCCGCGCGTAGCGCGGGTTCATGAGCCCGCCCGCGTCGTCCTCCGCGTACGCGAGGAGACCGCTCACGTCCGAGCGGGTCGGATCGTCGAGAAGCTGGAGGAGCTCTTCGCGCTGCTCGGGCTCGAGCTCCTGCACCAAGTCCGCGGCGTCGTCGGGGGCGAGGAGGCGCATCCACGAGCGGCGCTCGGCCGAGGGGATCCCGAGGAGGAGCTCGGCCTGGTCGCGAGCACTCAGGCTGAGGAAGAAGTCTTCGGCTTCGGTCCGCTCGAGCGCGCGGAAGCTCTCGAGGCGATCCGAGGGAACGAGGAGCGACCAAGCTTCCTGGAGATCCGCCGTCGAGAGCGGTTCCTCGAGCTCGGGTTCCGGGCTGGACGTCATGGCCGCCTCCGCGTCGTGAAGGGGTGCCCGCTCGCCGGGCATGAGCGCCGATGGTACCGGCCGCTCCTTCCATCAGCAACCCTGGAGCGGCCTTCCGGGTGCCGGTTTCCTGATGGAGCAGGTCTCAGGGCCCGGCGCACAGGAGGCTCAGGTGGGGTACAATAGGGCAGCGGCGCTCCCCGCGCCGGTACCTGGGGGCTAAAACCGATGTCATCTCGTACCCGTCCCACGCTGCTGGTCGTCGACGACGATTCCGGATCGTCCGGTCTTTTGCGCGAAGTCTTCGTGCAGGAGGGCTACGACGTTTCCGTGGCACAGAGCGGCGCCGAAGCGCTGAAGCAGGCGGCCGAGCGTCCCTTCGACGTCGTGCTGAGCGACATCCAGATGCCCGATATCGACGGGATCGAGGTGCTGCGCCGGCTCCGCAAGGTGGCGCCCGACGCGACCGTGATCCTCGTCACGGCCTACAGCACGATCGAGATGGCGATCCGCGCGCTCAACGAGGGGGCCTTCGACTACGTGCGGAAGCCCTTCAAGCTCGACGAGGTGCGGCGGGTGGTGGAGCGCGCCATGGAGCGCCGCCGCGCGCGGGAGCAAACGACCAAGGCTGGCGCGGCGCCGGCTCCGACGTCGTCCGCGGGAGAGCCGAGACGGCGGGGGCGCCCGATCTCCGCGATCATCGGATCGCATCCGGACATGGTCGAGCTCTTCAAGCTCGTCTCCCGCGTCGCGGGAACGAAGAGCTCGGTCATGATCCAGGGCGAGAGCGGCACGGGGAAGGAGCTGATCGCGCGGACGATCCACGAGGCCTCGACGCGCCGGGACCGCCCGTTCGTCGCGGTCAACTGCACGAGCCTCTCGGAGACGCTCTTGGAGTCGGAGCTCTTCGGGCACGTGAAGGGAGCCTTCACCGGCGCCATCGAGCGTCGCCCGGGCCTCTTCCTCGAGGCCAACCGCGGGACCGTCTTCCTAGACGAGGTCGGCGACATGTCCCTCTCCATGCAGGCGAAGCTCCTGCGCGTGCTCCAGGAGGAGGAAGTGAAGCCGGTCGGAGGCACGGACACGATTCCGGTCGACGTGCGCGTGGTCGCGGCGACGCACCAGGATCTCGAGGCGCTCGTCCGCACGGGACGCTTCCGCCTCGACCTCTACTACCGGCTCCACGTGGTCGCGCTGCGCGTGCCGCCGCTTCGCGAGCGGCGGGACGACATCCCGCTCCTGGCCGAGCACTTCCTCCGCGAGTACGGACTCCTCGCGCAGCGTCCGCTCCAGGGGTTCTCCACCAAGGCGATGCGCGCCCTGATGAACTACCCCTGGCCCGGGAACGTCCGGGAGCTCGAGAACGTGGTGGAGGGCGCGGTTGCACTCGCGCCAGGGTCGATCGTCGAGGAGTCGGACCTGCCCGACAAGATCGTCCATCACGCTGGCCCGGTGCCGGCAACCCCGGGGGGCCAGGCCACTCTGGACGAAATGACGCGGCGATATGTTCTTTCGGTCCTCGACAAGGTCCGGGGGAACAAGACGGAAGCCGCCCGGATCCTCGGGGTTCCGCGCCGAACGCTGTACCGGATGCTGGAACGTTACGGTGTCGGAACCGAAGTGGAAGTGAGTCAATCCGGCACATCGATCCATTGATTGACTCACGTCTGATAACTGATTCTTTGAGTTTGGCTTAGAACGACTCATCCACACCCTCGGTATCCTGCGGCACAAGAACCCCGTCGGTCCCGTCCTGAGGTCGATCCAGCCCTTGAGTGTAACTGTCATTTTTACATGAACTTAACCCAAGAACCAAAACGATCGACGTGCCCGCTGACCTGGCACGGTGAGTGCAAAAGGGCTAGACCGTACCCAGACCTCACGGCTGGGACCCAGCGTGGCTCGCCCGCGTGTGCACGACATCTTGCCCTGCTTCAGCGTATCGGGTCGCGTTTGGGTTCAAGTCGACGGTTTAAGGCCCCTGGTAGCTGGCGGCAGCCTCGCGATGCTTCTGCCCCCCACACTTCGCGAGAACCGCCCTCCAGGGGCTTTTCTTTGCCGTCAACCGGCGTTTCGCGTGGACAGGACCTGGACCCGTTTCTAGACTTTCCGTCCCAGTGAACCCCCCCAACATTCTGCGATCGTCCGTCGTCGCCATCGCCCTGCTCGTCGTCGCCGCCGCGCTCCAAGGCGCGCCCGCGCAGCCGTCGGCTTCGGCGAAGCCATCCGCGAAGCCCCCGTCCAAACCGAAGTCCACGGCGCCGGCTCCCGCTCCGCGTCCGGACGAGATCGGCATGGTGGATGGCATCCCCATCTACCAGATCGACTGGGACCGCCTGGCCGAGCCGTACTTCGAGGAAATCGAGGCCAAGGCGGGGCGCAAGCTGAGCGACGACGACAAGAAGCTCCTCCGAAAGAACGTCCTCGACGAGCTGATCC